>JAYVGJ010000157.1:0-17799 GCA_043772375.1 Raineyaceae bacterium | reverse complement strand
AGAGTTTATGAATAACTCAAAAATGTCTTTGAAAAGTCCCCCTACTTCCTAAGGAGGGGTTAGGGGTGGTTAAAAATAGAATTATTCATAAACTCTATTATAAATAAAAAACACCAAACAAACTTAAAGTTTGTTTGGTGTTTTTTGTTATCCTAATCTTTATCAATAAAGGTAATCAGTCTTTATTGACTTTCTTTACTAAAATTTTTAGGATTAAAAATTGTATTTTGCATTATCCTACAATCTTTAAATCCTAAAAATCCTAGTTTGTTTTTATTGTTTAGCTAATCTTTTCAAGACTCTGCCTTTTGAAGTTTCTACTTCCATCAAATAAATGCCATTAGCAAATTTATCCAAAGAGATAGTCATCAAGTTACTGTTATTTTCAGAAGTAAATACAACTTTACCTTGTGCGTCATACACACGTACAGAAGATTTAGCCATATTTATTGTACTGAAATCAATATTGAAATCACCTTTACTAGGATTTGGAGAAACTTTAACCAAGTTAGCCAAAGAATTATCAATACTTGTAATAGAGTTTAGCCTAACAGTCAAGCCATAACCAACAGTTGCAGAGCAAGTAGGCGTAGGCGTTTTTGCAGTTACTAAAAGTGTAATGCTAGCAGCAACTGTAGGCGTTCCAGAAAGAACTCCAGTAGCAGTATTCAAAGTAAGACCAGCAGGCAAAGTTGCAGGCGTAGTAAATTCATAAGTTGCACCAACCCCACCAGTAGCTACAAAAGTATAAGTGTAAGGAGTTCCAACAATACCCTCTGGAAGACCAGTAGCAGCTAAGACAACCGCACAAGCAGATTTTATTGCATACGTATAAGTAGCATTTCCTACACAACTACGTGGCGTAGTAGTAGCTACCACTGTGAATGAACCTGATGTTCCTACTGGACCAGTTGGCGTTCCAGAGATAACTCCAGCCACAAGCGTAAGACCAGCAGGCAATGGACCAGGTGCACCAGTACCAGTTAAAATAGTGTAAGCATAAGTAACACCTGCATCACCACCACTAGCACCCAAAGTAACAGGAGTGATAGCCACTCCAACTAAGAAGTTTAATGCACTAAGTAGAGGAGTAATGATTACGGGAGTACAAGCAGGAAGTACTGTAGTGCTTGTTACTTGAAAAGTGTAAGTTTGTGTAGCACTACAAGCACCAGGAGTAGTAGCTGTTACTGTATAAGCTGTTGACGGTACTGCTACTCCCACTGTCGGTGTACCAGAGATAAGACCAGTAGTAGCGTTAATTGAAAGACCAGCAGGCAAAGAAGGAGTACCTACAGAATACGTAATTATACCTGAAGTAGCCGTAGCACCTGCATTAAGCGAGTAAGGCACCCCTGCTGTAGCTACTGTTGCCACCGTATTAGTAAATACAATATTAGCTATTACCACGTCAATCATTGGTCTTGTGGTGATTGTCTGCGCTCCTGGCGCACCTCCAACGGTTGTAGCCCCAGTTGCTGGTGCAGGACCTGTTCCAAATAATATACCAGCATCAAGTACGGCAATATTATTTGACAAAGGTAAGAAGCCCGCTTGAGAAGAACTGCGTTGAAAAGCAAGAGGTTGGTAAGCCGCACCAATTGCTGCTGTTTGCCATAGTCCAACCAAGAAATCAGTATTAGCTGTAATTACGGGTGGCACTAGAAACGTAAAAGTTTTTTGTGTATTTACATCTGTAGCTAATATTGTATAATCAGCTGATACCGCAAGTATATTACCTGCAAGGTCAGTTACAACCCCTTTTACAATATTACCAGAATTGGCAGCAGCATCAGAGAGTGTTATTTTAGCACTTGTGAGGGTAACATTACTAGTGGCTTTAAACTTCGCCAATAGTACTCCCCCACCTACACCAAATCCAATGCCATTATTAGAACCTAGTGGACCTGAATTAGCCGCACTAAATGTACCACAAGTCGCTTCAAAGCCTAGAGAAAGGCTATTGTTAGGCGTGTAACTATCACCAGTCACAAGAACAGAAACAACAATAGGTGCAACCCCTACAACAGTAGGCGTGAAGTTCGCAAATGTTACGGTAGCAGTTTCTCCAGGTAATACTGGACCCGTTACTGTTTGTGTATTTGTAAATGCACCTATCGTAACTGTAACGGGTATGCCTGACTTACTTGTCAAACTTCTGTTAATAATAGTTGCTCTTATTGCAACTGGGAGTGAAACACCAACAGGCATTTTGCCTGGCGCAACCATTCCTACTACTCCAATATCATTAGCAAAGGTATTGATTGTGCCAAAGCGGAACTCAGGACGAACAAGAGAAAGAGCCGTTCCGAGGACATTAGACGCTACTGCTCCTTGGTTACTTGCTAAAACACCCACAGCATCAAGATTCGTTATTACTGTTGCTGCAGGAGTTGCTGGAGAAGCCACATAAGTAGTTGTAACATTAAAATCATACGCTACATAAACACCTGCACCCGTATACGCAAATGGTGTGCCAAGTGTGATATCGTATTTGGTTGAACCAATAGGCACAGAAAACGCACAGTTGTTACAAACTTGTGTCATTGCTGGAGTTACTGGGGTTGTTGTTCCTGCCAACGCTAGTGTCCAATCAAAACCTTTATTATTAACAACATCAGTAGTATTTACAAGGTAAATATTTACTGTACCACCAAAAACTGCTGTTGATGGCGTACTCAAGCCAAAACCAAAGCTTTGAATGGTGTTTGTTGCACCAAGTAAGGGGTTAATCTCTGATGCTCTCACTATTGTTACTGCTCGCATAGAGGCGAGAGTTCCATTTGGACCACGTAAGGCACTTGCAGTCCCTGTATTTGCAGGCGCAAGGTTAGGCAAAATAGCTTGCCCGTATGCCTGCGTGACCCACGTACCACTCGTCAGAAGGCAGACGAGGAACATAAAGATTCTGGATAATTTTGTCATTGTTAAATGAAATTTAAGTTAAAATTAAGATTAAAAATTTGTAAGCATAAAAGTAATACTTAAAAATATCTAAAACAAATTTTCTCAAAAAAAATATTAAAAAGAGCCTTCCAAACATTGTACTTGAAAGGCTTTTTTTGATATTTTTCTGTATTTCTATGTCTTCTATATGTCTATGTGGTAAAAGAACAGTTATTTCAACAACTTCAAAAATTTCAAATTAGTATAAAAATATCTTCTAAAAAGGCGTTTTGGTTCTTGGGAAAGTCTAAAAACCCATTCTAAAGCAAGGTTTTGTAATATCTTAGGCGCACGCTTTTGCATTTGGGCAAATACAGGAAAAGCACCTCCAACGCCTAGCAAAACAGCATTTATTTGTGGAGAGTTTTCCGACATCCAAATTTCTTGTTTTGGGCAACCCAATGCAACAAAAACCAAATGTGTATTTGCTTTATTGATTTGATTGATATAATTTTGTTTTTCTTCTTCCAAAATCTCTATAAAAGGTGGTGAAATACTTCCACAAACGTTGATTTGAGGATATTTTTCTTTGATTTTTTCAGAGATTTTCTCTAAAATTTCTTTGGTAGAGCCATACAAAAATACGTTTAATTTTTCTTTATTTACTTGATTACCAAATTGATTATTGGCTTTTTGCAGAATATCTGGCATAAAATCCATTCCTGCAATACGTGGCTGAATGATATTATGTTTTAGTTTGAGGGCAAGACAAAGTGGCTTCCCGTCTGTAAAAACAAAATTAGCTTTATTGACTTTTTGGGCAAAATCTGGGTTGTCGTGTGCTTCTATGGTCATATGCACATTTGCAAAGCACGCATACGAGGGCGTATGCGTGTGTGCAAGTTGCAATATTTCTTTTAAAGCATTTTCATAAGAAATAATGCTCAAATCCAAACTAATTAACTTCATTTTTTTAGTGTGTAGTGAAGTAGTGAAGTAGTGTGTAATGTTTTTGTCATAATGATGTATTTCACCACTCACTATTTCACCACTCACTACACTATTTCACTAATTTTGTATGATTTCTTTGATGTCCATTATAATCTTATTAGCAAGACTATCAGCAAGTTGTCTTGTATCTGCTTCAGAGTAAATGCGAATAATAGGCTCTGTATTAGACTTCCGCAAATGTACCCAAGTATCCTCAAAAATAATTTTTACACCATCAATAGTCAGGATTTCTTGTTTTTTGTATTTATTTTTGATGTCTTCCAAAATCTTATCTACATTGATTTCTGGTGTGAGTTCTATCTTATTTTTTGAGATAAAATAATTAGGATAAGACGCACGCAAAAGCGTCATTTTTTTGTTAGATTTTGCTAAATGTGTCAAAAAAAGCGCAATTCCGACAAGTGCATCACGTCCATAATGCAGTTCTGGATAGATAATGCCCCCATTTCCCTCACCTCCAATGATGGCATTATTGGCTTTCATCATTGTAACGACATTCACCTCACCCACCGCAGAGGCAAAATATTGCCCTCCAGCTTTCTGAGTAACATTTTTGAGTGCCTGCGTAGAGGAAAGATTAGAAACGGTATTTCCTGCAATAAGATTATTTTTTTCGTCAAAATTATTTTTCAAAACATAGTCAGCAACTGCTACAAGCGTATATTCTTCTCCAAAAAAAGAACCATCTTCACACACAAACGCCAGCCTATCTACGTCAGGGTCAACGACAATACCCAAATCATATTTACCATTTTGAGTTTCTTTTGAAATATGTAGCAAATTCTCGGGCAAAGGTTCAGGATTATGCGGAAACAAGCCATTTGGCTCACAAAAAAACTCTCCAATTTGCGTTACACCCAAAGCACGCAAGAGCGCAGGAACGGCAATGCCACCAGTAGAATTAACGGCATCAACAGCAACACGAAAGTTTTTTGATTTAATAGCTTCTACATCAACGAGTTGCAGAGCTAAGATTTGGGCAATATGTTTGTCTATGTAAGTGTTATCAAGCGTATAAGTTCCAATTTTTTTGACATCTGCAAACTCAAAACTTTCATTTTCAGCTATTTCAAGCACTTTTTTCCCTTCTTCTTCCGAAATAAATTCACCTTTTGCATTAAGAAGTTTTAGAGCGTTCCATTGTATAGGATTGTGGCTTGCAGTCAAAATAATGCCACCAATAGCATTTTCAGCCACAACGGCTATTTCTACGGTTGGCGTGGTAGAAAGCCCCAAATCTATTACATCTAAGCCCAAACCCTGCAAAGTAGCTGCTACGAGTTTAGCCACCATCTCACCAGAAAGACGTGCATCACGTCCTATGATTATTTTTTTATTTGTTGTATTTTCAGTGGTAGTTTTGAGCAAAAAACCAAAAGCAGACGTATATTTTACGACATCTAAGGGCGTAAGGTTGTCGCCTGTTTTTCCGCCAATAGTGCCTCTAATCCCTGAAATAGACTTAATTAGTGTCATTATTCTTTAATTATGTATTTTTTTAGTTGTTTGTACTTTCCTTTGAAATCCTCACTTTGAATGAGTTGCAAAGATACATAATTTTTACTTATTCTCTTTTATTCTTTCCTATAAATATAATTTGGATAAGAATATCCGTGTTCGTCCAAAGATGCCTTAAAACTTCCCAAACCCATTTTTTTCCTTCTTTTGTCTATATTTTTGATGTCTTTGATGGCATATACATACATTGTATCTGTTCCTGTGGCAGTTGTGGCTGACACATATTGCGTGCCATAAAGTTGTTTTTCCTTTTTATCCATCAAAATCCTGTCTTCCATTAGGGCAACATTAGGCAAAGCAGCTTCATTTTTTGCAGCAAGTTTTTTGATAGTTTTGAAATATTTTTGCATCATTGCAGGATTTGAGTGTTGCACTATCAAAAAAGCCGCATTGGACGCTTTTGCGCCATAAATGCTTGTTTGAGGAAATCCATAAGTTTTTTCGTATTCTAAAAAAGTAGCAAGGTCAGTAGCATCCAGTTTTTCTATTTTTTTATTGATAGTTGCTACTTGTTTGGATTGGTAGCCATATTTTGGCATTGTATCCATCAACATTTTGACATAACGCATTCTTATTTTCTCTGAATTTTCAAGAAAAACTTTATAAGGTTCGTTAAGTTTTTGATTAGCGTTTTGCTGACCAAAAAGTGCCGCAAAAGGCATTAAAAGCAATATTTTTAGCAAAAATAGCTTACAAATGGAATTAAGTGTCATATTTGTATAATTTAAAATTAAAAGTGGTGTTTTAACTTATTTTTATACGAAAATCTAGTTTTTTTGTTACACTAATTTTTATTTGTACTTTTACTGTTAACTTTGCTGATTATAAACATCATTTTCCCAACTTTGAGGATTATTGATGATATAGTTTTCTATTTTGTTGTAGGAAGCTAAATTACGAATAATATGTTCGTACATATTCCTTTGCCATATTTTGCCAAGTGGCTTATCTCCAAATAATTTTAATGCTTGATGCATCACAAGTGATTTATAAGCACCAACTACATCACTAATTGAAGTAATTTCATTAGGATTTGAAACTTTTTCAATAATTAAAATTCCGTGAAAATGATTAGGCACCACAACAAATTCTCCTAACATAATATGTGGAAAACGAGTAGTTAATTCTTGCCATTGTGCCTGTGCAATATCTCCCAACTCATTCATTATCATTTGATTATTGATAATATTCCCAAATTTATTTTCTCGTTTTTCACAACAAATAGTAATAAAATACATTCCTTCATTTGAATAGTCATAATCTTTCAAACGAATAGAACGCCTATGATGAATTTCGCATGTTGGGCAGGGGCAAGCCCAGCCCTACAATTTTTGACGTAATTTGTTCTATATCAACAGAATACTAAAAGACAAAATATTCAAATAAAAGTATTAGAATAAAAAATGTATTTGTATTTTGTAGGGGCTGGGCTTGCCCCTGCCCAACATGCGAAAGCCACTTGCGAAAGCAATACAACAAACAATAACACCATTTTTTAAAACAAATTCATTTGAAATTTACTCTCTTCTTTTTCTGAAATGACTTCTGAAATATTTTCTGTAGAAATCATTTCCGTTATTTCTGCAGGAATTTCAACTGAAATAGAAGAATTTTCTTTAACAATTTCCCTAACAATTTCCTTAGAAACTTCTTTGATTATCTCTACTTTTTCTAAGATTTTAATGGTTTTGATGCCTGTAAGCCCTATTTTCGTACCCAAAATACGGAAATTTTTGACTTCCGCCAAAATATCCAAATCATACACAAATGTCTGCAAATCCTTTTCTCCTAGCTTTTGGTAGGTGATTTCTGCTTGCGGTTGCGCCTGCGTGGTCGCACATACAAGGCGTGAATTTTTGCTTTCGTGCAGAAAACTAAATTTCTTATCTTGTGTAGTGGTTTCTACCTGAAAACGCTTGACGAAATATTGCTGATGTTCTCCGCTAAAACAAACCGCAGAAATAATGTCTTTTGGCTCAAATTTCTTTATTTCAATGATGTTTTTAGGCTCAAAGCGTTGCGTAATCTCGTAGTTGCGTAGTTCGTAATTGCCATCTGTATAAAGCACCAAAATTTTATCATCATTATCAAATTGTCCTAGCAATTTGCCTCTGTTGTCTGTGTTGAGATGCCCAAGATTATTATCATAATAAACTTTGAGTTTTCCTAGCGTAGATACGCCATTTGATGTTTTTTCAAGTTTCCTGACAGGATATTTTGTTAAAATATTTCCTATAGAATTGCGCCCTTTGATGTCTAATTCATAAAAATTATACTCCAAAACTTTGTTTTTGGCGGTGCAATTTGCAGTAAGATAATATGTAACAATTTCTGCTTCTGCGTTGGCGTTTGCCGTAAAATACAATACTTTTGATTTGGCTGTGCCTTTGGTAAGGTCATTTTCTTTGTCACGAGTGATACCAAAAACCTGAAAACGCTTGACATAATTGCCCCCAGCTGCGCCATCTCTATAAATCATATTATAAACCATTCGTTTGTCATCTTTATTAAAGATTGCCACGTGCAGTATTTCTTTGCCTACAAAGGTTTTATCAGCTATTTTGGTAACAATAAATTTGCCATCAGCCCTAAAAACAATCACATCATCAATATTAGAACAATCACAAACAAATTCATCTTTTTTCAGTCCAAAACCTACAAAACCTTCTGTTTTATTGACATAAAGTTTAGTGTTATTTGCCACTACTTTTGCCGCCTGAATGGTTGAAAACGTAGTTATTTCTGTTTTACGTTCTCTATTTTTGCCATATTTTTTGAGCAAATCTCTAAAATAGGCAATAGAAAAACGAGTAACATTATCCAGATTATCCTGCGTTTGCTGAAGTTCTTGCTCAAATTTGCGCATTTGCTCATCAGCTTTGAAGGCATCAAATTTGGAAATACGTTTTATTTTTATTTCTGTAAGTTTTGTATAATCTTCTGTATTTAGTTCCCTGAAAAACTCACTTTTAAACGGAGAAAGCCCTTCTTGTATCATTTTAAGCACCATTTCCCAAGTTTCTGCTTCTTCTATTTTTCTGTAGATTTTGTTTTCTATAAATATTTTTTCTAGGGAAGAATACAATATTTTTTCCTGTAAATCCAACTTCAAAATCTCCAATTCTTTCTCCAAAAACGCCTTTGTTTGCATTGTAGAAGTCTGCAAAATCTCATCAACTCCCAAAAACATAGGCTTTTCTCCCACAATCACGCAGGCATTAGGTGAGATAGAAACCTCACAATCCGTAACGGCATAAAGTGCGTCAATAGTGATTTCTGGGGATATTCCCGCCTGCAAATTGATAAGTATTTCTACATCTTTGGCAGTGTTATCCACTACATTTTTTATCTTGATTTTGCCATTTTCTACTGCTTTCAGTATAGAATCAATGATGCTTGTGGTGGTTGTTCCAAACGGAATTTCACGAACCGCAAGTGTTTTTTTGTCAATTTCTTCTATTTTAGCACGCACACGCACTTTTGAGCCTTTTTTGCCGTGATTATAGTTGCTGGCATCCATCAGCCCGCCTGTCTGAAAATCAGGTAAAATTTGAACTTGATTACCTTTCAAAATCTCTATACTTGCCTCAATCAGTTCACAAAAATTGTGGGGCAAAATCTTTGTAGAAAGCCCAACCGCAATTCCTTCAACGCCTTGCGCCAATAAAAGTGGGAATTTTACAGGGAAATTGATAGGTTCTTTTTTGCGTCCATCATACGAAAGTTGCCATTCTGTGGTGTCTGCATTAAAAACCACATCTAGGGCAAATTTGGTGAGGCGTGCCTCTATATAACGGGCAGCGGCAGCTCTGTCGCCTGTACGCACATCACCCCAATTGCCTTGCATATCAATTAGAAGCTCTTTTTGCCCAATATTGACCATTGCATCAGTAATAGAGGCATCTCCGTGTGGGTGATACTGCATAGCTTGCCCAATGACATTGGCAACTTTATTGTACCTGCCATCATCCATTTGCTTCATTGCGTGCAAAATACGGCGTTGCACAGGCTTAAAACCGTCTTCTAAGGCAGGAATGGCACGTTCTAGGATTACATAAGAGGCGTATTCCAAAAACCAATTTTCGTACATTCCCGCTACGAATGTTGTTTCTTTTTGCATATTTTTAGGTGTATTAGTCGTTCTCCCACGTTTCACGTAGGGTTATGATAGTTAAACCCTTTCAGGATTTTGTTTGAGTTATGATAAATATTTCTGCTTGTTGTTCCCCACGTTTCACGTGGGGAAACGACAAACAATGTATTTTTTATTAGTGGTATTATGCCACCTAATTATTTTATGAATAATTTTTAATGATATTTTGCAGACCATCTTCGTGGCTGTGCAAAATCATTTTACTTACCAAAAACTCTATTTTTGTGGTGATTTGCGGGTACGAATTTAGCTTTTCCAAAAATGCAAAGTCATTATTATTTTCATAATAAAACGCTATTTCTTGCTTCATTTCATCACCAAAATTGTCGCTTTTGATGTGTAAATATTGCTTAAAATAGTTTATTTTTTGTTGTAAATTTAGCATATATCTTTGGCTAAAACGTACTGTACAACTGGTTTAGGATCTCTATTATCTTTTTTGAATATTAAATTATTTGCAGGATTTTCAATAGTCAAAAATCTTGGCGTATCATTCAAATTCAAAACCAAAGTAACAACATAATCATTCTTATATTCTAATGCTTTATTATACTCTTTTTCAGTCATTCTGAATTTTCCTTTATTCTTTCTAATTCCTTTTATTTCAGCTAAATAAGTGTTTTGATTAACGCTAATTTGGAAATCATACCCATCTCCAAAAAGTCTAGCATCTTCCAAAAAACCATCTTTAAAAGTGTCAATTTCATTGTAATTATTCATAAAATAAAGTTCCGCTTCTAAACCAGTCTTTTGTAATTTTTTAAACATAGATTTTACTATTGGTTTTGCATCAACAATAATCCCTGTCATATTAAAATTTTCTTTGAGATACATTTTTACAATATCTGCAAATCCTTTCACTTTTTCATTTCCAAACAAGCTATCTATCAAAAGTTTTCTATGAATATAGGCGTTTCCTTTCTGCCACCAGCCTTTTCTACCATTATTAGGAAAGAAATGGTCAAATAAATCCATTCTATTTTTGACTGTTCCCACAGTTTCTGCAATATTGTTCAAAACGCAATATTCATAAAATGCGGTTTTTGTCGTAAACCCAAATTCTTTAATAAAATCATCATTAAATTTTGACAAACCATAACCAATAAGATTTAAAATCTCATAATTTTGATGTTTAGAGCTGTTTGTCGTCATTTTTCTAAGATTTTCAGTAAGATTTATAAGTGCAAATAAAGCCTACTACTCCGTAATTTTTTTGAGGAGTGTGGTTTTATTTTTGATGATATTTTGATATTTTTTTGCAAATGTAAGCAAAAACCAATCAAAAGGGGAAAAATTATTTTTTGTTTTTGGGCGTGGTTTTTTGTATCTTTGTGTATAATTCAATTCAACCTAATTTTATGCCTACAGTTTTGAGAATAAAAGGTTTTCGTTTTTTCTTTTATAGCAATGAAAATGATGAACCACCTCATATACACGTTGAAAATGCAGAAAATACCGCTAAAATTTGGCTTTTGCCTATTGAAGTAGCTAATTCTTATGGTTTTTCAGGTAAAGAAATCAATATTATACGCAAATTAGTGGTTGAAAATCAAGAACTTTTTATCAATACTTGGAATGAATACTTTAGTTAAAACAGAAAATATCTTTGCAAAAAAAGTTTGGTTTACAGATATGATGCTTTACGTGCAACTCACAGATGGACGTGAGGTAGGTGTACCTATAGAATGGTTTCCAAAGTTACGTGATGCTTCTGAAAAAGACCGCCTAGACTGGCGTTTTATAGGCAATGGACAAGGTATTCATTGGGAGGAAATAGATGAAGATTTATTGGTGTCAAGGCTTCTAGCTTAAAAGAAAGCTTTTAGATTTCTCTTGTACGTTCCACAAAATCAGGATTGAAACTGGAAGTGTCTGGTGCATTACTTTCGTGGGTTTCATTCGTTATTTTTTGAGAAAGTAATGTATAAAGTGTTTTTTTGAGCTTTGCAGGACTAAGGTTTATCATCATTTCATCACCACTGACAAGAGAAACATTACCAGTTTCTTCTGACACAATCAGAATAATGGCATCACTTACCTCGCCCAAACCTGCGGCAGCCCTGTGGCGCAAACCCAAATTAGGAGGGATTTCGACACTTTCAGAAACAGGCAAAATGCATCTTGCCGCCTTAATAAGTCCTTCATTAGTAATAATAATTGCACCGTCGTGCAAAGGACTATATTTATTGAAAATAGACAAAATAAGTCTTTTAGACAAAATGGCGTGCATCATATCTCCTGTTTCTGCATAAAATTTTAGTTCGGAACTTCGTGCAATCACCATAAGTGCGCCAGTTTTGGTACTAGAAAGTACAAAAGTAGCATCTATAATGGCATTTATATTTACTTTTGAGTTGTTTTCTGTGCGTTTCCACGAAAAAGGACTAAATTTATTACTTTTATCAAAAACAGAACTACGCCCCAACATCAACAAAAATTTACGTATTTCTTGTTGAAAAATCACAATCCCCGCCAGCACACCTACACCCAAAAATTGCCCTAAAATAGTGCTTAAAAGCCTCATTCCAAGAGATTCTACTATCACATAAATCAAATACATCACCAAAATACCAGAAAGGATTTTGACCGCCACACTTCCTTTAATCACCAAATACAGTTGAAACATAAGGTAGCTGACCAGAAGAATATCACAGATATCTATCCAGTCTATTTCCAAAAAGCCAACTGTAAATAAAAAAAACATAGTTTTTGAGGTATGAATTATAAGTTATGAATTATAAGTTATGAATTGTTAATTATAAGTTGAAATACAAAGTACAATGTATTTAACTCATAACTCACAACTTATAATTCACAACTCACCCAGCCCAGCCTTCTCTGTCTAGGCTGCGGTATTGTATGGCTTCTGCAAGGTGATGAAGTTCTATGTTTTCTGTGCCAGAAAGGTCTGCAATAGTGCGTGAAACCTTCAAAATACGGTCATAAGCACGTGCCGACAAACTTAATTTTTCCATTGCAGCTTTCAAAAGGCTTTTACCCGCCTCACTAATCACACAAATATCTTTCACCATTTGAGGTTCCATCATAGCATTAGAATAGATATTTTTCATATCCTTAAAACGCTCTGTTTGTATGGCTCGTGCCTTAATTACACGCTCTCTTATTATTGCGCTCGTTTCTGCTTTGCGGTTGGCGGTCATCTCATCAAAAGAAACAGGTGTAACTTCTACGTGCAAATCAATTCTATCCAAAAGTGGTCCACTGACTTTATTGAGGTACTTTTGTACCACTCCTGCGCCACAAACACATTCTTTTTCTGGGTGATTATAGTAACCACAAGGACACGGGTTCATACTCGCAATGAGCATAAAACTAGCAGGAAATTCTACTGCCATTTTTGCTCTAGCAATATTTACACGCCTTTCTTCTAGCGGCTGGCGCATCACTTCTAAAACTTCTCGCTTAAATTCTGGCAATTCGTCTAAAAAAAGCACACCATTATGCGCCAAAGAAATCTCGCCTGGTTGCGGAATGCTACCACCGCCTACAAGTGCCGCATTGCTGATGGTATGATGTGGCGCACGGAACGGTCTTGCACAAATAAGAGCCGTATCTAGTTGCAAACGCCCAGCCACAGAATGAATTTTTGTTGTTTCTAAGGCTTCTTGCAAGGTGAGCGGAGGCAAAATAGAGGCAAGACGTTTGGCAAGCATAGTTTTCCCTGCACCAGGCGGACCTATCATAATGGCGTTATGACCACCTGCAGCAGCTATTTCTAAGGCACGCTTGATGTTTTCTTGTCCTTGCACATCTGCAAAATCAGCATCATATTTATTTTCAGTTTCTGAAAATTCTTTGCGTGTATCTTTGGTAAGAGGCTCAATAACAAGGGTTTTCTCCAAAAAATTGATAGCTTCTTCTAGCGTAGAAACGGCAATAACATCTAAATTATTGACAATAGAGGCTTCATTGGCGTTTTCTTTGGGGAGAATAAAGCCTTTCATTTCGTTTTTGCGTGCTTCAATAGCAATAGGCAAAACCCCTTTTATTGGGCGCAAAGTGCCATCTAAGGCAAGTTCACCCATAATAACGTACTTTTCTAACTCATCAGCAATCATTTGCCCAGATGCCGTAAGAATGCCAATAGCAATAGGCAAATCATAGGCTGCGCCCTCCTTGCGTATGTCTGCAGGGGCGAGGTTTACAAGGATTTTTTGTCTAGGAAACTTATAACCTAGTTGTTTTACGGCAGTTTCTACCCGCTGAACACTCTCTCTAATAGCACCATCTGGCAAACCTACCACAAAACAACCTTGTCCTTGACTTACATCTACTTCTATTGTTATGAGATAAGCATCAACACCATAAACCGCACTACCATAAGTTTTTGAGAGCATTTTTGTATTATTTTTGTGTATGGATTTATTTTTGCTGACAAATATGACAAAAAAATATGAATAAACAAATATTTAGCTGAAAATATCTGAATTATGAGTTAGCTCTTGTATTATTAGAAGGAATTTCGGACAGTGAATTATGGTCGCTTTGGTAGTTTTTATAGGACTATCAGCAACTAAGAACAACATTTATTTCGGAAATCACCAATACTTAAGAAATATTCCAAAAATAGCTTCAAAAACAAAACGTCAAACAAAAGAATTGTTTGACGTTTTATTTTTGAAAATCTCTAATTAAAGATTCATAACTGAAAAATCAGTTAATCATTTAGTTGATGACAATTTTCTTGACAATCAAACCTTTATTAGAATTTACTCTTGCATAATAAAGTCCTTTTGGAAGATTATTTACTTCAAAAATAACTTTCTGGTCAAAAGTTTTATTAGCAACTACTTGCCCCATTACGTTTACAAGCTCTATTTTGTCCGCTTTCAAAGTCAAAGCATTAAAATTGATTTCAAAACTCGTATTAGCAGGGTTAGGAGAAACACTTACTTGGCTTGTCAGTTTGTCATTTACAGAAGAAACAGCATCATTAGCTACAGCACTTGCAGTAGTGCTATACGCTGTAAAAAACGTACCAGATGCACCACGTACACGGTAAAAACATTCTGTACCATTAGGGATAGCTCCCAAACCAGCATCAACATAAGTAAGTACATTCGCACCTACAGAAGCAATTTCAGCAAAAGTACCTGCAGCACCCGCTTTTCTTTCTATGCGGTAACTTTGTTCTACATTTGTATTATCCACCCACGTCAAGGTAATTACTTTGGCAAGGCTTCCAGCTACAGCAAGAGCTGTTGGGGCATTAAAATCAACTACTGTAGCACTCACCACACTACTAAGCGGAGATAAAACAATACCTTTATAAGCAAATATTCTGTAGAAATATTGTGTACTTGGGCTTGCCGTAATGTCTGTGTAGCTAGTTGAAGTCACACTTCCTATTTCTGCAAAACTACCTGTTGCGCTTGTAGAGCGTTCTACTTTATAGCCATCACTGCAACCCGTAGGATTGGCTGTCCACGCTAAACTTACTGCTATTGCAGTTGTTGAAGCAGTTGCGCTTAGTCCTGCTGGTGCAGGCTGACCATTACCAAAACTAGGAGTAGTATTACTATTAACTGAATTTGTTGTTCCTTGATAAGCATAAACTCTATAAAAATACTGCGTACAAGGTGCTAGTGTAGCATCTATATATGTATTTACATTAGCAGTTGCTAATGTTGCAATGACTACAAAAGCAGAGGTAGGATTTGTAGAGCGTTCTACTTTGTAGCCCATTTCTACTGACGAATTGTCTGTCCAATTAAGAGTTACTGCTGTGCCTGCGAGTGTCCCAGAAAGCAAAGTAGGTGCTTTGATAGGTATAGTGAGTGTTACTGTATTAGAAAACGGACTATTCCCACTACTACCAACAGCACGTATTTTGTACGAGTTGATAGAGCCTTCTGTCGTTGCAGCAACAGAAGCATCATTATAATTAGAGATTGTACCTATACCTGCTGTGGCTGCAGGAGAAGCAATAGTAACAAATGCACTAGGACTAGCACGTTGCAACTCAAAATTAACTTCATCAGAACTTCTATCTGCCCAACTTACATTTACCCCTACTGCAGGACTAACCGCCAGCACTGCTGAAAGCGGACTTGGAGAAATAGGCGTAGCACCCGTTGTAGATAAGGTAATATTATCAAGAAAAATAAATATACCTGCATTGACACTACTTGTTGTTGCCTTGAAAGAGAAACGTACATTACCTCTTCCTATAAGTGAAGTAATATCTATTGTTTCTTGTCTCCATTGGCTTGCAGTAGGCGTAAATCCGCCAAATCCTGCTATACTTGGTACTGTTTCTAAAGTTATATTAGATTTTAGATAAAGTTGCGTACTATTATAAGTAGCTCCGCAATCTTCACTATATTCTACAGCAAGTATGGCGAAATCTGTAGTAGGTGCAGTTGTTTGCTTAGAATAAGCCACCCAAAACTGCAATGAGGCAGTTGTACCAGCACCAATATTGATACTAGGGGTATTTAGGCGTAATTGTTGCGTTCCTATGCTATTCAGACCAATAGCTGCTGATTTTGCAGATGCTGCTTGTCCTGTGATAGCACTTGGTTGCCAGTTGTCTGAGCCTGTGCTTATTGCTTTGTATGATAACGGTGCAGCACCAGAAAAAGTAGTGATTGTTTCAAAATCTTGTACTATAGGAGTGCTTGAAAGTATCAATGTTCCGCTTGAATTGATAGTTACATTCTTACTTGTGCTACCGACAGAATTAGTAACAGTAAGTCTTACTGTATAGCTACCATTTCCAGAGAAAATAACCGCAGGTGGATTTTGCCCCGTAAATGTACTAGGAAAAGCACCGCCAATACTTGTATTATCAAAATTCCAAATCCACGAGGTAATAGGACCACCGCTAGGAATGGTAGAATTATCAGTGAAATTAACAGAAAAAGGCGCACAACCACTCGTGATAGAAGGGCTAAAATTAGCTATTGCCCCAACAGGATTAGCAACAGTAGAAGTGAGCAATGTACTACGTCTAGTACCATTTTCTAGAGCTATTACCATACGCCCTACTTGGTCGTTGGTAAATATACTCATACATTCATCTCCTGTATAATCCATATAATTCTCAAACATTTCATCAGTTACAGCTGGTGAGCAAGTATTTGCCTTTGGGTGTGTATAACAAGGTTGATTTTGATTAGCAGCCTCGTGTGTAGGTGTATCCGCACAAAAATCATCTGCACAAGTGCCATCACCCCAAATATGTCTTAAACCAAAAAAATGACCAAGCTCGTGTGTAAGTGTACGTCCTCTAGCAAAGGTAAAAAGATTAAATCCTGTGCCTGCATTAGCTCCTGTGGCAGTAAAGTTTGTGCCAAAAGAAAGCACATTCACAACAACACCATCAGTATTACCCGCACCTCCAAAGCCTAAACCTGGAAGTGAAGGTCCTGGTGGAAATACAGGAAATTGTGCATAACCAAGCAATGTTCCTGGGCTAGTAGTAGTAGGGTTTGAGATAGTCCACAAATTCAGATAACGTGTTGGATCCCAAGAAGTAGCAGGCTTTATAGTACCATCTATGTAGGCTTTATCATAGCCTGCTTGCGTCGCAATCACTTGTCTATCAACACCCGCCTCTGCAAGTGGTGCGCCTGTTGGGTCAACAGTTGCTAATTTGAAAGTAATACCACCAGGAATTCCTGCCCCTCTAGTTCCCCAATAAGTAGTAGCATTAGCATTTGTACGGTTAAAATCCTCATTAATGACACGGATTTGAGATTGTACCTGCGTTGCTGGAATATTTGGAGAAGTACCAACAGGTTGCCCTGTATGCAATACGTGAACAATCACAGGAATAACATAAGGACCTACACGGGCATTAGTCGTGGGATTTAAGGCTCTTTGTCTTAGCAAAGTTGCCATATCACGCTCAAAATCAGCATCACTAGGTAAACTAGGATTTTGACGACGAAGTTCTTCCATATACTCTGTCGTATGGCATTTTATGATGTTTTGCGTTT
Organism: Raineyaceae bacterium; assembly: GCA_043772375.1. Taxonomy (GTDB): domain Bacteria; phylum Bacteroidota; class Bacteroidia; order Cytophagales; family Thermonemataceae; genus JANYGM01. The sequence goes on along the minus strand of JAYVGJ010000157.1, from coordinate 267 downwards.
GTGCAAATGTACACAAAGAAACAAACATCAGCAATAAGAAAATAGAAATTCTTTTCATATTAGATTTTAGTTTATTTTTTATTATTATTTTGAATTTATTTTATCAAGTCTAAAAAATATTTAGCTGTAATATTTAGCTGTTTTAATGTTACTTAATGCCAGCCATATAATTATGTAAAAGTACAAAATTATTTTGTAAAATTATCTTAATATTAAACAATATTTTTCAATTATTTTCTAAACCTTTATTTTCTGCATCTTGTTTAA
>JAYVGJ010000156.1:0-17767 GCA_043772375.1 Raineyaceae bacterium | reverse complement strand
AGAGTTTATGAATAACTCAAAAATGTCTTTGAAAAGTCCCCCTACTTCCTAAGGAGGGGTTAGGGGTGGTTAAAAATAGAATTATTCATAAACTCTATTGATAAAAGTAGCTTATGAAAGTTTCCTTTTTACTTCTCTTTGCTCAAAGACTTCTATATTATCACCTATTTCAATATCATTAAATCCTTTTAGACTTAATCCAAATTCATAGCCATATTTCACTTCACTTACATCATCTTTAAAGCGTTTGAGTGCATCTATTTCACCTGTGAAAATTACCACAAAATCCCTGATAACACGCAATTTGCTATTACGTTTGATGTAGCCGTCAAGCACATAACTACCTGCAATAGTACCTAGTTTAGAGATTTTGAAGATTTCACGTATTTCTACATTTCCCACAATAATCTCCTCAAAAGTAGGCGCAAGCATACCTTCCATTGCATCTTTCACCTCATTGATAGCATCATAAATAATAGAATACAAACGTACTTCTATTTCTTCTGCTTCAGCAAGTTTTTTAGCATTCACAGATGGGCGCACTTGGAAACCAATAATAATAGCATCAGAAACTGCCGCCAAATTGACATCAGATTCAGAAATCTGTCCTACGGCTTTATGAACCACATTTACCTGCACTTCTGGGGTAGAAAGTTTGAGTAGTGAGTCAGAAAGTGCTTCTACAGAACCATCAACATCACCTTTTATAATCACGTTCAACTGTTGGAAACTGCCCAGCGCAAGTCTGCGACCAATATCCGTAAGCGTAAGACGTTTTGTAGTTCTGATGCTTTGCTCACGTAAAATTTGCTGACGTTTGTTAGCAATCTCACGAGCTTCTCTTTCAGTTTCCATTACGTGGACTTTATCACCCGCTTGTGGCGCACCGCTCAAACCTAGCATTTGCACAGGCGTTGAAGGCGTTGCTACCTTAATAGTTTGTCCTTTGTGGTCTGTCATAGCTTTTACACGACCATAATGAGAGCCTGCAAGGATAATATCTCCTACTTTCATTGTTCCTGCTTGTATCAGTACGTTGGTCAAATAACCACGTCCTTTATCCAAAGAGGCTTCAATAACCGTTCCTACGGCTTTTTTCTTAGGATTTGCTTTCAGTTCTAAAAGTTCTGATTCTAGCAAAATTTTCTCCAATAATTTGTCAATACCAATACCTGATTTAGCAGAAATCTCTTGGTCTTGGTATTTTCCGCCCCAACTTTCCACCAAAAGATTTAAACTAGCAAGTTCCTGACGTATTTTTTCAGGGTCTGCCGTTTGTTTATCAACTTTATTGATAGCAATAATAATAGGCACATTGGCTGCTTGAGCGTGATTGATAGCTTCTTTTGTTTGTGGCATTACGTTGTCGTCTGCCGCAATCACAATAATTACAATATCCGTCACCTGCGCACCCCTTGCACGCATAGCCGTAAAGGCTTCGTGTCCTGGTGTATCTAGGAAGGTGATTTTTTTGCCTGCTTCTGTCGTAATACTATAAGCTCCAACGTGTTGCGTAATTCCTCCTGATTCTTTTGCGGCAACTTTCGTGCCTCTAATATAATCCAAAAGTGAGGTTTTACCGTGGTCAACGTGTCCCATTACAGTTACAATAGGCGGACGTTCTATCAAACTTTCTGGTGCATCTTCTTCTCCTAATTGTACTTCAATTTCTTCTTCCGCAGATGTAAATTCAACTTTATAGCCAAATTCATCAGCAATAATAGTGATAGCGGAGGCATCTAGACGCTGGTTGATAGATACAAACATACCAAGCGACAAGCACTTAGAAATCATACCCATAATATCAACGTCCATCAAAGATGCCAAATCAGCCGTAGAAATAAATTCTGTTACTTTGATTAAGTTTTCTCCTTCATTTTCATTGTCTTGTGAGTCTCTATCTCTTAAAACTTTCTTCACGGATTTCTTTTTGACATTACTTCCACCACCAGAAATACGAGCCATTGTAGCTTTTATTTGGTCTTGGATTTGTTTGTCAGAAACCTCTTCTTTTACTCCTTTAACAACTTTTTTATTGTTATTATTGGTTGTGTTTGTGGTATTTCTGTTCTGATTATTTGTACCAGTTGTAGTTCTATTTTGGTTGTTACCTGTCGTAGTCCTATTTTGGTTATTATTGCCCGTAGTAGTTCTATTGACATTATTAGTGTTGCCCGTAGTAGTTTTATTGGCATTATTGGTTGTTGTGCCAGTAGTTCCTGTTGTTGGTTTAGTTTCATCAACAGGTTTTCTCTTACGAATACGGTTGCGTTTGCGTTTTTTTGTTGGGTCAGTTGTGCCTGCTGGTGTTTTGTTACCGTTTCCACGCTTATTATCAATAGGAAGTTCTATTTTACCCAAGATAGTTAGTCCGCCAAGTGCGTCTGCTTTTGCCTTGATAAGCTCAATAAATTCAGGTTCTTTTACTGGAATAACAGGAGTAACCACAAGCGGAGTTGTAGTTTCAGCCACTTTTATTTCTGCAACTGGTTGTTTTGTTTCGTTAGAAGTTTCTTTTGGAACTTCATTAGAAACAACCTTTTTGACTTCATTTATTGGCTCTTTTTTGACATTTTTCTGATTAAGATTCCCTTTTGTTTCAGGTTTTTTCTCATCTTTTTTGTCTTTATAAGCGTTGGTTGTTTTGGCGGTATTATTTTGCTTATTGCGCCCACCACGCCCACGACCTCTACTATTATCAGTAATTACTGTGTTAGAAAGGTCTATCTTGCCAAGTATGGTAAGTCCTGGCAAAGAAGTTTTTGTTTCTTCTTTTGGGGTTTCTTCTACTTTTGGCGTAATTTCTTTGGGGATTTCGTTTGTAATGTCTTTCGTAACTTCTTTGGTTTTTGTTGTTGTTTTTTTAGAAATATCTTCTGTTTTAGGAGCGTTGTCCTTAGCGGCGTTGTCTTTCTTTTCTTTTTTAGCAATTTCTTTTGCTTTGCTTTTGGGAACTTCTTTTACTGCATCTTTGATAACCTCTGCAGGAATTTCCTTAATTATTTCTTTTGGAACTTCTTTCACCAATTCTTTGATTACTTCCTTTGGAACTTCTTTTGGAATTTCCTTAATTGGTTCTACTTCTTTTACGACTGTCTTAAAAATATCCTTTGTTTTATCAATTTTAGACGTTTTTGTAGCTTCTATCACTACATTATCTTGTAGGGGTTTGCTATTAAGATGTTTGATATCTGCTTCTCTTTTTTCCAAAAATGAGCTTTTAAATTGCTTGTCTAGCATAGCTAACTGGTCGCTGCTGATTTTTGTATTCAAATCATTGAGAACTGTTTGCCCTTTGCCCGCCAAAAATTCAATAATGGTGTTAGAGTGTACGTTATAGTTTGTTGCTGCTTGTTTGAGCCTCATAATAGGATTGTATTGCTTATTGGGGTTGTTTATAATGAATTAGAATTATTTGGTTGTTTGTCTGCGACTACAACCTTCACCCAGAAAGCTGTATTAGTCTAAATTTTGATATTTTTACGGAAGATTGATAAGGATATTGTAAGAGTTTTTTATTTTAGCCACAAATGTACGCTTTTTTTCTTTGAAGTCAATATTTTTTTGGTTTTTTTTATAATTACTGTTAATTTATTATTTTTGTAACTGTTTAAGTGTTATTATATCTGCCTGTTGTTCCCACAAATACACGAATGTATTTTATTCGTGTATTTGTGGCAATTTTTTGCTAACAATGAAAATCAATATATCTAAAACCTAATAGCAATCATCAAAATATCATCAGTTTGCTTTATTGCGCCTTCTTTCATCCAACGTGTAAGCTCTCCATCAAGGTTTTCCTCAATTTTTTCTATTGGTACAGAAGAATCCATTTTGACAATATCCCTAATTCTTTTTGGTGAAAACTTACGGTTGTCATCACCTCCAAACTGGTCAGGCAAACCATCAGAGAACATATACATTGTATCATTTTTATTAAATTTGATAACTGTATTCGTAAACTTCGTACGGTTACGGTATTGCCCACCACCAATAGGAAATTTGTCACCTTTGTATTCTTCCAACTCGTTTGTTTCACCATTGACAAAATAAAGAGGTCTGTGTGCGCCTGCAAACTCCAACTCGTTTGTATCAAGGTTGATTTTGCAAAATCCAACGTCCATACCATCTTTTGCAGAACCTTCTCCAGTATCTTGGCGCAGGGTTTTTGTTACATATTCGTCCAAATAATCCAAAATAACGCCAGGACTAGGGTTTAGCTGCGTATCCAAAATATTATTCAGCAAGAAATACCCCACAAGCGACATCAACGCACCAGGTACACCGTGTCCTGTGCAATCCACGCAAGCAATATACAAAGTATTATCTCTTTGAATCATCCAAGGAAAATCACCACTTACCACATCTTTTGGCTTAAACATAATGAAAGAATCTTTAAAAAAGCTTCTCAAAAGCCCCGTATCAGGCATAATGGCATCTTGAATACGTTTTGCGTAGTTAATAGAATCCGTTACTTTTTTCTTAGACGCTTCTAGTTCATCTGATGCTTTTCTCATCTCTGTAATGTCGTGAGAAACCACCAAAAATGACTCCACACTACCATCTTCCCCTGGTTCTGGTATAGCATTTACCTGCATAATCCTATCACCTGCCACGAAGTTAACATTCCTCTTAATTTGGTCTTCTGTAGTTACGAGTCCATCAGTCATAGAAGGAAACATCACTTCTGATTTTGCTTTCACCCCCCTAGCAATGGTAGAATTAATCAGCGACATCCACGAGGTAATCACTTGCGGAGAAATAAGCTCATTAGTAATTTGTTGTTGTATGTAAAGGTCTTTATTTTTTCCTGTATAGTTCTCAATAACAGGATTCATATAAAGCACTTTTCCTTCCTTGTCTAGGCGTGTGATAAGATCAAGTGAGTTTTCAGAAAGTCGCTGCATTTTACCACGTTCTTTTTGCTCTCTTTCAGCAATTTTTCTTTCCGTAATATCACGAGAATTTACGACCAAACCGCCAATAATAGGGTCAGAAAGCAAATTACGTCCTGATGCTTCCAAGAAAATGCTTTCCCCTGATTTTTTTCTATAAGAAAATTCAATAGTAATTTTCTCGTCAGGATATTTCACAAGGTCTTCAAACATTTTCCTAAAACCTCTTTTCCCTTGCACCACATATTCTTCATCTTTAATACCAATCATTTCCTCTTGTGTGTAGCCTAAGATTTTCTCCACAGATGGCGAAATATAGCGTATGCTTTCGTCAGCTTCATAGATAGTAATTACTTCAGAGGCATTTTCTAGCAATGCTTGCGTTCTTCTTTGTTCATTTTCTACCTCTTGGAATTGCAACTCAAGGTCAGCATTTGATTTCTTTAGTTGTTCTTGGGTACGTGCCATTTCTTTGGCATTGAGATTAAGGACAGCTTCTTGTGCTTTCAAGTTGGTGTTTAAAAGTTCAGATTCTTTCAGCAGTTTTTCTGTATTTTCTGTTACTTTGATGTTGAAAACAGTACGAGCAATGATGTCACTAATACGCACCACAAAATCCTTTTCTCTGTCTCCAAATTCCTCAAAACCAGCAATTTCCAAAACGCCATAAACTTCAGTGTCATTGGTAATAAGTGGCGTTATGAGTAAACTCTTAGGTTTTTTGTCACCCAAAAGCCCAGATGTGAGTGTCATATAAGTATCAGGTATTTCTGTACGAATAATCAAATCTTTTTCCATAGCTGCTTGTCCTACAAGTCCTTCTGCAAATTTGAATTTGGCATTAAGGTATTTTTTCTTGTTATAAGCATAACTAGCAATCATTTCTAAAGTTTGTGCATCCTTATCAGCCACATAAAAAGCACCTTGAATAGCACCAGTAAGTGGCACAACATACGCCAAGATAGCATCTGCTAAACGCTTCAAATCATTTGATTCTCGCAAAATATCACCAACTTCCGCCACGCCCTTCACAATCCAGCTATCTGCCTCATCTTTTTGTGTAGAATTCATAATACTATCTCGCATAGAAAGCAAAGAACTACCCAATACATCACTATCACTTGCAGGCTTAAAGTCTGTCGCAAAGTCTTTATTACCAATCCGTTTGGCAAAATCAGAAGTATTACGCAAGTTTTCCACAAGTCCGTTGATTTGCTCTGTCATCTCTCCTATTTCGTCACCAGAGGCACTTTCAATACGTGAAGGAAGCTCGCCACGTCCCAAAGAACTAACTGTTTTGCGCAAAACACCCAATGGTCTGATAAGAAATTGAGAGAAAATAAGCCCAATAATAAAGGTAGCAATAATGGTAATAATACCTGTTATAGTGAATTGACGCAATAAAATAGCCGTTGGTTGGTAAATTTCTTCTGTATCAATTTTTACGACAATAGCCCAATCTACCCCAGAAATAAATCTGTAAGCCGCAAGCGTATTCTCACCTCTATAGTCTTCATTTTCACTTGTTCCTTGTGTTTTTTTGATAGCTTGCGCAAGCGGATACATCACTTTTTTGTCTGTAACAAGCCCAGCTTCCTGCAAAGGCAGTATTTTAGAACCATCTTTGCGTTTATTTCGTCCTGTATTAAGGTATTTTATTTTATTTTCGTCTTGGATTTGCGCCAAAATAACCTCACCTGTTGCGCCTAAACCAGTTTTATCTGATGCAAGTCTATCAATTTTAGCAATATTTATCTCATAAACGAGTACGCCAATGACACTTTTCTCATCTGTTGCTTTGATAGGTACTGCCGCAAGTAAAAGATAATTTCCATTTTGCAAAAAAACCTTACTATAACTTACTTTTACGCTATCTCCAAGCTCTTTTCTTATTTCTGGAAGCATATTTCCTTCTGTGCTTGGCTCTTTGAAAAGTGTGCCTTTTTGTTGTGTCGTCTTATTGACATCACTAATATACGCTACATAACCATCTTTGTCCGTAAGATATATGTTATTAAGTTTATAAATAGTATTGATAGCAGAAAAGGCATTGTCCAAATCAGGTCCAAATAATATTTGCTGTTGTTGTTGTTGCTTGATAGAGTCTTCCCTTGCTTTTATTTCTTGTGGGGATAATTGTACATCTATAACGGGGTCAAGTCCCTCAAGTCCTTCAATACCACCAGTATCAAGGGGTTCTTTGATGGTTGTATCTTTTTGTGTTTTTTGTCCTACATTGATGCGTTCTACGGGGGTATCCAACTGCTCACGTACTGCATTGAGGCGTTGCCCTACCAAAATGGCAGATTCTATTTCAGAAAGAGAGGTTTGGATTTTTTGCGACTTTTGGTCAGCAATTACTTGGATTTGGTCAAGATAACGGTCTTTAATGGAAGTACGAATAAGCAAAAAAGCTATCATACTCACGACAGTAACGGACACAAACACCACCAAAAGCACTATCATTGTGATTTTGGTTGATATTCGTAGTTTTAGGAAGAAATCTAATATCCTTTGCATAACTGAATAGTTGTGAATTGTAAATTGTGAATTATGAATTAAATACAAATTATTCAAAACGGCATCACTAAATTAATTTTGGATTAAAATTAGCAGTTTTTTCTCAAAAAGGCAACTTTTTATTAAATTTTTCTGAAAATATCTTTTATTTGGAACATAAAAGATATTTGATTAACTTTGTTTTTTAACAATTTACCATCAATAATCAACTACCATTATGGCTAAAATAGAAATTTTTGAACAAAACCTCACTCAAGATAATAAAACTGCAAAGGTTACTATTCTTAGAGGAGGGCTAAATACAACTAATCCTTCTGCTATTATGAATGAGGCAGTATCCAAATATGTGGGGAATAAGGGTTATAATGAATTTGTAGAAATTCCTTTAGATAATCCTTGGGTTAGAGTGATTATTAGTGGCATCAATGATTTGGAGTATAAACCGTTTGAAAATCAAAGAATAGATAGTAATGGATAACCAAAACATAGAAGAACTAGCAAACACCATAATGTGGTGGCTAAGTTATATTACATCAGTAGGAAGGAATTATCTGCTTAGCGAGGGGGCTATCAGGTTTCCTATTTCTGAATACTTAGAAAATTTAAAAAAAGATAATGATAAACTAGCACTAGAATTTTCGCATCCCCAATTTCCACAAAAAAGACTTGACTTATGTTTTCAAAAATATAAGGCTGAAAATGATATATTTGAATGTACTGCATTTGAATTTAAATACATTAAAAATGGCTTCACTAGAAGTATAGAAGCGAAACAAAATATATTTAATGATTTGATGCGACTTCATTTTTTCATTGATGAAAATAGTAAAGGTTATTTTCTTATTTGCGGAAATCAAGATAAATTTCGGCAGGACTTTCAAACACTTCTTCTTAAACCTAAAAATGCAGACGAAAGTGGCTTTCAGTCGCCTAGATTTAAAAATAATCCTATCCAAAGCATTCAAGCAGAAGGTTTTTATACAGAATGGTTTAGTTTTGACAATGAAAACTCAATCAAAATAATTGACCTTACAACTGATAATTCAGATTACAGCAAGATTTATCTAAATTTTATAAATGAATATACAAAAGGATACAAAAATGAGGCGCAACTAACATTACCTAGTCAAATTAGCACTAATTTGGTTTTTATTTCTGGTGATATCACCCAACCAAACGGCTCTTTTCTTCCTTCCAAAATAGCAATATGGGAAATTACAAAAACAACATAATTTTTGTTGCTTTATTAATTTTTTTTATCCCTTTTTATACTAAAAGTCCTCCTAAATGCGCCTTATTAGATACTTTTTACTCTTTATTACGAGCTTTTTACTCTTTATTTTTTCTTCCAAAACGCAAGCCCAAAGCAATATCAATATAGAAATAAGTAGTCAAGAAATAGCTTTGAACGAACCTTTTAGCATTATTATTTCTGTGGAGGATAAACCACTAGAAGAAGTCAATATCTTTCCTCAACTTGCTGGGCTTATCAAATACGGCACTATCAACGAAACTACCACAAAGGAAGTGGCGGGCAGGCGGGTACTTGTTTTCAAAATTATTCAAAATTATTATGCCAAAAAAGTAGGGAAATATCCTATAAAACCCTTTGTAATGCGAGTAAATGACCAAAATTTTAATTTTGATGCGCTTAATATTATTGTTGATGTTGCTAATGGCAAAGCAGAAGGCTTGCCAGAAGACTATGAGAAAGAAGGCTTACAAGAAGAAGTATCTTTTAAGAACATTAAAGAAGAGGTTTTCTTTGGACTTTCTCTTGATAAAAAAGATGTTTTTGTTGGAGAGAGTTTTAATCTTATTTTAGCAGTCTATATTGCTGAAAAAAGCAGTTTTTTGCTCAATTTTAAGGATTTAGGGAAAGAACTTGCCACTATTCTGAAAGAAATAAAACCTACAAATTGTTGGGAAGAGGATTTTAATATCCTCCAAATCACTCCAAATCTTATAAAAATCAATGGAAAAGCCTACAATCAGTACAAAATTTATCAAGCATCTTACTTTCCGCTAAATGAAGGCACTATTTTTTTTCCTTCTGTGAGCATAACTACCCTCAACAAAGAAACAACAAAAGAAAACACCTTTGAAACACAAGCTACTAAGATAAAAGTACGCAATTTGCCCTCTCCGCAGCCGCAAGGTAGTTTAGTTGGGAACTTTTATTTAGATGAAGCAGTGTCTTCTAGCGTTATTAGGACTGGTGAGAGTTTTACATATAGCCTTGCCATCACTGGGGAGGGCAATGTGGTAGGCGTACAAGCCCCTACACTCATTGAAAATGCACTTTTTGAGTTTTATCCACCTGCTATTGTGCAGTCTGTGCGCAGAGTTGGGGACAAAATTTTTGGTACAAAGGTGTTTAATTATCAAATAATTCCTAAAAATGCAGGAAATTTCAGCTTTGCGCCCTATTTTAGCTACATTACTTTTAATCTTAACAAAAAAAAGTATGATACTTTACGCCCAAAAGCGGTTTTTAAGGTAGAAGGAGTGGCTATTAGTACTAATGTTGTCGCTGGAGCGGCTATTTATGGGGAATTTTACAGAAAAATACTCAATGAAGACACTCATTTATACGACCAAAAGGAAGATAATTGGCTCGTAAGAGTAGTTAATATCCTTTTGGGCGTACTTGCAGTGGCTACTTTGTTCTTTTGGATTATCCAAAACAGAAAAAAAACCTAATTCAATTACGAATTATCAATTATGAAAATCAAATTACTTCTTAATGTACGAAATCTGAAGTTAGTCCGTATTTCTTAGCAAAAATCATTCTTTCTTTTTCCAAAATAATAACCGCTCTATTGAAATTTTTGAGTGTTGCTTCTTTGAGTATTTTGTCGTCTTCTCCCTTTATTTTAGCGTCTTTTATAGGCAACCATTCCTCTGTAAGTGCTTGCATAGTGTACGTAAAAAACACTTTTGCGGTACTTAAATACATTTTATCATCTTTGAAAAGCTCCAAAGCCTGAATTTTCTTATTAGATTGTTTCGTTTGTTCTTCTAGGTCTTTGTAAGCCTTTTCTGCGCTTGATTTGTCTGCTTCTAAGAACTTTTTTAGGTCATTTGTAACACGTTCTTGTTGCAAATAAACCTTATCATTATAGCCAGAAGGCGTATCACAAGAAGTAAATCCTATTAAAAGGAAAAAATAAAGTAGGTTTTTCATATAATTTGGTTATTGATATTTTGTATTTGCTAAAAAAATCACAATTCACAATTCTTAATAATTTTCTTCTTTTTCTGCACAAAGATAATGGTCTTTTCCGTCTTTAAATGCTATTCTACCTTCTATATTTGTTCTGTAGTCATCTAAAATAAAAAAACCTGTACCTTCCACCAAATCCTTTTTACTATTTCCTGCGTGCCATTTAATAACAAGCATTTCATCTTTATCTTCTCCATCATCTTCCCCAATAACGCCAGAAAAAATGCCTTCAATACCTGCAAAACAGAATTTCCCCACACCTCCAGTCTCAATACTTAGCCAGTCGTCATCATCTAAATCAAACTCAAACACACTTGTAATGATATAGTCGCCTATGTACTTGTCAAAAGGGTCTTTTTTTGGTCGTGGCGTTTTGCTCCTACCTTTCACCTTGAAACCATCAAACATATCTATAATTTCACGCATATAACTGCCTTTGGAAGAGGAATTCATTAGGTTTTTGTAAATACCTTTTGGCACATCTTCATACTCATAAGTATGCCCACTATTCACAAAACGCACTTCTAGGGTTTCACTATCAGCATCATAGCCGACAAGGTCTATCATTGAAGAGTCTATTTTGGTATATTCCATAAAAAATTAAAATGTTTTGATGTTATTTTCTGCCGCAAGGTAGCAAAATTTCTGATTTTGTTACATTTTTCTGTATTGTTTTTGAATTTTCACTCGTTGTATGCTTACTTTTCTGTTTTTAGGATATTTAATAGCGTAACTTAGCTTAAAAGTTTTGGCTTCTCCCGCATTTAGGTTCATTTTCCAGAACAATAAGCCGTTTTCTTTGTTGATGGCAGCTGCGGAAACCTCCAAAATTTCCACTGTAATCTCACTATTTCCAGAAACAGGCACTTGGTCTTTGAGTTCTAGTTCTATGGGCATTGTGTTGGTGTTTTTCACGCTCAATTCATAGATAAAAGTTTCTGTAATAGCATTGCTAAGGAAGTTTTTACTACTAAAATCTTGCTTTTTGACCCTATTGACAATTACTTTTTTATCTCTCCCCAAAGAAACTTCCAACAAATCATCAGCTCTGCGCAGGTTGATGTAAGTTTTTCCGACATAAGTGTCATTATAATAGATAGTTGCTTCTCCTTCAATCAAATTTAGGCTTTCCCAACCCAAAATTTTAGCCATCAAAAACGCATCTTTGTCCATTTTTGGTGTAGAAAGATAGCTATAATCTGCCTTTAATTCATACTCATTTATCTCAACAGCATACGCCATACCATCAGAAGGAATATTATATAACTCCTTGATTTCAAACTCCGTACTAAGTTCAGAAACGACCACATCAGAAGAATTTTCACCCATATTTTGATTATACAAGTCGGTTTCTTCACTCATATTTCCGCCAAAACTGCCTGCCATTTTGCTCATTCTATTATTGATATTTTGCTGTTCTTGATAGATATTATTCTGGAAATGCGCTGCTTCTTCAAAATTTATCTTCCAACTCGTGATGTAAGGTGGCGTAGCATTTTGCATAATATCAGAGGTAGAAAGTTTGAGTTTGATATTATTCCAATCAATGCCTGCATTGTTATAAACATTGCCTTTGTAGGTAAAATGAATGGGTTTATCAATGCCTTTTCCTCTCAAATCATAGGCAGGCGACCAGCCCGCATCATTGATGACGTAGCTCCACTTAGTCAAAATACTTTTTGTTTCTTTTGCATCAACAATCAAAAGTATTTCAAAAGTTGGCATAGCATCTTTTTGACGTAGTTTTTCTACATTTTTAAGTGTGTTTTCAATTTTCTTATTTTGTTCTTTGATTTTTTTGTTTTGCGTGGCAATATTGTCGTTTACTTCTCTGATTTGGTTGCGGTAATGTATGGCAAAAGCCTGCAAATCAGCCACAGAAACATTATTTGCGGAGTTATTGCTCCCAATTCTGTCTATATTTTTGTTAAGCAGGATTTTTTCACTTTGGAGTGCTTCAATTTCGTTGTTGATTTTTACAATTTCTTCTTCAAAATCACTCATTAAATCTTCCAAAAGTTGCCTTTCTGGGCTTATTTCCGTTTTTCCAGTGTAATTTGTTTCTCCAGAAACAGAAATAATTTTGACATCTTCTCCCAAATTAAAACTAATACTGTTGGCGTTTATGGAGGCGGGCAGACGCATAAAACGGAAAATATTTTGTCCTTCTGTGAGTTTTAGCTCATTTTGGTGTTTGAGTTCTGCACCAGACAAAAACACAGTAACCTCCACAGGGCTACTTTCTACTAGGGTTTCAAGGTTTTTAGGCATTGTGAGTGAGGTTAAAAAGTTGGATAGGATTTGGGGGTTGTTGGTTTTTTTAAGAAATTTCTAACAACTTATGATAATTTCTATTTGTATAAAATGTTTTAAATTTAGTGTTTTCAGTTACAGGAAACTCTACTTTTATTTCGTTATTGAGAATCTTCAAAATATTATCTCCAATTTCGTCTTTGAAAGCACCACGCAAGGCTTTTTCATACCAATTTATCAAGTCTGTTTCAGTAATAATACTTTGTATTTTTGCTTTCCAACCAATTTGATTAAGCAAAGAAAGAATTATTTTTTGTTCTGCTTTCTTACAAACAATCACAATTCTGTCTGCTGAAATGGTATTAACAATGCTTTCTGCTAGTTCTTCACTCAAAGATAGATGTTTAATTTGAATAGCCAAACCAAAATTAGCCCACATATCCATTCCTCTATCTGCTGCATTTGTTACGCCAACTCTATAAATTTTAGCTGGTGTTTTGAAAGTCGTTACAGTAGGATTTAACCTTAAAATATTGCCTGCAAAGTCGTCAAATTCTTTCAAAAGTGGTATCTTTGAAGGATTATAAGACAATTCAACGGATAGTTCCAACGCCTCAACAATAGCAGAAAACAAAGCATAAACAATTATTTCATAAATTTTATCAATACTTCGTTTTAAACCAGCTTCTGCCCAAAATAAATCTATAAATTCTGCCAATTCAAAATTAGTTTTATTATGTGTGATGCAATACCCCAAACCACCTGACATTTGAGAAAATCTTTCTGAAAATTTCTGATAAATATGTGCTTCTATAATTCCATTTTCATTACGGTTTTTCTCACCTAAAACTGCTAAAACACTTGGAGGAATGGCATTTTCATTAAAAATATCATCTTGATAACGTGAAGAACTTGTACTTATTCTCCCTAAAAATTCTTTGCAAATTACATCACGCCATTTTTTTGAGGCATTACGGTAAGTTTCTAATTCAGTTAAATCAATATCTTTTTTTACCCTATCTCTGTACAAAATTTCAGCAATTTGAATAGGTTTGTACAAATGTACTCTGGATTTTTTGATGATTTTATCTAGTGCTTTTTGTGCATTTTCAATAGTCATAGGGCATTTTCTTATTTTAGGCTTCTAAAAGAGTTAATTGCTTGTTTTCTGGCAAAATATTATTCATTTCAATTGCTTTTATCATTTCAGTAGCGACAGCCTTCATTACAGGCACGGCAACGCTATTTCCTGTAAGTTTGCGCATAGCTGTATAAGTGCCAACTATTTCAAAATCTTCTGGGAAACCCTGCAAACGTAACATTTCTCTTTCTGATAATCTGCGGTTTCCATTGACTAACAAGTAGTTATAAGAACCTCCTGCACGTAGCGCACACGAATAAGGCAATACAGAAATATTACCTTCTTTATTTTCGTGCCAAACAGAAGGAAAAAACGGGTCTATTTTCAGTCTATTTTGACGTTTTTGCACTATATCAGCAGATGCAAAAAGTTTTTTATCTACTTGATTATCAACAAACAAAATATCTGAAAGTGGTTTGTATTTTCCTATTGATTTAGGAAATTTAAACTCCAAATTTTCCTTAAAACCTACAATAATTGTTCGTTCTCGTTTTTGTGGCAAACCAAAATCTAAGGCATTTAAAACGGTATGATGCACAAAATAGCCTAATTCTCTTAATTTCTTTAAAATAGTTTTGAAAGTGCGCCCATTGTCGTGTGTGCGTAGTTGTTTTACATTCTCTAAAAGAAAAGAAAAAGGTTGTTTTACTCTTAAAATCTCTTCAATATTAAAAAATAATGTGCCTCTCGTGTCTGCAAAGCCTTGCATACTGCCAATAATAGAAAAAGGCTGACAAGGAAATCCTGCAAGTAAAATGTCGTGGTCAGGAATATCTTGTGGTGCTATCTGGGTAATATCTCCAAAAGGTTTTTCTTTAAAATTAGCTTCATACATTTTTTGTGCATCTTTATCCCATTCAGAAGTAAAAACATTTTTACAACCAAAAGCCTCAAAACCCAATCTTATCCCTCCAATTCCTGCAAATAAATCTATTGTGCGTAATTTTGTCATATTTTCAAATTAAATTTCACTAGCAAAATTACATTTATTTTCGTAAAAAACGCAATTTTTTATGTAAATTTGCACCATAAAATTAGACCAACAAAAATGCTTTATCCAAAAAATATAGAACAAAAAATAGGTTTTGACAAAATCAGAGAACTTTTGCGCTTGCGCTGCGTGAGTACGCTAGGGCAAGAGTATGTGGACAAAATCCGCTTTTCTGATGATTACGAGATTGTCAAAAAACTGACCTCACAAACCGCAGAATTTCAGAAGATTCTCACTATTGAAAGCGGCTTTCCTTCACAAAATTTTATAGATGCCAAACAATCTCTCAAAAAAGCCGCTATTGAAGGCTCATTTTTGACAGAAGAAGAATTTTTTGAGGTAAAACTTTCCCTAAATACCATACAAGAATGTATGTTATTTTTAAAAAACAAACCTGCAGAAGAATACCCATATCTCCAAGAAATCACGCAATACGTAAGCATAGACAAAGATTTACTCAAAAGTATCAACCAAATCATAGACGACAGAGGAAAACTTCGTGATAATGCCTCCGCAGAACTCCAAAGCATCAGACGTGAGATACTTTCGCAAATGGGTTCTTTGCGCAAAACCCTAGAAAGTATTATGAAATCTGCACGAGCAAGCGGTTTTGTAGCAGAAGATGCTAATTTTACAGTGAGTAGCGGACGTATGGTTATTCCAATAAAAGCGGAACACAAACGCAAAATCAAAGGTTTTGTACATGACGAGTCTGCCACAGGGCAAACCGTTTATTTAGAACCTGCGGAGGTTTTAGACCTCAATAATGGCATCAGAGAGCTTGAAAATAAAGAAAAACGAGAAATTATACGTATTTTGACAAACCTCACGACCACTTTGCGCCCTCACGTAAGTATTTTGCAAAAAGGGTATATTTTTCTTGGAATGGTTGATTTTATACGTGCTAAGGCACAATTTGCGCTAGATATTGATGCCATAAACCCTTATTTTAGGAAAAATACGCTTGTGCAATGGCGCAACGCCAAACACCCACTTTTGTACCTTTCGCACAAAGAACAAAAAAAACCTATTATACCGCTAAATATTGCCCTAAATGAGGAAAAACGCATTTTGGTTATCTCTGGACCAAACGCTGGCGGTAAGTCTATTTCGCTTAAAACGGTGGGACTGCTTCAATTTATGTACCAATGTGGCTTGCTCGTGCCTATGCAGGAAGGCTCAGAAATGGGCATTTTTAAGAGTATTTTTATTGATATTGGAGATGAGCAAAGCCTTGAAAATGATTTGAGTACGTATAGTTCGCACCTGACGAATATGCGCCAATTTGCTAATTTTGCCGACAAAGACACGCTTTTTTTGATAGATGAATTTGGGACAGGAACAGAGCCAAAACTAGGTGGAGCTATTGCAGAGGCTATTTTGGAAACGCTTTACGAAACAAATGCCTATGGAATGGTCAATACCCATTACGGAAATTTGAAGATTTTTGCGCAAAGCAAACCGCATATTGCAAATGGTGCTATGCGCTTTGATACGGACAAACTAGAGCCACTTTATATGCTTGAAATTGGGCAAGCAGGGAGTTCTTTTGCCTTTGAAATTGCACAAAAAATAGGACTTCCTAAGAAAGTTTTAGCAAAAGCAAAAGAGAAATTAGGCACAAAAGAAATCAATTATGACAAACTTCTCAAAGAACTAGAAAACGAGAAAAAAGCACTTTCAGACCAAAATCAGGCACTTTTTGTGAGAGAAAGCCAACTGAAAATCCAACTGGAAAAATACACAAAACTCAACACCATTTTAGAAACTGATAAGAAAAAAATCATCAATGCTGCCAAATTAGAAGCTAAAATCCTTCTCCAAAACACTAACAAACAAATAGAACAAACCATTAGGGATATTCGTGAGAATCAAGCAGATAAGGAAAAAACAAAGGTTATTAGGCAAAAATTAGAGAAATTTACGGAAGAAAACGCCCCAGAAATTCTCCCAACAGAAGAAACTGCAGAAGATGACGAAGACGTTTTGGAGGTAGTCGGTGGCGAGATTTTGGTAGGTGATTTTGTGCGCCTTATTGGGCAAACAACCATTGGGCAAGTGCTTTCTATGCGTGGAAAAGATGCAGAAATCAGTATTGGAGAGCTTAAATCTAACATAAAACTAAGCAGGCTAGAGAAAATTAGTCGCAAAAATGCTAAGAAAATCAAAAAACCTTTTACAAAAGAAATTAGTAAAAAAACAGGCGTTGATATCAACGAAAAAGCCGCTTATGGGAGTTTTAGCATAGATTTGCGTGGTATGCGTGGAGATGATGCAGTCGCAAAAGTAGAGAGTTTTGTAGATAATGCCATTTTGGTTGGTTATTCAGAACTTCGTATCATTCACGGCAAAGGAGATGGCATTTTGCGCAAATTGATTAGGGAAAAGCTCAAAGAATACAAGCAAGTGGCATCTATGGCAGACGAACACGCAGACAGAGGCGGCGCAGGAAGTACCATTGTGCAAATGAAATAACAGCCCCCAAACCTCCAAAGGGGGCT
This sequence comes from Raineyaceae bacterium, assembly GCA_043772375.1. GTDB lineage: Bacteria > Bacteroidota > Bacteroidia > Cytophagales > Thermonemataceae > JANYGM01. Next base: position 240 of record JAYVGJ010000156.1, on the reverse strand, counting down.
TTAATACAAAAAAATCTTAGAGAGAAAATCTGAAATTATGCTTATCCAATTCCATATATTCATTTTTACTTATGTAAGCAATATATTCTTTTTGTTCTGATATATCTAGGCTTCGTTGTGTCCGTACTACCATAAAAAAATAGGTAGTGCTATACTTGTAATGATTTGATATTTATAAATATTTATATAAAAGTGGCGTTGTTCGTGTCTTCACAAACAACAGCAGTTTCTGCCACCATT
>JAYVGJ010000155.1:0-9416 GCA_043772375.1 Raineyaceae bacterium | reverse complement strand
CGTTTGGCGTTTGGCGTTTGGCGTTTGGCGTTTGTTGAGAGATTAAACATCATTATTTTGGTTTTGTTTGATAAGAAATAAATTCATTTTTTGAATTCTAGTGCAAAACTAAGAAAAGTATTTTATTTCTCCAAATAAAAGTTTATAAATTTTTAAAACCTTACATTATTTGATTTTTAAAATCTTACATCTATTATCTTAAAAAATGTCAAATAATAGATTTTTTTTAACAGTTACGCAAATTTTAATAAAATTTTCGTAAAAAATGCTAAATTTGTATAGTAAACAATATATAAAATTGAATTTTTCAAGTAACAATGACTACAAAACTACTAATATTCTCATAAAAATGTCTGATTTTCTCACTACCACGCTTGGTCGTACACGTTTGATTGCCTTTGTAGAAGGTATTTCGTTTCTAATTATTATTTTTATCACAATGCCACTCAAATATTTGGGCAATATGCCTATGCCGAATAAAATTGTTGGAATGGCTCACGGACTTCTTTTTGTGGCATATATTTTGGCAATTATTCAGGCAAAAATTGAGCTTGGTTGGTCGTGGAAGTTGTTTTTTATTGCATTTGTGGCTTCTTTCGTCCCATTCGGAACTTTTTATTTAGATAAAAAATATTTACAAGAAAAATAATCAACTAAATAAAAACGTACTTCAAACTTCGTCCCTAAAAATGAAAGATTATATAGCTAATTTGCCCTCTGATGCAGGAATTTATAAGTTTTTTGACAAAGAAAACACAATTATTTATGTTGGGAAAGCTAAAAACCTAAAAAATAGGGTAAGTTCGTATTTTACTGATTCTAAGCAACATAGCCGCAAAACGCTTAGGTTAGTTTCCCAAATTGTGCATATAGAATTTACGGTTGTTGGTACAGAAAAAGATGCTTTGCTTCTAGAAAACTCACTTATCAAGGAGTATCAGCCCAAATATAATATTTTGCTCAAAGACGACAAAACTTATCCGTATTTGCTCATCACCACAGAGCCATTTCCTCGCCTGTTGATAACACGCAAATTAGATAGAAGTTTAGGCACTTTTTATGGTCCTTATTCAAATGTCAGGGCTATGAATAGCCTTTTGGAGCTTTTTAAGCAACTTTATACTATTAGAACTTGTAGTTTTTCTCTTTCTAGAGAAAATATTGAAGCAAACAAATTTAAAGTTTGTTTAGAATTTCACATCAAAAACTGTAAAGGTCCTTGTGAAAACCTACAAACTGAAATGGACTATTTAGAGGATATTTGGCAAGTTAGGGAGATTTTGAAAGGAAATATTAGCCAAATTACGCAGATTTTTAAGGATAAAATGCTTGCTCACGCAGAAAAATTAGAGTTTGAAAAAGCTAATATTTATAAAAATAAAACTAATTCTCTGACTATTTTTCAGGAAAAATCTGTTGTGGTGAATGCTAAAATTACTGATTTATTAGTGATTACGCTTTTTACTGATGAAGATAGTATTTTTTTGAATTTTTTGGAGATAAAAAATGGTGCTATCATTCATACGGACACTTTTGAAGCAGAAAAAAAGTTGGACGAAACGAACGAGGAAATTCTTATTTACGCTATTTTTAGTCTGAAAGATAAGTACAATAGTAATGCAAAAGAAGTGATTACAAATATTGAAACAGAAATTTCTATTGATGAAATGGAAATTTCTTTCCCAAAAATTGGTGACAAAAAGAAACTTATTGATATGTCTGTGCGCAATGCGCTTTTTGCCAAAAAGGAAAAATTACAGAAAAAAGCATTAGCAGAAGAAACACACAAACATCAGCACGCACTACTTCAATTACAACAAGATTTGCGCTTAAAAGAGCTTCCTACACGTATTGAATGTTTTGATAATTCAAATATTCAGGGGACAAATCCTGTGGCGAGTATGGTTTATTTCCGCAATGGACAACCTGCCAAAAAGGATTACAGGCATTTTAATATCAAAACCGTTGAAGGTCCAGATGATTTTGCGTCTATGTATGAGATTGTAACACGCAGATACAAGCGTTTGCAGGAGGAAGGAGAAAAATTTCCTAAATTGATTATTGTAGATGGTGGAAAAGGACAATTAAGTTCTGCTTGTCAAGCACTTAAAGATTTGGGAATTTATGGGCAAATACCTATTATTGGTATTGCCAAGCGTTTGGAGGAGATTTATTTTCCAGAGGACAGCATACCTTTGCATATCAGCAAAAAATCAGAATCATTAAAACTCATTCAACGGATTAGAGATGAAGCTCACCGTTTTGCTATTACTTTCCATAGGGATAGACGTAGCAAAAACAGCCTTAACAGTGAATTAGAAGAGATAAGAGGCATTGCAGACAAAACATTACAAAAACTAATGATAGCTTTTAAGTCTATTGCTAAGATGAAAGAGGCATCAGAAACAGAAATAATAACTATAGTGGGAAAGGCAAAAGCTAAATTGGTATTAGAATATTTCAAAGAAAATTCAGAAGAGAAAAATAAGGCATAAAACCAGAAAAGAGAAAGTAAAGCCTTGGCTTTACTTTCTCTTTTTATTTCCTATATTAGCTCCAAATCAGCATTGTGCTGTCCTTAGACTAAAATTCCCAAAGGTTATGCTCGTACTCCATCAATTCATACTCAATTTCTTGAGAACGGTAAAGTTGCTTGAGCGGTGTAGCATATTCTCCTGTACGTTCTTCGCCAATTTTCTCATCAGCAGGACTAGAGATTTTTATTATTCTTGAAGAAAATAATCTTAAGTCAAAGGCATCAGAGAAGCACATCTTGCGCCTATCATTTTTAGGATTAAACCAAAAGGCTTGTGTTTGGTTAGACCTAGCATATACTTTTTTGAAGTATTCGTGCAGATCTTTATATTTAAATTGCGCCAATACGCTCAATACACCTGCTCCACCACCTGCGGCATTTCCTGCGGCATTTGGCAAAACTACTAGTTTAACGCTCAAAATATCTATGTACATTCTAGAACGTCTTTTATCAAAAATGTAGTCCTCTGTAATGTCAAGTAGAGTAACATCCTTTGGTTCTATTGCAGCCCCCGTTGTATTAGAATCTAGTAAGGCTTTCTTCCAATCTTCAGACTTCATAACATATTTAGGCACCAAACTATCCACAGAAACGCCGTCATTATAAGGTGTTACTTCACCTGTAGCTACTCCGTCAAGTATAATTAAGGTAATTAATCTATCTTGCGCAAAAAATGGTAGATTTTGTTTCTCCTTGAGATTGATACGTCTTTCCACTCTTTTACGGTACATTATGTCATCTTCCAATATAGGACGTACCGACAAGGGATTGTAACCTACTTGTGCAATTGACGTAGCAAATGAGGTCAAAATAAACACTGCAACAAAAATTAATTTTACACTTTTCATATTTTTGATTGATTAAAATTAACAAGAAAATGTATATAAATATATAAACAACATTCAAACACATTTTCTTGTATAAAATAAAATAATAAATTTGATGAATAAATCTACTATCTCAAATTCACTTGTATAAACTTTGTACTAATTTTAGCATTAAGAACTTCACCTCTAAAGTTAGAACGTTTTGCTACAATTTGTTGCACAATAATTCTATCTCCTTCTCTTGCTTTACTTTTCATAGATGCAGTATTAGCAGAACCACCAACACCAGCTGTTTTTCCTACTGGGTTAATACCTCTAGCGTGTACCACTTGGAAAGATTCTACTCTATAACTTGCCTCCTTTGGAAGGAATGTGGCAAAACTTTCATCAGGAATAATTTTAACTCCCAAACTTACAGGGCAAACAACAGCAGCTTCAGTATATTCTCCTTGGGGTCCAGTAGCTACTGCGTGAGCAGCTGGTACTCCTCGTACTGCTATTGTTTGATTACCAATAGCCATACCACCACTAGAAACATTCAACGTAACAGATTTTGCACCTGGTGAAGGTACTACAATAACCATACCCTTTTTTGAACCTGGCAAACAAGCAGCACCACTAGCTGTAAAGCTAGGATTATAACTTGTTCCCAAAGCAGGTACAAGCACCTCTAGTTCATTACCACAACCTTCATACAATGCACTAACGGCTGCAGAAGTAATAGTCATTACAGGTTTTACCACTTTATATTTACCCGTGAACGTAAATGTGGTATCTTTTCCTTTCACAGGAAATGTAATTGTACCTTTCCAAGATTGCTCTGCACCAGCTTCTGTTCCACCGCTAGCAGGAATACTCACTTCACCCATTCCGTCTTTATCTACGGTTATTGGAGAACCATTTACAGTCATACGAGGTTTTAAATCTGAAGCACTTGCAAAAATAAACATTTTAGCTTTAAACTTATCTCCATTAGCTACTACATTTGATTCCGCTGCATAAGTTGCATCAATTTTATCAAATTTAATAACCTTACCAGTAATCTCCGCACCTAGTTTTTTCAAAATTATACTTTCTGTACGAAGTATCTCACTTTGTCTGTGTGTAAGTACGGCAAGAGCTGCAGCAGCAGGAGTTTGAGCAAAATTGGCTTCAGCAAATTTCTTATTTCTCTGAGCACCATCATCTTTATATAATGGGTTTTTACTATTATCCTCCGCCAACTGTGGCAAAATGTCTTCTTTCATATCAGCAATTCCAGCCACTTTTTTTGTAAAATCCTTTAGACTTGTTTCTAGTTTCCAGCCTAAGCCAGATTTATTTGCACCAACCATAAGGATTTCCAATTTAGTTTCCTCCGCTGGATTAACTAAAAGTCCAGTTTTTGGGTCAAACCCTCCAGCAACATCTTTCTTGATTTTAGTTTTGAGTGCTTCTAACTCTTCTACCATTCTTATTCTTTCAGCTCTAACCTTTTCTGCTTTTGCCATAGCATCAATGCCCTCTTTCTTATTGCCTTCGTTCTTTACTTCTCTAGCGAAAGCAGCCATAGTACAGTCATTGGTTAGTCTAGCATCAATTTGCGTATGTATAAGCGCCTCATTTAATTCTAGGAACTTGTTGATAATTGATGAGCTTACTTGTAGTGCGAGCATAGCTGTAAGTACAAGATACATCAAATTTATCATCTGTTGCCTAGGGGACTCTTTAGCTCCTCCAGCCATAATTTTATTATTATTTAGTTAAAGTTTAGTTTAGGGATAACCATTTTTGATGGTTATCCTAGATAATTATATCATTTTTCAGTTATGCTTGCGCTCCTTTCATAGCACTAAGCATTGAACCGTAAACCTTATTCAGAGAAGTAAGATTAGTAGTAAGACCAGACAATTGCGTTTTGAATTGTTCCGCATCTTTAGATGCACCCACAACACTTTCCATTGCAGTAGCAAGACCACCATAATATTTGTTAAGTGCCGTAATATATTTTTTGCTGTCTTGCAATTCCATTTCGTAAGATGCGTTCAAAGAGCTAAGTGTCTTAGTCAAATTCTGGATTTGTGCGTGATAGTTTTTAGCATCTTTAGACGCATCAGCCATTGCAGTCATTGCAGTCATTGTAGAAGAATAAGACTTATTCATCTCAACAAGTGAAGTAGAAGCTAATTTTACATTTTTAGCATAATCAGCAGTTGCAACAGAAGCATCACCTAATGCACTCATTTTAGTAACATTATCAGCTAATTCTTTCATACCTACTCCAAGATTTTTTACCTTATCTGGCGTAATACTCTCAGCAAGAGATGCCTCAATAGCAGCCAATTTAAGTGCTACTTTCTCGTCTTTTGGAGGACCTTGTGGGGCAATATTACCTAGTACAGACCAGTCAGCTTCTTCGTGTGGAGGATCAATTGGACCAATACCGTAAACAAAGAAGATACCAGCTTCAGTCAAAAGACCAATTGTAAGCATTGTACCCGCACCTTCCCAGTGCATAATTTTGAATAGTGCACCCACGATAACAACCGCAGCACCAAAGCCTACTACTCTTGGAACGATGTAGTGATAAAGGTAACGAACTCCGCTTAATTTTTTTTCAGACATTTTAGTAACACGTTTTAGTTAAATTGGTTTTTTTGATTTTTAAAGATACTCTATTTTCCAAAGTTTTTGATGCGGCTATGACGCTACTTTGAGTTGGTTTGATTGGTAATTATCTTTTTGTACTTCCGTATTCAGAACCAGAAGAACGACCTAAATAAGTCATTGCACAACGGAAACCTACAGCACTTGATGCAGAGTCGTGGAATTGGTATGTTCTTGTACCTGTTTCTAGGTAATAAGCAATATCTTTCCAAGAACCACCTCTAATCATACGTTTTGGATAATCTCTTAGGTTAGGAGAACCCGTACCTAATTTGCTGCCTTTATCTTGTGGGTCATAAACAGGGTTTATATCCCAAACAATAGGAGATGCAGATTCATAGTAAGCATCTTGACACCATTCAGCCACGTTTCCAGCCATATCATAAAGTCCCCAATCATTAGAGAAATAAGATGCTACAGGAGCAGTATAAGAAAAGCCATCATCATAATAATTACCTCTACCTGGTTTGAAATTAGCTAACATACAACCAAGCGTGTTACGTGTGTAAGGATTTCCCCAAGGGTACTTAGCCAAGTCACGTCCACCTTTTGCAGAATATTCCCATTCAGCTTCTGTTGGAAGTCTAAAACGAGGAGATGCCACAAGACCTTGTTCTACAACACGGTAACGGTTTAAGTGCATTGTTCTCCACTGACAGAATAAAGTTGCTTGTGTCCACTTTATGCCAACAACTGGAAAGTCATCAAAAGCCGGGTGGTCAAAGTAATATTCTAGCATTGGGTCGCCCATGTGGTGGGCATAATCTTTTACCCATCTATCCACATTTGGATACGCTTTTTCCATCACTTGGATAGAATCAGGCTTAGCACCATTTGGGTCAAATATTTTTTTCATTACGTCTTCTTCGTAATCAGGGTCAAGTGGTGTAGCACCTGTCGCATAAGCCATTAGCGTTTCAGTGAACAAACGGTACTGGTTATTTGTAACCTCCGTTTCGTCCATATAAAAAGCACTAATAGTAATTTGCTTATTATAGTTGATTTGTGTTTGAGGCACATCTTCATCAGCTTGTCCCATATGAAATGTACCAGCAGGAATAACGACCATACTTTGTGGGCGGTACTGATCCCAACCTTGACGCACTTGGTCAAAATTGTAAACTTCTCCTTTGGTTGCTTTAATTCTAGCGTTGAGTTCTTCAGGTAATTTCCTCCCTCCTTTCTTTCCACCAAAAAGCCCGCAACTCTGCAAAAATGCTGCCGCTATAACTATAGCGAAAAAGCTACTACTATTCCTCAATTTGTTCATAACACTTGTTATTGTTTGAAATAAAATTTCTTTACTTTGTTTGTAGAAAAGCATAATTTTGAAAATAAGCAAATACTATGCAATTGTTATGCAAAAATGTATATATTTTTTCAGTATTGCAAATTTATTCTGAAAAATTTCAAATAATTATTATAAAAATTTTATAATAGTTCTTAATGATTGTATCTAGGCGTTCTTTGTGCTGGTTTTTTTATTGGTGCTGGTGGTGCAATAGTGTAAGCAACCATAAACTCGTGTGAGGTAGCAGACTTTGCTAAACGTCCTTGCAAAGTATAATCAAAACTATAACCTGCTCTAAGTTCCGTATAACCAGCTTCATTTTTCTTAATGTTCATACCAAGCATTACAATACCAGCATCTCCTTGTCTGTAAGAAAGTCCGCCCCAAAATCTATCATCATAAGTAGCAATGGCAGAAACATCAAAAGAATATGTATTAAGGTCTGATTTTACCAAAAAAGATGGCGTTACTACAAGTTGGTCATTGACAGGTATATTATAACCTGCAGTCAAATATACATTTCTTGAAAGTGCATTTTTTAGTCCTACAATACCATAATTAAATTCCGCCTGCAAAAGTCTAGTACCGCTCACACCTACATAAAAATCAGGTGTTTGATAATATAAACCTGCAGAAACATCTGGTTTTATTTGCATATTGCCACTACTTGCAATAGCTGAATTTACCAACGGGTCGTCAGACTCTCTTGCACGCAAGATATTAAAACGGTTTACTTGATTGTAAGCTCCAGCTCTTGCCCCTATTGAAAGTTTACCATTTCCCAAGGGAATATGGTAAGCATAAGAAACTTGTAATTCTGTATTACGAACAGTTGAAATCTGGTCATTAGTAATATGTACACCTATACCGCTTGTTTGCATAAAAGGTGCATCAAAACTAAGTACCTGACTATTTGGTGCGCCTCCTTGGTCAAAAGTACCATTATAACCTAACCATTGTGTTCTATGTAATAAAGCGAAATTTCCTTGCCCACGTATGCCAGCATAAGCAGGATTATAGAACAATGTATTAAACATATATTGGCTAAATTGAGTTTCTTGTTGCGCAAACGCAGGCAAGCTGATAAGGCAAGCGAGAAACATCAAAGCATTCGTAAATAATTTTTTCATTTTTTTAGCGTAATAAGTTGATTGCGTTTAGTAAAAGTAGTATGTTTTTTTGATATTGCAAAAAAAACAGCAAAAATTTTAATAAAAAAATATCCTATCTTAGGTATCTTCTTGATAAACAAGAAAATAAGTTAAGAAAGAAAAATACTTTTTAGGTATTTTGTTTAAGTGAAATGTTTTTAATTTTGTGTTAAAATCAATTTTATACCAGATTTATTAGTTTTGATGCGTAATAATACACTGTTTTTTTTAATTCACCAAACTTTTTTTAAAAAAATATTTTTTAAAGCTATTTTATTACGTTTCCAAGTAGGTGTTTATACATTAATTTGTGCTTTGATTTGACTGAAAAACACATAATTATTTGGTTATCAAATTTTTGTATTCATTCATAATTCACCATTACTTACTTTTTTATCTTGTTAGCAACCTGAATATAAGCCTCCAACGCACCTGTCATAGAGGGCGCATTTGGCAAAGGTGCTTCTACATCTAAAATAAGCCCTGCATCTGTTACTGCCTTTCCCGTAGTGCTGCCAAATGCTGCAATGCGTGTATTTTCTTGCACAAAATCAGGGAAATTTGTAAACAAAGAATTGATAGCAGACGGACTATAAAACGCCAAAATATCATATTTCACATCAGATAAATCAGATAAATCACTCGCAACGGTGCGGTACAAGATAGCCTCCGTAAAATCATAGCCGTTTTCTTTCATATACGTAGGAATATCATCTTTTCTGACATCAGAGCAAGGATACAAAAACTTTTCATCTTTGTATTTTTTGATGAAAGGCACAAGGTCAAGGGCATTTTTCACGCCTGTAAAGACTTTTCTCTTGCGAACTTGTATGTATTTTTGCAGATAATTAGCCGTTTGTTCAGAAATACAAAAGTATTTCAAATCTTGTGGAATTTCAATTTTCAGTTCTTTTGCCAGCGCAAAATAATAATCTACTGCGTGCCTGCTCGTAAAAACAACTGCC
>JAYVGJ010000154.1:0-4669 GCA_043772375.1 Raineyaceae bacterium | reverse complement strand
CACCCAATTGGTGCTAATGCCTAAAAGGTCTAGTACCAAAGAAGAGTTATGGTGAATAAAAGTATCAGTACCATACAACCAATAAATATCGTCCCATTTTACAATAATTTTCTCAAATATCAACAAACAAAGCAAAACCCTAAACAACGCCAAAAAATAAGCGTGGTTATTGTTTTCTTCAAGTTTTGTTAGGGTATTTTTGAGATAATCCATAGTTTTCAAGGTGTTAAATTATTTTTACAAATGGCGTTTTGAAGGTTATTTTTTCTTGGCGTTTGAGCGTCGTATCATTTCTATCTTTAAATTTTGGAATATCAATATTCGTAAGAATTAGGCATATTTCATATTCTGAATAATCAAGCTTGTTAGCTTTTGCCACTACCTTAGCATAGTTCAAGAGAGTTTTTAGATTATGACCATCTTTATTCTTCTTGTAAAACTCTATCCAAGTAAGTTCAATATTTTCAATATCTTTCTTATTTTTATCAGCATAAAAGTCGCCCATACTTGTACTTATTGCATGTAATTGATTAGAAATAATATAATCTAGAGCATTTTCATGTCCGTTGAATGGGGCATTAACCGCTTTAGCCTTGTTAAGAAGTGCAACTACTTCAAAAGAAATTTCTGTATCTCCTTTTTTAAAAATGTAATAAAGCCTATCATCATGTTTAGGTGGTGGTGCAAAAAAAGACCATTTTTGATAGAGAAAAATTTCAAAAATCCTATTTCCCCGCATAAAATCTACTTTTACAGGATTATCAGGTAATTGAAAGAAAACAGTAATACTCCAATAGGTCACAAAAATAAGGCAACTAAGCCCAATAATAATTTTTTTATACATTTTTATATATAATTTGATTCTTTCTTTTTGGTAATGCGTTTCGTTAAGGAGTGGCTTAACAATGACGCAATAAACAGAAATATAAATAAGGTAACCCAGTTAAGTACCCAAGGTGCATATTTGCCTATGTCTTCAATTGATTCACCTTCTTCTTTTAGGCTCTGACTTGTAGTTTTTTGACCTTTTTCTGCTTGTCTAGCATCAATTGCTTTATAAGCTCTTACAACGGCTTTAGGTATGTCATCTGTGATAAGAAACGCGCCTTGGTCTAAAATTATTACACAAATAAAAGTTAATCCAAATAATAGAGAAGTAGTCTTCCACCAACTTGTATTGGGGTATTCCTTATAAAAATCAGACAAAAATCTGATGGCAAAAACCACAAGAAATATAGAAATGAAAAACGGCATTACAAACATAGTAACACCTAAAAACTCTAGCACATTTAATCTGCTATCACTAATAAACCAAAAACCAAGTACATAAAATACTATCAAGCCTGATAGTGACGCTGCTAGTGAAGCAAGGAAAGACTGTTTTATAAGTTCTTTGAGCATAATAAGGGGGATTTAAAATTGATAAAGTTCTTCAAATTAAAACAATTTGGAGAACTTTACCAACTTCAGGAACTAAAATTTAGACATTTTTTTATCTTGGTTTGCTTGGTCGTCTTCTTGAATTTTGAACGAATCAGGCGCATAGCAAGGACAAATAGAACTTACATAGTCTTCTATAGCATTCTGCCCTAACATATATAGACCAGCAGCACCATATATTGCACCCCATATAACTGCACCTGCAGCAGTGTAATTAGGACTAGTACGTAGTACATTTGAATGCTGTTTTTCCTCTACTTTTTTAAAGTAGCCAAGTTCTTTTTTTGTAGATGTGCTTTTAAAGCTCATCATCATAATGCTACTAACAACCACGACAGCCACAAGAGCCATTTTGTTAGAGAAAAATCTTACATTTTTCATTGTTTTTTGGTATTTTAGGGTTGATATTTTGAGAAAGACAAGTTTATTTTTTGTCTGGTACAAAAGTAATACAAATATAGATTTATGGGGTGCGGTTTTAGGCTCTAAAAAAACCAATAAAAGCGGTTTTATGACATTTTTAGGCTATGTAAATGTTTTCTTGTGAAAATAAAAATATTGATATTTTTTTGCTTTTTTCTGTTTAAAATCCTGAAAATTTGCCTATCAAAGTTTTTTGTGTATATTTGCCAATGCTCAAAATGCGCAATCAACTTAAAAATCAATTAAAGAAATAAAATGTAATGAAACCCATTGAAGTAATTGAAGTCAAATCTGAACTCGGAGCTGGCACACGTGGCGCAAGTATGGGCGTAGAAGCCCTAAAAGTAGTTTGTCTTAACAAAAAATCTGATTTTTTCACTCGTTATAGGCGTGTTTCCGTAGAAACTGAAAACGAAGTTTTGTTTTATCCAACACCCTACAAACACGCAAGGTACATCAACGTAATGATACGTGTGCAACAGCGTGTATGTGAAACAGTGGCTCGTTCTATCCTAAACGGTGATTTTGCTATTGTCTTAGCTGGCGACCACTCTACCGCTGCAGGAACTATTGCAGGCATCAAAAAAGCCTATCCAAACAAGCGTTTGGGCGTTGTTTGGATAGATGCTCACGCAGATATGCACTCACCACACACCACGCCATCAGGCAATATGCACGGAATGCCGCTTGCAATTGCTATTGCAGAAGATAACTTGGAGTCAAAAGTAAATTCTTTGCACCCAGATGCAGCAGGTCTTTGGCAACGTCTAAAAGATATGGGAACAGGGCATAATGTTGAGCCAGAGGATATTGTGTATGTTTCTATGCGAGATACAGAGGTTGAGGAGCAGTATCTTATCAAAAAATATCAAATCAAAAATTATCCTACTGATGAAGTACGTTCTCGTGGTGTAGAGGCTATTATTCCAGAGATTTTTGACAAATTAGCGCATTGCGACCTTATTTATGTTTCTTTTGATGTTGATAGCACCGACCCAAAAATTTCGGAAGGTACAGGAACGCCTGTTGAGGGCGGTTTATCTATTGAGGAGGCTATGAAACTTAATACTTTGCTTGTGCAAAATGAGAAAGTTTGTTGCTGGGAAATGGTAGAAATCAACCCTACATTAGATTATGAAGGAAATTTGATGGCAGAAAACGCTTTTGATATTTTGGTAAGTGTGGCGGATACCGTAGAAAAAACTCGTCAGCAGTTATATTTTTAGTGATTTGGTGATGTTTTTGAAGACTTTTTAAAGTTTTTTTGAAAAATATTGAAAGAAAAGTAAAAAAACTTTAAAAAAGATTTGGAATGTAAAAAAAAGTTCTTACCTTTGCATCACCAAAAACGAAAAATCTAAACGAAAATACAGACTTTAGTTGCGGTAGAAGGGAGTTTAGCTCAGCTGGTTCAGAGCATCTGCCTTACAAGCAGAGGGTCGGGGGTTCGAACCCCTCAACTCCCACATTTTTAATTTTTATTTTGTAAAAACATTGTTTTATTGCTGAATAGGGCTTTATCTTAGGATAAAGCCCTATTTTTTTGTATTATGGTAAGCATTAGAACGGTATCATTTTCGGTGTCCTAGTGGTTTACATTCGGTGTCCTAGTATTTGGAGAATTATTTTATGAATTATTTTTTAAATGGTAGTTGTTGAGTTAAAATAAATATTCATATTACGTGGGTATTATCTTAAAAATATGAAAGTCCTTTTTTGGCTTCGCAAGGCAAAGCTAAACAAGGCAGGGACTGCACCCCTAAATTGCAGAATAACGGTTGAGGGCATACGTTCTCCTGATTTTTCCACTAATATACGTGCCACAGTAGAGGAGTGGAACGCTAAAACCCAGAAATTTAAGGGTATTTCTGATGAAAATGTATTGAAAAACGCAAAATTGAAAGAAATTGAAAACAGGCTGAATATTATTTATTTAGACTTGGAGAAAAACAGGAAGCCGTACACCGCTACGACTATCTACGAGTTGTACCACCAGAAGGACGAAGTAATTTTGCTGAAGAATTTGTTTGAGCAATACAGAGAAACCCAAAAACTCAAAAAGAGTAGAACAGAACGGAAAATTAGTAATTTGCTCAATAACATTGAGGAGTACGCAGAAAAGAACTTTTTAACAAAAAAGTTGCTCAAAGAAATAAGGAAATCAGACCTTGAAAAAATGTTTTTGCAGTTCAAAAAAAATAATTGGGGAAACAACCACATTGCTAGTCATTTGGTGTACCTCAAAGATATGTTTAAACTTGCGCTAAAATTGGATTATTTGGAGAAGTCCCCAGCCGAGTATATAGACTGGAAAAAAGACCCTGACAAGGAAATTATTTATCTTGATGATGAAGAATTGCAACGAGTAGAGGAGTACAAAACCGACATTCTAAGACTTCAAAAAGTGCGTGATTTGTTTGTTTTTGTCTGTTATTGTGGGCTTTCTTTTGCTGATTTGGAGGTGATAACACAAAAAGACATCATTATAGGACCAGACGGCAGAGATTGGATAGACCTCAAGCGCACCAAAACAAGAGGAGCAACGCAGGTACCAATACTAGAAAAGGCAGCAGAAATAATAAAAAAGTACGGAGGTATTGAAAAATTGCCACTACTCACCAACCAGAAATATAACGGCTATCTCAAAGAAATTCAGGATAGTTGTAATATTTCTAAGAATATGACTACTCATGTGGCTAGAAAAACTTTTTGTGTAATGGCAGTAAATTTGTGGAACGTGCCAATAAATACGGTGCAGGTAATGGCAGGGCATAAAAACGAAGCCACGACAAGAAAATACTACACA
>JAYVGJ010000153.1:0-2576 GCA_043772375.1 Raineyaceae bacterium | reverse complement strand
CCGTTGGGGTTGTTTCTACAAGGAAAACTGTATTAAAAACCCTGAAAGGGTTTAACAATCATAACCCCACGTGGAACGTGGGGAACGACAAACAAAAGCTATGTATAGTATTATGAATTGTGAATGAATACAATGCCTTGATAATGAAGTTTAAATGTATTTATAAGTTCGTTCATTTGTATTAAAGCCTTGAAAGGGTTTAATGTTAATAGCCGTAGGTCGTACTTACGGAAAATGGTAACAATGTATTTAAAAACAGCTAAAATATGGATTTTAAGGACGAAATAAAGAAATTAGGAGAACAATTTATCAACAGAAAAGACAAGGTTACCACAGAAGAAGGCACTAAAACTTCTTTTGTTTTGCCTTTTATTAGGGTTTTGGGTTATGATGATGCAGACCCTTGTGAAGTTATGCCAGAATTTACGACAGATATTGGTATGAAAAAAGGGGAGAAAGTGGATTATGCCATTCTTAGCAACGAAAAACCAATTATTATTATAGAATGTAAACACCTAAAAGAAAAGTTAGATGTACATAAGACACAATTAGAGAGATATTTTCACGTTACTGACGCAAAATTTGCCATACTTACGAATGGGCAAACATACCGTTTTTATACTGATTTGGTAGCTCCTAATAAAATGGACATAGTACCGTTTTTAGAGATAGATATTACTGATTTTAAGGAAATAGAAGTATTAGAACTTTCAAAATTTCAGAAAAGTAGGTTTGATGCCAACGAAATTTTAGCGGAAATAAATGCCAACAAAATCAACCTTAATTATACAAACCAACTAACAGAAATTATCAAAAATGAGCTTAATCAGCCTTCTGATAGCTTTGTAAACTTTTTTATTAGCAAACTTTCGCTTGGCGTTGTTGATGCAAAAGTAATAGAAAAATTTAGCCCAATTTTGAAAGAAATCTTGCAGAAAATAATTGACAAAATGGCTATTATTCCCGCTGAAAATGCGCACAATGAGGCAGTTGCAGTAATTGAAATTTCGCCACAACCAAAATTAAGTGATTATACAAATGATGAAAATATTGCGGTTGAAAATATTGAAAACGACATAATTCAAACCACAAAAACACTCCTAAAAGTTACGTTCTCTGATAAAACTATCATTTGTGAACGTAAAGTAGTGGAAACTTTTGTGAAAACGCTACAAAAAATAGGGCTAGATAAAGTCAAAGCATTGGATATTGTCAGCAATGGTTTTCCATTAGTTGGTAATAAGAAAAATGATAAAAATTACAATCAATACCAAGTAGCAACTGACGTTTTTATAATGGTGCATACAGATACAAACACAAAAATAAAATTTCTGCAAAAAATCTCCGACAGCCTTAATTTAGGCTTAATCATAGAAAAAATTGGCTAAATTTATCTTATTCTAGTACAAAACCCTGAAAGGGTTTAATGTTAATAGCCGTAAGTCGTACTTACGGAACATCATTTTATCATTATTTTGAAAACAAAAATACTTAGTTTTTTGCTTCCTCTTATTGCTTTTTGGATAATTGGAGGCTATTTTTTGCTCAGCTATTCAAAAACGGATATTCATCTTTTTTTCAATAATTATCATTCTGCTTTTGGAGATAGTTTTTTCGTGGTGGCTAATTTTTTTGGAGAATGGCAATTTGTAGTTATTGCTATTTTGTTGTGCGCTATTCTCAAAAATTATTATAGCTCACTTTTAATGTTTGTGGCATTTGCTTTTAATGGTATGTTTGTCCAGTTTCTAAAAAAAATGGTTTTTACTGGGTATTTGCGCCCAAAACCATATTTTGACAAACTTAGCTCAACCATAATTACTAAACTTAATTTTGTGGCAGATGTAGAAATAAATTCTTACAATAGTTTTCCTTCTGGACATACTACGCAGGCTTTTACTATTTTTTTGGTGCTTGCTCTGCTTTCTAAAAACGGTTTTGTGGCTTTTGTGTGCTTTTGGTTAGCACTTTTATCTGGTTTTTCTAGGATTTATCTGCAACAACACTTTTTAGGTGATGTATATGCAGGAAGCATTATTGCTACTTTTCTGACTTTCATTTTCTTTTTTATATTTGAAAAATATCTCAAAGAAAATGAAAAATTAAGAAGGAAATTATTTTAAGACACTCAAAATAACTCCTACTTACCAAAAAGCATTCTTTGTATTCATTCACAACTCACAACTGTTTAAACACTTACTTCTGCTTTGATATGTGGGTGAGGGTTGTAATTCTCCAAAGCAAAATCTTCATAAACAAAGGAAAAGATATCTTTTACATTTTCATTGATTTTCATAGTCGGCAAAGGGCGCAAATCTCTTGTAAGTTGCAGTTTTGCCTGCTCCAAATGATTTAGATAAAGATGTGTATCTCCACCTGTCCAAATAAACTCTCCAAGTTCCATATCACAGACTTGTGCAAGCATCATAGTAAGCAACGCATACGAGGCAATATTAAACGGCACTCCCAAAAAAGTATCTGCAGAACGCTGGTACAACTGACAAGAAAGTTTATTATTTTCTACATAAAACTGAAATAAACAATGGCAAGGACTAAGTGCCATTTTGCCTAAATCA
>JAYVGJ010000152.1:0-6617 GCA_043772375.1 Raineyaceae bacterium | reverse complement strand
CACCTTTTTTTTCTCTATAAAGAGCAATATTTTCTACGCAAAAACTCCTATGTTTACGTAAATCTTTGATAATTTTCTTGAATATCTTCATTTTTTTTTTATTTTTGATGTGAAAACTACACAAATATAGCACTTTTTTCTTAACTTAATGGCGTTGGGGTCGCACCCTACGTTTCTATGAACTTGTCCTACACCCTATTCATTCGTAATTGTTATTTCTTAGGAAACGCCATTCTAAGCTTTATTTCGGTTAATTTTCTTTTGGAATTAAGAGAAAAATCAGCTTTTTGATACCAGTCATAATAAGATGGTTCTGCTTTCAAAACGTCTTCCACAGGTCGTCCTTTGTGTTTACCTATATTAAAAACCTCCACACCATCTTTAAAAACCATAGAATTAGCAAAATCTACCAAATTTTCTGCCGTGAGGTTATGCAAATGTTGCATATCATTCTTTACAGGCACAAATTCACCCTTATTTCTATCCTTAATAACAGTGTTTTCATACTTCAAAACTTGCGCTTCCAAAACCTCAAAAGTAGCTAGTGTATCTGCTTCTGCCGTATGTGCGCCTTCCAAATCTTTCTGACAATAAAATTTGTAAGCGGCACTCAAAGTACGAGGTTCCATAAGATGATAAATTTTTTGCGCATCTATCAAATTGCGTCCAGTCGTAGAAAAATCAAGCCCAATACGTAAAAACTCTTCCACCAACATAGGTAAATCAAAACGCAACATATTGAAACCTGCAAGGTCGCAACCTTCCAAAAATTTACTTAAATCCTTAGCAATCAGCTTAAAAGTAGGGGCATCTTTGACGTGTTCGTCATAAATGCCGTGAATCATACTTGTTTCTAGTGGAATAGGACGCTCTGGGTTGATTTTTTTGGTTTGAATGATTTTCTCACCATTTGGCATTATTTTGATGAAAGAATATTCTACAATTCTGTCATTTACGACACTTATACCCGTAGTTTCTAGGTCAAAAAATACAAGCGGTTTTTTAAGATGCAACATTAAATTTATTTTTCTGATTATTTTTAAATCTATATTTTTATATAATTATTTGATTATGAAAGGATTATATTTATTGTATTCATTTATAATTCACAATTCACAATTCACAATTATTTAATTTTTTACAAAAATAGCATATTTTATTGATTTTTTTTTACCTTCACAAAATAATCTTACCAAGTAATTGTGAATTGTGAATTATGAATTGTGAATGAATACAAAATATTGATAATCAAGTAATTATATATTTTATATCAAAAAAACAATTCCAAATAGCTATGAATAGTTGCTTATAAACGAATTAAAGCAATCATTATGAAAAGGATTTTAACTTATTTTAATTATTTTTGCCTGCTTTTCCTGTGTATTCCTACATATATACACGCACAAAATACGCCTACAAACACGAATGAAGCTCGTTTGGAAGCCATTTTGCTCAATTCTGGCGTGTTTGTGGTGTTTGTGGTACTTTTTATGGGACTTATTATTTTTTTTAGGAATAGAACGCAAAACTCCCAATTTAAGAAGCAAAATGATACAATGCGTTCTCAAGCACGGGAAATAGTCAAATCAAATACAGAATTTATCAAGCTAAAAACACGCACAGACGAAATAGAACACGAAAAAAATAGCATTATCAGCATTATGTCTAATGATTTGAAAAAGCCGTTTAACCGTATTATTTCATTAGTGGATTTGATACGTTTGGAAGGAACAGAAAAACTTAGCCAAAATCAGGTAGAATATTTGGGCAAAATGAGCCAAGTGGTGCAAGATGGGCTGATTATTATCCAAAATCTGTTGGACAGTAAAGTGATTGAAGACTACAAAAAAGAAATCCAAATAGAACGCCTAAATATCATTACAACCATTCAGCAAGCCATAAAACGACATAAAGGCTACGCACAAACCAAAAATATTAATATAGAATTTGTGCCTAGCAAAAGTAAAATTGAATACCGTACAGATGAATTTTTCTTAACACGAATTACGGAAAATCTTATTTCAAACGCTATAAAATTCTCACCAGAAGGCAAAAAAATATACGTTAAATTGCGAGATAATGAAGAAAATGTACGTTTGGAGGTGAAAGATGAAGGCTTAGGGATTTGTGTAGAAGACCAAGCAAAACTTTTTATCAAACATCAAATCTTCAAAAATAGAGCAACAGCAGGAGAAAGCTCGTCTGGGCTTGGTTTATCCGTTGTAAAGTCGCTTGTAGATGAGTTAAATGGTAAAATTTGGTGCGAAAGTCAAGAAGGTAAAGGGGCAACTTTCATTTTGGAACTGCCTAAAAATGTAGTGAAATATTATTAAAAAGCCCCTAAATCCCCAAAGGGGACTTTAATACAAAAATATATGATTAAAATTGAAAATATCAGTAAAAGTTACAAGAAATTACAAGTTCTCAAAAATATCAATTTGCACATTCAAAAAGGGGAGGTTTTGGCTATTGTGGGCGCATCTGGTGCAGGGAAAAGTACACTTTTGCATATTATTGGCACACTTGACCGCCCAGACGTTGGAAATGTACTTTTTAATGACCAAAATATCACCCAATTATCAGAAAAGGCACTTTCTATGTTGAGAAATAATAAAATTGGCTTTATTTTTCAGTTCCATAATCTTTTACCAGAATTTACGGCACTGGAAAATGTTTGTTTGCCTGCGTGGATAGGCAAAAAAGACGACCAAGTCACCCGTGAACGTGCAAAAATGCTACTTGAAATGCTAAACTTAGGCGAAAGAACAAATCATTTTCCTTCTCAACTCTCTGGCGGTGAACAACAAAGAGTGGCAGTGGCTCGTGCCCTAATCAATTCCCCTGATATTGTGCTGGCTGATGAGCCTAGTGGCAATTTGGACTCCAAAAATGCACAAGAATTACATCATATTTTCTTTGATTTGAGAGAAAAATTTAACCAAACTTTCGTAATTGTTACTCATAATGAAACACTTGCCAAAATGGCTGACCGTACTATTGTTTTACAAGATGGAAATATTATTTAATACTATATATTCTTGACAATCAACACTTTGTATTCATTCATAATTCACAATTCACAATTCATAATTCATAAAATAGATATTCTTAAAAAAATGTTTGTTTTAATCTAAATTTTTTCTAATTTTGCACCTCAATTTAAGAATTTAGTTGTAAGACTTAATTAAGAATTTAGTAAAAAACTATTAAGACGAATTTACGAAAGTTAGTTATACCAAAATGGCAAAAAAAGACATCAAAGATGTAGCAAATGCTAACGCAGACACTACCAACAATATTACTACTGACGTGCAAACACCAGTACAAAATGTGCCTCAACTTAATGCAGATGGCACTCCTTTTGAAGGACAGGTAGATGCTAACGCAGTAATGAGCGACAATATTTGGGAAAACCCAGAAATTGCACTTGATAAAACAGAAGATTTTGTACAAAAAAATTCTAAAGTAATTATTACAGTGCTTGTGGTGGCACTTGTGGCAACAGCAGCATTTTTTGGCTACCGTTACGTTTCTCAGAATCAGCAAGAAGAGGCTTTAAAGCAACTTTTTCCAGCAGAATTTAATTTTGAAAAAGATTCTTTGAAAACACTTCTTAAAGGAAATGGCAACAATTTGGGCGTGGTGAAAATTGCTGAAGATTATTCTATGGCAAAAGCTAGTAATGTAGCAGAACTCATTGCAGCTACGGTTTATATGCGTGATGGAAAATTCCAAGATGCTGTAAATCAATTAGATAAGTTTTCTTCTGATGATATGATTTTGCAGGCTCGTGCTTATTGCTTGCGTGCAGATGCAGCTATGGAACTTACAAAATATGAAGATGCTATCAATTTTTATAAAAAAGCCGCTGACCATTATCCAAATAAATATTTTACCCCTATTTATTTGATGAAATTGGCACTTGCTTATGAAAGCAACAAAAATAAAGAGAAAGCTATTGAAATCTATAACGAAGTGGTAAGCAAATACCAAGATTCACAAGATGCCACAACAGCAAAAAAATATAAAGCAATGCTTGAAAAATAGTCACAATGGACTGGTTTAAGGTGTAAAAAATAGAAAAATAATGTAGAAAAGCCTAACTATTTTAGTTAGGCTTTTTTTTGTGTTGCAGATTTTTGAGTAAGTTTATTTAAGTAAGTAGTTTATTCTAATTAGTTTATGTTAAACCCCCTCTAAATCTCCCCCTGCTGGTGAGACTTGAAATAACACTCTTTGTATTAAAGTCCCTTTCCCAAAAGGGGAAAGGGATTTAGGGATAGGGGTAAATAAGTAATACATTGTAAATAAGTTTCTAATTTTGTATTTCTTAGTCCCTACTTAGTGTGTATTTCTTAATGCTCTTAGTGGTAAGAAAAAAACAAATTAGGATGTTATTTACAACATATTACTAACATAAACTAATTGCAGAAACCTACTTAGCTTTCTGTAATTCGTTTATGTTTTGATTTAACCAAAAAGCTATATAATCAAGTGATTATATAGCTTTTTGTATTCATTCACAATTAAAAATTCATAATTATTTGCTAGAATAAACTTTGAGTTCAAAAACGCAATCTTTCAATTTTTTGATTTGTTGTGGGCGTTTGAGGAATTGCAACTGATTATAAACAGGTAATTGTATGTTGCTTTCTGGGTGGTTTTTTGAAATAGAATCAATGATAGCACGCACATACTGCGACTTTATGGCAAATGCTGCGCCATCTTCATTGGTGTTTTTGCCTGTAATAATCCCAATCAAATTACCTTTTTCATCTAAAAGTGGACTTCCACTATTACCAGGATTTACGGGAATAGAAATCTGATAAGCCACTGAATCACCTTCAAAGCCACTTTTTGAACTTATAGAACCCTCACCATAAACCATATCTTCGTGTGGATAAGCCAGCGTAAAGACTTCTTCACCCAAATCAGCCACATCAGAACGTAAAGCATACGGAAGTTTTCCAAAACCTTTAAAATTATCCTCCACAACCTTCAAAATAGCCAAATCTTGTATTTTGTCTTCATAAAAAACGGCTACTTTTAGGCGTAAAACAGAGTCTTTTTTGCCTGCAATACCATCTATTTTTGCCTCTACATACATCACATTATTTTTGTCAATAGTGTGGCGGTTTGTTATCAAAAAACCATTTGAAGAAATCAGAAAAGCAGTTGCTGTATAGTTTACTTTCTTAGGTTCGCTTATGTCTTTTGTTTGTTCTACGAGGTCTGCTTGTGTTTTTTTGACTTTTTCAATATCTTTTTTAAGAGATTTGTAGTAGCCAATTTGCTGATTTTCTAGTGTATTGAAATGATTATTATTCCAAAGCACACCAAAAACCGTAAATACTGCCACAGATGCAGCCACTGCAATAGTTGGAAGATGTTTTTGGAAGAAGTTTTTGATGTTTTTTGTTTTATAAAACATCACAGTAGGCTTTTCCATTGTAGCGTGGAAACTTTCTAATTGTAGTTTTATTTTTTTGCGGTTGCCATACATTTGCAAACTTTCCATAAAGCTACGATGCTCATTTACTTCTGCCAAAAAATCAGGATTTTGTTGCATTTTCACTTCAAAATCTGTGTTTTCTTGCGTTGTAAGGCAGTTATTGAGATAATTCTCTATTTGTTCGTATTTGGTGGTAAGGCTCATTTTTGTAGTAATTTGTAATATTCTCTCAACTAATTGTGAATTTTAAATTGTAAATTGTGAATGTATTTTGTCGTTTTTTTATACAAAAATAACGACAAAACTTCGTACTTCAAACCTCGTACCTATGTGTATGACAGAAAAAATATCTTTTTCAGCCTCATTAGGCACTTATATTTTTGTGTTTTTGTGTTGTCGGAGTTGGTGTAGCCCATTTTCTCTGTGATTTCTGCCATAGATTTTTCTTCTATATAAAAGTCTGTCAAAATAGTGGCACAAGGCTCTCCAAGCTGTTTCATAGCTTCTTCCATACACTTAAACTGTACTTCTTTCTCTGAATTGTCGTTGTCTTCTCCTTGTTCAAAAGGGATAAAATCTTCAAAATCTTCTATTTTCCCTGTATATTTTTCTTTATTTCTAAGAACTTTCAGCCACATTTTTCTACAAATGGAGTAGATATACGTCTTTATTTGGCACGTCAGCAAAAAATGTGGTTCTTGTAGTTTTTCATAGAAAAGTACAATGGCTTCCTGATAAATATCTTTTGCTTCTTGTTCTGTACCATTATTTTGCAAAATAAAATGGGCAATACTGCCATAATACCGCTTATAAACAAGTTCTAGGGCTTGCGTGTCGTGTTCACGTATGCCTGCAATAAGGTCTTTTTCGTCTATGGCTTGTGTCATCAAGTGCGTAGAAAATTTAGTAAAATTAGTTTTTAGTACAGTATTTCCACGAAAATTACTCATTTTAGTTGATATTAACAAATGAAGACAAAAGCACACATTATATTATGCTATCATTATTTTCTCTTAATGCCAATATCTCCAAAAAGTAACCCATTGCTTGTGATAATTTTTCTATTTATTTTGTTACTGTAAAAGTTCCGTTGCAGATTTATAGAAATTATTTTGGATAGTATAATCACTTGATTATCAATAATATAAATTAAAAAATAAATTTT
>JAYVGJ010000151.1:0-1540 GCA_043772375.1 Raineyaceae bacterium | reverse complement strand
TACGAAAAAAAACAAGAAAAAGTAGCCAAACCAACAAAAATCAATAAAAGCAGCGCATTATCAGCTATTGCAACATTTTAATTATAATTCAACTATAATAAATTTTAGTTTTATTATAATTTAGTATAATATTATACTATAATTTAATATCACTAAATTATAATTTAATATAGTGTTAAACTAAATTATAATCAATAAAGATTAGGTTTTGATTTTAATTCAATTTATATTTGTATCTCAATAAATCCTTATCAACCCTTAAAAATTTATTAAAATGAGGAAAATAGACGGTATCAGCTATATTTCTGCCAAAGAATATGCTGAAATGATGAATTTAACAGTGGGTAGAGTTTCTCAAATCAAAACAGAACTGCCATTTGTCAAATTTGAAGAATTTGGCGTTGAACTTATCAACTTTGATTTGCTCACCCTCTCGCAAACGGAAAAAACACTAGCACAGGCTAAATTTCAAACCGCTACGCCTATACACGAGCTATCCTACAAAGATTTAGGCAACTATTTTGGCAAATTTATAATGGATTTAGTAACTTTCAAAGGTCTGGCAGACAGTCAAATAGCGGATTTACAAGAAAAAACAACGACTTTAACACAAAAATCTGAAATAGTAGAAAATGAAAAAACAGCTTTGTCAGACGAATTTTCCAAAATAACGGCAGAAATAGCCACTTTGAACACTATTTTAGACAATGAACGCCAAATGAATGAAAATTTGAAAGTGGCACTACTCAAAGAAGAAACCACCAATGAAACACTTTGTCTGCAATCTGACCTACTTTCAATAGAACTGCAACACCTCAAAACGCTTCAAAAGGAAGAAAAACACGCTTTGGAAATAAAAAGTATTGAAAATGAAAATTTAAAAGCTCAAATAGCTAAAATGGAGCTATCTGCCAAAAATGAAACAGATTTTAAAGAAGAATTTAAACAACTCAAAGAATTTTTTATGAAAAAAATTAAATAGAAACACAAATGTATTTTAACTCAAAACTCAAATGAGCGTTTATGGATATGTGAGGGTCAGCACGATAGAGCAGTCTGCGGAAAGTCAAAAAAACCTTATTTCACGCTTTGCTACAGAACGTAAAATGCTCATAGACAAGTGGATAGAAGTAGAAATGTCTTCAAGGAAAACCGCTGACAAGCGCAAAATTACAGAATTACTTTCACAAGTTGTTGAAAATGATGTTGTTATTGTATCAGAACTTTCACGACTTGGGCGTTCCATACAAGAAGTGCTACAAATTATCAAAAGCCTAATGGAAGAGAAAAAGTGCCGCCTGATACTTGTAAAGCAGAATATGGACTTAAATCCGCAAAATGTGCTGGATATGAGCAACAAAATTTTAATTACTATTTTTTCTATGCTGGCGGAGCTGGAACGTGATTTTATCTCGTTTAGAACCAAAGAAGGACTCAATGCCCTAAAAGCAAAAGGCGTAAAACTCGGAAAACCAGTTGGTTGCAAGCAAAAAACAATGTATGACAAAGACAAAAACCGTATTTTGGAACTTGCCAAAAT
>JAYVGJ010000150.1:0-20428 GCA_043772375.1 Raineyaceae bacterium | reverse complement strand
AGTTCGTCTCGGTGGTCGGCCCCACGGGCTGCGGCAAGAGCACGCTGCTCAACGTCGCCGCCGGACTGCTCGAACCCAGCAGCGGCACGGTGCAGGTCTTCGGCCAGCCACTGACGGGGCTCAACTCGCGCGCCGGCTACATGTTCCAGACCGAGAGCCTGATGCCCTGGCGCACCGCGCTGGGCAACGTCATGGCCGGGCTCGAATTCCGCGGCCAGCTGTCGATCCAGGACGCCCAAGCGCAGGCCGAGGCCTGGCTGCGCCGCGTCGGCCTGGGCGGCTTCGGCGACCGCTATCCGCACCAGCTCTCGGGCGGCATGCGCAAGCGCACAACGCTGGCGCAGACGCTGGCGCTGGACCCCGACATCATCCTCATGGACGAACCCTTCTCGGCGCTCGACATCCAGACGCGGCATGGGTGCGACCCTTGTGGTCGCCCTGCTTGAATTGTGCTTAAAAGCTGTTTTTTGCTCGCTGTATTGCTTTCGCAAGTTTGAGCGACCACAAGGGTCGCACCCTACACTTTTTTGCAACGGAACTTTTACAGTAACTTTATTTTCAAATAGGGAATATTTGATAAACTGAATTTCTGAAAATTCAGTTTACAATTTTGTCACAAAAATCATTAACTTTGCCTATCCAAAACTAAAACAATCCTCTTAAATGTCTATTTTACTAGAAAAATTCAACACGCCGTTTGAAACTGTACCTTTTGACAAAATCAACCAAAATGATTTTTTGCCTGCACTCAAAGAAGCTATCAAAATCTCTAAAAATGAAATTGATAATATCACTCAAAATACGCAAAAAGCAACTTTTGAAAATACTATTATTGCTTTGGAGCAATCTGGCGCACTTGTAGATAGGATTTCAGGGATTTTGTTTAACCTAAATTCTTGTGAAACAAACCCAGAACTCCAAAAAATTACTCGTGAAGCCTCACCACTTTTATCAGAATATGGCAACGACATTATGCTCAATAAACAGCTTTTTGAGCGTGTGAAAGTTGTTTTTGAAGATAAAGAAACAAATAAAAACTTAGCTATCAGCTTGGATATTGAAAGCCAAAGTTTGCTCACCAAATCTTATAAAAGTTTCTCTCGTAATGGTGCAAATCTCAACGAAAACGACCAAGAAAAACTCCGCCAAATTGACAAAGAGTTATCAGAAAAAACACTACAATTTAGTGAAAATATTTTAAATGAAACGAATGCTTATTTTTTAGAAATACCTGAAAATGAAATAGTTATGCTTGCAGGTCTTCCTGACTATGTCTTGGAAATGGCACAAGCAACTGCCACGGAAAAAGGCAAAAAAGGCTATGTTTTCACCCTGCACCAGCCTAGCTATTTGCCGTTTATGACGTATGCAGAAAACAGAGATTTACGCAAAAAAATGTTCCTTGCCTCTGCCTCAAAAGCCTTCCAAAACAACGAAAACGACAATCAAGAAAATGTAAAAAGTATTGTTGCTTTGCGCCACAAGCGGGCAAACCTGCTTGGATATGCCACACACGCAGATTTTGTGTTGGAAGAAAGAATGGCAGGCACTCCACAAAAAGTTCAAACTTTTTTGAACGAACTCTTGCAACACGCCAAACCAGTCGCAGAAAAACAAATGCAGGAACTTATTCAATACGCTAAAAATCAAGGTTTTACGGAAGACAATTTGCAGCGTTGGGATTATGCGTTTTATTCTGAAAAACTCAAAAAAGAAAAATACCAAATAGATGACGAGGCTCTAAAACCTTATTTCCAGCTAGAAAACGTGGTTTTGGGCGTTTTTGAGGTGGCAAAAAAACTGTATGGACTTTCTTTTGTTGAAAACAAAGAAATTGCTGTTTATCATCAAGACGTGAAGGCGTATGAGGTGTTAGATGAGCAAAATAAGCATATTGCAGTATTTTATGCTGATTTTTTTCCTCGTGAAGGTAAAAAAGGTGGTGCTTGGATGACAAGTTTTAGGGAGCAACGTGGGGAAATACGCCCCCTCGTGTCTATTGTCTGTAATTTCACTAAGCCAACCCCTACAAAACCATCTTTGCTTACTTTTGATGAGGTTACAACGCTGTTTCACGAGTTTGGGCACGCCTTGCACGGTATGCTTGCCAACGGAAAGTACCAAAGCACGTCAGGAACGAATGTTTATTGGGATTTTGTAGAACTTCCTTCACAAATTTTGGAGAATTGGTGCTACGAAAAAGAGTGTTTAGACCTCTTTGCAAAGCATTATCAGACAAATGAGCCTATTTCAAAAGATTTTATCCAAAAAATTACGGATAGTGCCAATTTTATGGAAGGTTATGCTACAATGAGGCAACTAAGTTTTGGACTTTTGGATATGGCTTGGTACGGAAAAGTAGTGCAAATTGATGATGTAGCCACTTTTGAAAGAGAAATCAGCGCACCAACAGACCTTTTCCCTGCCGTAGAAGGCACGAATATGAGCTGTGCCTTTGCACATATTTTTTCTGGTGGCTATTCTGCGGGTTATTATAGCTACAAATGGGCGGAAGTCCTTGATGCTGATGCTTTTGAGTATTTTAAAGAAAAAGGGATTTTTAATAGAGAAATTGCAGATTTATTTAAAGAAAATGTGCTTTCAAAAGGCAGTAGCGAACATCCAATGGTGCTTTACAAGCGTTTTAGAGGACAAGAACCCTCTCCAAAAGCACTTTTGAAACGTAGCGGTTTGGTGTAAAATTAGCAAAATAGTTGATTATCAGACCTTCAAGGTTTTCAAAACCTTGAAGGTTTTAAACTATCCAATTTGTTTTTACATTTTTTACAAAAAACATAACTTATTTTCTGAAAATTAGTACATTGCATAGAGTTTTTATAACTACGTTTTGATAATTCCTAAATAAATGCTTGCTACCAACGCACAAAATAGCACCAAAATTACTTTATTGGAAGACGACTTGCAGTTGCAAAACCTTATTAGTGAGCGTTTTGCAGAAGAAGGCGCATATCAAGTTGTTTGTTTAGACAATGATATTAAGACTGTTTTGCGCTCACGCCCCAACTGTTTGCTTGTAAAATATGATATTTTTGAAAAATATTATGGCTCTATTGCGCAAAGAAACCATAATAACAATATGCTCGTGGTGGTTTATTCTTTGGAAGACAAAAGCCAACACGCAGTAAAATCTCTCAAATTGGGTGCAAATGATTTTGTTGTTTTAGACCCACAAAAGCCAGAAAACCTTATTGAAGCTATCAAACGTGCTTTTGAAGAGAAAAAAATGCAGGTTTCTTTGGAAAAAGAAGCCAACGACCTCAAGGTAACCGTTGATAAACTGGCAAATAACATTCGTAAACGTGCCAGATTTTTCTTGGATACCAATAATTCTCTTCAAAAAGAAGTAGAAACGCATCAGCAAAAAGAAAATATCCTGCAAAAAACCCTGCAAAAACTCTCTTCTCACTTAGAAAATTCCCCTCACGGTGTTGTGGAGTGGGATAAAACACATAAAATAGTCAGTTGGTCTAGGCAAGCAGAACTACTTTTTGGTTGGAGTGCCTTAGAAGTAACAGGAAGGCATATTCCTGATGCAGATTTCATTCACCAAGACGACAGAAAAGCGGTTTTAATGGCTATGGCACGCCTTTTTGAAGGAAAAGAAAAACAAAATATCTCTTTCAATAAAAATCATACCAAAAATGGTAAAGTTGTCTATTGCGAATGGTACAATACGGCACTTTTTGGAGAAGATGGCAAGGTAGAAACGGTGCTTTCTATTGTCAATAATATTACGTCTTTTAAGATGTACGAACAAGAACTTTTAGCCTCACAAGAACGCTTTGAAAAACTCTCTCAAGCCTCTTTTGATGGCATTGTGATACACGAAAATGGCTTGGTTTTGGACTGTAATCAGCGGTATTTGGATATGTTTCAGCGCAGTTTGGACGAGTGTGTAGGCAAAGATACTTACGAATTTTTTACAAAAAAATCAAAGGAAATTATTTTAGGGCATATTCAGACACAAAATGAGTCTGCTTATGAAGTGGAAGGAATACGCAAAAATGGTAGCATTTTCCCGTTGGAAATAGTGGCTCGCACTATCAATATTGGGGATAAAATGTTGCGTTTGGGTGCATTGCGTGATATTACGGAGCGCAAAAGAGAACAAGCACTTTTGCGAGAAAGTGAAGAAAGGTTTAGGGCTACTTTTGAGCAAGCGGCTGTAGGTATTGCTCACGTAAGTCAAAATGGGCTTTTTCTGCGTGTTAATCAGCGTTTTTGCCAACTTTTAGGCTATACCAAACAGCAACTTTTGGATATGGAGGCTTCTAAGATACTAAATTTGATGGAAAATAAGCCAGATATCAACGAAATAAAGAAAGTTATTTTGGGGGAAATTGCTGTTTTTGCAACTGAAATGTGTCTAAATGCACCTAATAAACAGAAAATATGGCTTAATTGTACGTTTTCCTCTGTTCACGAGTCTAAGCAAGGTGATACTTATCTGATGGCAGTTGTTGATGATATTTCTGATAGGAAAAAGATAGAATCAGAACTAAAAGTAGCTAATTTTGAGATGGATAAATTTATTTATAATACTTCTCACGACTTGCGCTCACCTATTGCATCAATAAAGGGGCTTTGCCATATTGCAGCACTAGAAATCCCTATTACTTTGGAGCATAATTATATCCAAATGATAGAAAATACGGCTAGCAAAATGGACATTATGCTTTCTTCTTTGGTGATGCTTAACGACATCAAAAAGCGACAATTAAAAGGCTTTGAGATAGATTTGAACTTGTTTTTTATTGAAATAGAAGAAAAAATACGCAAAAGCAACCAATTGGATAATATTGACTGGAAACTTGAAATAAACGTCCAAAATCCACTTATTTCTGATGTAGAACTACTTATAAACGTCTTGGAGCGTGTTTTGGATAATGCTTTTTATTTCAAAAATACTAAAAGAGACAAACATACAATCAATATTTTTGTTAAACAAGAGGGAGAAATTACAGAAATAAAAATAACAGACAATGGTATTGGCATCAAAAAAGAACTTATTGATAATATTTTTGATATGTTTTTTAAAGGTACAGAACACGCTCACGGAGCTGGTTTAGGGCTTTATATGGCAAAACATATGGTAACAAAACTCAACGGGCACATAGACATAAAAAGTATTTATGGAGAATACACTGTTGTTATTATTACTTTGCCCAATTTGCCCCAATACAAACCAAAATGGACAAAATAAACAGTTGAAATCATCATTTTTTTTGTACTTTTGCATATCCCTGCATTGCTCCCCTTTGGGGCTGGGGGCTATATGAATTACCAAGAAACTCTTAATTATCTTTATCAAAAACTGCCAATGTTCCAAAACATTGGTGGCGCAGCCATTAAATTTGGGCTAAAAAACATTGAGTTACTTTGCCAAAGGCTTGGAAATCCACAAAATAGTTTTCAAACTATTCATGTGGCAGGCACTAACGGGAAAGGTAGCACTTCTCACTTTTTAGCCTCTATTTTGCAGGAACATTCAAAAGAAAATGCTAAGAATGATAATCAAAAAAATACCAATAAAGTTGGTCTTTTGACATCTCCTCACCTAAAATCTTTCACAGAACGCATTAGAATAGATGGAAACTGCATAACAGAAGATAAAATTATTCAGTTTGTAGCTGAAAATAAAGCATTTATAGATGATTTGCAACCTTCTTTTTTTGAGGTAACAACTGCTATGGCATTTTGGTATTTTGCAGAAATGAAAGTAAAAATTGCCATTATTGAGGTTGGAATGGGCGGAAGGCTAGA
Source organism: Raineyaceae bacterium (assembly GCA_043772375.1). GTDB lineage: Bacteria > Bacteroidota > Bacteroidia > Cytophagales > Thermonemataceae > JANYGM01. Next base: position 14,644 of record JAYVGJ010000150.1, on the reverse strand, counting down.
TAGCACTAATATTATTATGCCTATTTTGTCTGTGATTACGAATATTGGTTACGACCATCAGCAGTTTTTGGGTGATACTTTGCCCCTGATTGCAGGTGAAAAAGCAGGAATTATTAAACCTAAAATTCCTGTTGTGGTGAGTGAAAAACACTCAGAAACAACTGCAGTTTTTCAACAAAAAGCATTAGAAAATGAGGCATTGCTTGTTTTTGCAGAAGATAAACTACAAATTGAAAGCATTGACTTTGATAAACTTAATCAAGAAATTTTAGCTGTTAATATCAAAAATATCAATGAAAATAAACATAGACACAATAATAATCAAATCCGTACTTTTCAGTCAGCATTGATAGGAAATTATCAACAAAAAAACCTGCTTGGCGTGGTCTGTGCTATTGATATTCTTAATGAATTACAACTTTTGTCAGAAAATAAAGTAGAAAATAAAGTAGAAAATATTTCAGAAGAAAGTTTGCAAAAAGGTATTTTAAATGTTCTTAAAAATACGCATTTGCAAGGGCGTTGGCAAATCCTTGAACGTGAGTCACTTAGAGAAGCTCTCGTGGTACTTGATACTGCCCACAACGCACACGGAATAGCAGTTTTAATGGAAAATATTAAGCATTATCAGCAAAATATTCTACTAAAAAATGCTAAATTACATTTTGTTTTGGGATTTATGAAGGATAAAGACGTTGAAAAAGTGCTTTCTTTGTACCCAAAAGAAGCTAGCTTTTATTTTTGCGCTCCAAATCTGGAACGTGCTATGTCTGTGGAAATTTTACAAGAAAAAGCAAAAAAATTAGGTATTTTTGGCAAAATCATTCCAAAACCCGCTGATGCCCTCGCACAAGCACGAGCAAACGCAAAGGCAGAAGATATGATTGTTGTGGGTGGAAGTACGTTTGTAGTAGCAGAAGTGCTTTGATGTATTTTGCCCCTAAATCCCCAAAGGGGACTTTAAATCCATTTATTATTTTCGTAATAATGTAATTGTATTGCGCCTTTGGGGTTGGGGCAACAATTCACAATTCAAAAAAAATATGATAGAAATACAAGATATAAAAAAAGCCTTTGAAGGCAAAGAGGTTTTGAAAGGCATCAGCGGCACTTTTGAGCAGGGAAAAACCAATCTTATTATTGGCGGAAGTGGTACAGGTAAAAGCGTATTACTTAAATGTATTGTGGGGCTTGTCATTCCTGATGCGGGAGAAGTGCTTTTTGACAAACGTAACTTTACTAATGGAAACTCTGACGACAAACGAGATATTAGGCAAGAAATAGGTATGCTGTTTCAGGGTGGCGCACTTTTTGATTCTAAAACAGTAGAACAAAACGTTGTTTTCCCGCTGGATATGATGTCCACAATGTCTCAAAGCGAAAAAGATGACAGAGTTAACGACTGCCTAAAAAGGGTAGGACTGGAGCAATCTGCAAAAAAAATGCCTTCAGAAATCAGTGGAGGTATGAAAAAACGTGTAGGCATTGCTCGTGCTATTGTCCTTAATTCTAAGTATTTGTTCATTGATGAGCCAAATTCTGGGCTAGACCCTATCACCTCTATCACTATTGATAATCTTATCAAAGAAATCACACAAGAATATCAAACCACAACAGTCGTGGTCACTCACGATATGAATTCTGTAATGGAAATAGGGGACAAAATTATGTTTTTGTACCAAGGGCTTAAGATTTGGGAAGGAAATAGTGAAACTATTATGCACACAGACGTACAAGAACTAAAAGATTTTGTTTTTTGTAATAAATTATTACGAGAAATGCAGGCTAAAACTTAAATCTTTCGTTACTGTAAATTATTCGTTGCAGTTTTTGGGGGAAACGTTTGGTGGGGACACCAAACGTGGGTTATAACATTGTTTGGTGTCCCCACCAAACAACAAGACACTATTTTGCAACGAAACTTTTACAGCAACCAAGAATTTAGACTTAGGATAGTTATTAGCACTAAGAGGCTTTTTTTCATTATTTTTTATGGGCTTATTTACAATTTTAAATGATTAAACTTACAATTGCGCAATTGTTCCACAAAAATACAACCAAATTTTTGAGCCTTTATTTTCAAAAATATCTAACAATATTTCTAAAATGTTATAATTTCAATTAATAATAGTATTATTTCAAGACACTTTGTAGATTAAATTGATGGTTAGGCAACCAAATAAAAACAAAAAACCTCTATACTTTGCAGTAGAGAGGCTTTTTATACAAATCAAACGAATTAGAATCTGAAATGCGAGAACGCTTTGTTTGCCTCTGCCATTCTGTGAATATCATCTTTCTTTTTTACTGCTGCGCCTTCACCTTTAGATGCTGCAATGATTTCTGCTGCAAGTCTTTCAGTCATAGTTTTTTCGCCACGAGCACGAGCGTATTTGATAAGCCATTTAATTCCTAAAGAGAGTTTGCGGTCTGGGCGAACTTCTGTTGGTACTTGAAAAGTAGCACCACCCACACGACGGCTACGTACTTCTACGCCAGGCATCACGTTGTTTAGTCCTTTTTTCCAGATTTCCAGTCCGTCTTCTTTAGTTTTTTCAGCTATCAAATCAATAGCATCATAGAAAATGCCGTATGAAATGCTTTTTTTGCCATCATACATCAAATTATTCACAAACTTGGTTACAAGTGTATCTTTGAATTTTGGGTCAGGCAACAAATACCTTTTTTTTGGTTTTGACTTTCTCATTTTTTTGGTTGTTACTCAATCAAAATTTAAGGATTATTTAGCAGATAATCCAATAAATTTGACTGAAATCTTCACAATAATTTCACAGAAAACTATCTAGTTTTAACTGTACCTTACTAAAAAGGATTTATTTTTTCTTTCCTCCACCTTTGGTTGGAGCGGCAACTACTGCACCTGGTTTAGGGCGTTTAGCACCATATTTAGAACGGCGTTGACGGCGTTTTGCCACACCCGCAGTATCCAATGCACCACGAATAATGTGGTAACGTACTCCTGGAAGGTCTTTTACACGACCACCACGAATAAGAACAATAGAGTGTTCTTGCAAATTGTGTCCTTCGCCTGGAATGTAGGCATTTACTTCTTTTCCGTTGGTAAGTCTTACCCTAGCTACTTTGCGCATGGCAGAGTTAGGTTTTTTTGGTGTTGTGGTATATACACGAGTACATACACCACGACGTTGTGGGCAAGAATCCAACGCAGGCGACTTAGATTTTGTGTTCAAAACCTCTCTACCTTTTCTTACTAGTTGCTGTATAGTAGGCATTTACGTTAGAATTTTAATTCGTTTGATTTACTAAAAAAATTTGAACTGCAAAAGTACACTTTTCTTTCTGAATAAAAAAATATTCTTGGCTATTTTTATACAAAAATATTCCTAATCCCAATTTTGTTATAATTCTATTCTCTTTTCTGCTATCTTTGCACTCCAAAATTATCAAATATTGTTTTACCTTATTTTTCATTATTTATGAAGCATTCTACATATTGTATTTTATTATTACTGTTATTTTTATTACTGGTTTCTGTTCAAAGTTCTTTTTCTCAAACTTCTCAAAATATTTTCTCTTCTGAAAGATTTTTTAACGAAAATACTAACCGCAAAGGAAGAATGTTTCTCGCTTGGGGCTACAATAGGGCAGAATTTACTAAAAGTAATATTCATTTTAAAGGAAATAACGCTAATGGAAACTATGATTTTACTATCAATAATACTGCCGCACTAGACCGTCAGTCTGATTTTGCTTGGGATACTTACTTTAACCCTGCTTGGTTTACTGTGCCTCAATATGATTTTACTTTGGGCTACTATCTTACCAATAAATTTGCGCTTTCTATCAATATGGATCATATGAAATATGTAATGGTAGAAGACCAAATTGCCAATATTTCTGGTAATATCAATGAAACAGGAAATCCTTATAATGGCATTTATAATAACACACCTACAAAAATTACGGAGGCTTTTTTGACATTTGAACACACAGATGGACTAAATTATGCGAATATTGAAGGTAGTTTTACGCAGGATATTTATAGTTCAAAAAGTGGAAATTTTGCCTTAGAAACTATGATGGGCGTAGGAATGGGTGCATTGGTACCAAAATCTAACGTAAAACTTTTTAATTATCCTCGTAATGATGCGTGGCATCTTGCAGGCTATGGCGTTTCTAGCAGATTGGGCGTGAATTTTGTTTTTTATAAGAAATTCTTTCTACAAGTAAACCTCAAAGGTGGTTTTATCAATATGCCAAATATTGTAACGAGAGGCACAGGTGTCGCAGATAGAGCAAGCCAACATTTCTTTTTTCTACAAGAAAATGTAATGTTAGGGTTTAGTGTTCCGCTTATTAAGAAAAAGTAAAAAATATTATGAAGTTTGATTTTTGAATAGTCTGTACCGTAATGCAATGATTTGCTACCGTACACTATTTAAAATCTGCTTGGTTTGTGTCTTCACAAACCAAAATAAGGTAGTAAAATAGCCTTTTTTATTATGGATAAAAATACATTGTTTGCCGTAATTGTTGGTTTGTGGGGACATAAACCAACAATTACGGCAAATAATAAATTGTGTACGTAGCAAAATGCAATGAAGGTCGGTCTGACTGTTCAAAAATTAAACTTATATTTTTAATGAAAATGTATTGCTAATTTATCTTCATTCTTCCCAATATTCTTGGGCTATTGAAGTCTGCTTTTTTGATATAGAGAAGTTCAGAAAGCTCACCTAAACGCCATTTTTCAAGCATATCATCATAAAAATAACTTCCTGGATTCCCTGATTGTCCACCAGGATAAATGCCAAAACCCTTAGGATTGTCGCCCAACTGCACGACCATACGCCACGAAGGTCCATTTGTTTTTGTTGTTGCATTGACAATCCTGCTACCGCCTCCAGTTGGTATATTTTTCTTGCCAAAACCTGCAATACGTGCAATGTGTCTAATATCTGTACCTCTATGTTTCCCCCAACGCCAAGTGTCAGCAAGTTCTCCGTGTTCTTTTTGGAGCTGGTCAATGGTTTTTTTGAAAGATTTTGTCAAAATAATGCTCATATTCTCTTTTTCAGGTGTTTTCACATCATCATACCAACGAGAATTAGTATCTTTTACAATCAGCAAAACTGTTTTATCTGTGGCAGGAAAGCGCAAATTTTTCATATCATCAGCCCAAAGTAAATCATTAAAATTAGTCCACCAAGTTTCAAAAATAGTAGCACCAACAGATTCTGGAGAGTTTTGCAAATTCCACTTTGTAAGCACTTCGTAAGCCTTTTGATAGGTATTTTCTGCTGGAACATTCGTTTTTACCAACATTTTTGGTAAAACATCTCTTGCCAAAATATTTAGATAATCATTTTGAAGTTTGCGCATATCATCAGCATTCATTTTTCCGCTTGCCGTAAGTTGTTCGTTGATGCGTATAGCACGTTCTGGCGAGATATAATCCCAGTTGATATAATACGGGTAGCTTGTGGTGTCGGTAGAAAACTGGTTAGCAGAACTCACAAAACCTTGCTCTGGGTTGAGTATGTGCGGATAATGTGCTTGTTCTAGCATAGCCGCCCAGTCGTGAGAGGCTTTTGAGCCATCTAAAATGTATTTTCCTTGTTCTTTCCATCTAAGCGGCATTGCACCTGTTACGTTCATAGCAATATTTTTATCTTTGTCCGCATACGCAAAATTAGATGCAGGGCATTTAAACGTAGATAATCCTTCTACAAATTCCTCATATTTGCTTGCTCTATTGACTTTGTATAGGGCTAAAAGTTCGTTTGAATTGTCGTAGGCAGTCCAACGTACTGCGTGTGCGACAGGCACATCTAAATTAAAATTTTTGCCTTCTTTCTCAAAAACAATAGGTCCGTGATGCGTGTAATGCACTATTTGCGTGATTTCCTTTGCGCCACGAATTTTAATAATTTCATTTCTTGTGGTTGTTTTTTTCCATTCTCCCTCAAAAAAATACTCTTCAAACTTGTTTTCTTTGGTTTTTAGTTGATAAATATCCAAAACATCAGCATAAGTATTCGTAATTCCCCAAGAAATATTTTGATTAAACCCAATAGTAACGCAAGGCGTGCCAGGCAAAGAAACGCCATAAACATTAGTAGTAGGGCTTACAAGCTGTATTTCGTACCAAATAGAGGGCAAACTAAGTTTAAGATGTGGGTCATTGGCAAGAATAGGAAATCCTGTGGCTGATTTTTTGGCAGAAACTGCCCAATTATTGCTTCCTTTTGAACCTTTTTCAGGTTTTTCTATAGGTTTTTCTATAGATTTTCCTTTCTCAATATTCTTGCTAGTAACAATGTTTTTAGCTATTTGCAAAAGCGTAGAATCTAGGTCAGCAGGTGTTTTAGGCACTTTTGTAGGCTTAAAATCTGGTTTTGTACCGCTGGGAATAACGGGCGTTGTACGGTCAAAATAAGACGGAAAAAGCTCTGAAACGGTTGCTTTGTCGTAGCGTGCCAAAGCTTCCGTGAGTTGAAGGTCGTCAGACCCACCAGCCGACAAATCAAAAGCCATTATTTTGAGCATATAGGCTACTTTTATGTTTGTCCACGCTTCTGGCGCATAATCCAACAATTTGTATTCTATTGGGTAATCTTGCGGTTTTAGGCTTTCAATATAAGCATTTACGCCTGCTGTATAACTTTCTAAGGCTTTTTTTGAAGCTTCATTGGCAAGCATACCTGCAAGCGCATTCTCTGCCGCAAAACCCATTCCTACTTTTCGTTGAAAAAGGTCATAATCTAGGGCTTTTGCACCAACAATTTCAGAAAGTCTGCCTGCGGCTGCGTGTGTCTGAAATTCCATTTGCCAAAGGCGGTTTTGTGCCGTAACGTAGCCTTGCGCAAAATATAAATCTTCATCATTTTGTGCAAAAATATGCGGTACAAGCCTGTCATCAAACAAAACTTCTACCTTATTTTTCAGTCCCTTGACGTTTAAATCTTGTTGTTTGCTGATATTTTTGGAGGTGGCATTTGTCCAAAAACCTTTAAAAGGGTCAATAAATTTGCCCAAAGGTGGCGCACTTGCAAGGCTTTCAGGAATATAATCTTTTAAAAACATAATCTCAGAAAATTTATTATTCAAAGCATATACTACAAATGCCGTAAATAACGTAAAAAATAAAGCTCGTAATATTTTCATAATATTTTTAGTTTTTTTTATTTATCATTTAAAAACTCGCTTTTTAGGCGAGTTTTTAGGTTTTTTGTCGTTCCCCACGTTCCACGTGGGTTTATGATAGTTAAACCCTTTCAGGGTTTTTAAATACAGTTCTGTTATTATTTTTATGAAGAACTACGTAATTCGTAATTGATAATTCGTAATTGAGTATTAAAATTTCTTTAATTTCAGCAATTCAGTTTTATTTTGGATAACTCTTTTATGAACTGGGTCAATGTCTGCATAAGCGAGCCAATCAGAAATTTCTTTGAAAGAAAAATTAAAACTAAACTCAAATCTCATCACTTCGTCCAAATCTTTTTCTGTTTTTTCGGAGCTTTGGTTAAGTGCTTTTTGTACAATAAGTTTCAGATAAAGTTCTAATGCCTTGTATTGGGGCATTTTTTCTACTCTTGCAAGTTGTTCTAATGTTGTCAAGGCTTGGAAAAAATTATCTGTCAAAATATAGATTTCAATGGCGTTGTTGTAGGCAGCAATAAAATTCGCATCTAAACGAATAGCTTTTTGATAATCTGCGGTGGCTTGGTCAAGTTTTTTGAGCAAATGATAGCAATTCCCACGCTTTGTGTAGGTGATTGCATCAGGCGTTTGCGCCAAAGCAAGCCCATAAAAAGCTATTGCATTTTCAATATCACGTTCTTCGTATGCTTTTTGCGCTTGCGTGAGGTAGCCTTCTGTTGTATTCTCTGCTATATTTTCAGTAGTTGTTTCTTTTTGTGTTTCAATAACGGTGTTTTCAGCAATAATTTCTGGAGTTTCAACGCTTACAGCTGTGTTTTCAGTAGTAATTTCTGGAGTTTCAACACTTACAACTGTGTTTTCAGTAGTAATTTTTGGAGTTTCAACGCTTACAACTGTGTTTTCAGGAGTAATTTCAGCAATAATTTCTTCAGTATGCTGATTTTCTCTAATATTTTCCCTAACATTCTCAATAACAGGCACTTCCACAACTGTATTTGTTACTTTTTCAGCAACAATTTCAGCAACAATTTCAGTTTTCAAAGGTTCTAAAACCATTATTGTTTCTGTTTCTTCTCTCCTTATTGGAGCATTTTCTTGATTATTTTTTGCTGGAACTGTAGTTATTATTGCTTCATTTTTGATATTTTCTTCTTTATTTTGCTGATTTATTTTGTTGATAAGTGCCGTTGCTGCACTTAATTCCTTGTTCATTTGTTCTATTTGATTTTTCTGTGCAAGCAATAAATCACTATCAGAAATGCTTTCATTTGCATTTCCGTTGCTGTTAATATTGGTATTTGCATTTATATTTTGTAGATTATTCTGTAGATTATTTTGCCTGTTTGTTTTTTCTTCTTGTAGCTTTTGGCTAAGAAGCAGGATTTGATTTTGGGTGTTGGCAAGGTCGTCTTGGAGCTTTTTATTTTCTAGCTCAATGTCTGTTACCGCTATTTTTTGGATAACTTTTTGGCTATCATTTTTAATGTCCGCAATAGCTTTTTCAAGCTCTTTGTAGCTAAGTTCTTTGACTTCTGCGAGTAGTGCAGTCTTGAGGTCTTGGGTATTTTTCCTACTTATTTCCTCAAAAAAACGCTCTTGTCTTCCACGCAAAACTGCGCCCAAGATGATAAAAAGTATGATGTTTAGGGCAATTACGCCAATGGCTTCGTATAAAAAAAGCATATTTTGTTTGATGGTTTCGTTGTCAAATTTATCTTTCTGAACATTAAGAACTGCTTCCAGTTCTTGCTGGGTATCTATTTTCTGTGCTTTAACTTCTTTGAGTTGTTTCTGATAATTTTCGTCAATTTGTTTGATGCTAATTTGCACCATACGTGTCATATTTCCAAAATAAGTAGTATCTTTGGAAAGATAATTGCGGTTTTGCTCACGAACATTGTCCAGTTGTAATTTTTGCAAATACTCCAATTGTTGCACTTTCTCTTCCAAAATCTTAATAGAAAGATTACTACGTTCTACCAATTTCTCGTAATCATCTTTGTTTTTTTGCGCAAAAACGACATTATTACCGACAAAGTTAGCCAGAAAACCAACAAAAATGCAACATAAAAATAAAATATTTTTCACAATAATACAAAGTATTGATTAGTTTAAAAAACAAATATAGAAAACTTTTGTCTAATCTACTTTATTTTACATTTTTTTTGGGAAAAAAGATACTGAAATTCTAAAAAAAGTTGCAAAATTCTTAGAAAAATTAAATCTTTGATATTCACAACAATACTTTTATTTTCTAATTTTTTTCCTGAAAAATGGAACAAAAAATTAGTAAATACGCTTATTATTGCGTAATTTTGCAATAAGTAAAAATTTGTAATTAACTGATTTTTAGCAGATTACTGAGTTTTGAATCTGTGTTATCCAAATGTAGAGATAAGGCAATGTCTTATCTAACGACAAACAAAAACGTCCCATTTGCGACAGACAAAATACAAATTGAGTTCAGATAAGGCAGTGCCTTATCTCTACAAAAAATTACAAACTATATGAAAATTACCGTTCCCGCCCTTTTTATTTTAACGACTCTATTACTGGCTGCTTGTAATTCAGATTTATCATACGACAAAATAGAAGGCTTTAAATATGGCGAAATATTGGTTGTTATACTTGATTTAGAAGATACTTTGGAAATTGAGAAAATAACCTTAAAATCAAGTCATAGTAAATTTATTGATAGCGTTTCTAAAAAGGAAATTGGCAATAAAAAAACTATAAAATTAAAATGCCCTCAAATAGGAGAAGGGGCTTTTTCAGTTTGTGTTTTTACGAAAAAAGATACATTGTGTTCAAAAGACAGCTATGTTGAAGGAGGTTACAGACCCAAACTCAAATTAAGAAAGGATTTGAAAAATAATAAATTTGAGGTAGTAGAATATTTCCACTCTCGCTTGGCTCTAGCCAAGTGAGGACTATAAAGCGGCTTCCAGCCGTTAGTACAAATAGAAAAGCCACTTGGAATACATAAAATAGTTCGTAGGCTAGAAGCCTACAAAATATAGTCGTCACTTGCCAAGAGGCAAGCGACAGTAAAAAATACTCAAGTTTTCTGTTTTCACAGAAAGAACTAACAATTTAACACAAAATTTCACCTATAAACACTTAAAAAAGTGCTAGTACAAAAAAGAGACGGTCGTTTGGAAACCGTAAAATTTGACAAAATCACGGCTCGTATTGAAAAACTTTGCTACGGACTGAATATGAACTTTATTGAGCCTATTGAAATTGCTAGAAAGGTAATTGCGGGCATTTATGACAAAATCACTACCACAGAATTAGATGAGCTTGCCGCAGGAACTGCCGCCTCTCTGACAACTGTTCACCCTGATTATGCCAGCCTTGCGGCTCGTATTTCTATCTCAAACCTGCATAAAACTACTGGAAAGTCGTTTTCTAGTACAATAAAGCGGCTTTACGAGTACATAGACCCAAAAACAGGTGAAAATGCGGCACTTATTGCTAAAGATGTTTACGACATTATTCGCAAAAATGCCTCTCATCTGGATTCTGCCATACTTTATGACAGAGATTTTCAGTATGATTATTTTGGTTTTAAGACGCTTGAACGCTCTTATTTGCTCAAAATTGATGGGAAAATTGCGGAACGTCCACAACAAATGCTGATGCGTGTGGCGGTTGGTATCCACAAAGAAGACATTGAAAGTGCTATAGAAACCTACAATTTGCTTTCTGAAAAGTGGTTTACACACGCTACGCCTACGCTTTTCAATGCAGGAACGCCAAAACCACAACTTTCTTCTTGCTTTTTGCTTTCTATGCAAGGCGACAGCATTGATGGCATTTATGACACACTAAAACAATGTGCCAAAATCTCGCAATCTGCTGGTGGCGTGGGACTTAGCATACACAACATACGTGCAACAGGCTCGTACATCAAAGGCACAAATGGAAATTCTAACGGAATTATCCCTATGCTGCGTGTTTTTAATGATACAGCGCGCTACATTGACCAAGGCGGAGGAAAAAGAAAAGGTGCTTTTGCAGTTTATATTGAGCCTTGGCACGCTGATATTTTTGAGTTTTTGGAGCTGAAAAAGAACAATGGAAAGGAAGAATTACGTGCAAGAGATTTGTTTTATGCGCTTTGGATTCCTGATTTATTTATGAAAAGAGTGGAAGAAAATGGAGAATGGTCACTTTTTTGCCCAAATGAAGCACCTAATTTGCACGAAGTTTATGGAGATGAATTTGAGGCTTTGTACCACAAATACGAAGCAGAAGGTCGTGCAAGGAAAGTAATAAAAGCGCAAGATTTATGGTTTGAAATCTTAGAATCTCAAACAGAAACAGGCAATCCTTATATGTTGTACAAAGATGCCGCTAATAAAAAATCTAATCAGAAGAATTTAGGCACAATAAAAAGCTCTAATCTTTGCACAGAAATAATGGAATATACCTCAAAAGATGAGGTGGCGGTTTGCAATTTGGCATCAATTTCTTTGCCTAGATTTATCAATAATGGTGTTTTTGATTATCAAAAATTGTTTGAAGTAACGAAAATCATTACTAAAAACCTCAACAAAATCATTGACATCAATTATTATCCTGTCATTGAGGCAAAAAACTCTAATATGCGCCACCGCCCAATAGGAATTGGCGTTCAGGGGCTTGCTGATGCGTTTTTGATGCTTAGAATGCCTTTTGAGTCTGATGAAGCAAAAGGACTAAATAAAGATATTTTTGAAACTATCTATTTTGGTGCGCTGACGGCATCTATGGAGCTTGCAAAGCGTGATGGCACGTATGAAAGTTACAAAGGTTCGCCTATTTCTCAAGGGATTTTTCAGTTTGATATGTGGGGCGTAAAACCAGAGTCAAACCGTTGGGATTGGGAAGGTTTGAAAGCACAAATACTTGAAAATGGCATCAGAAACTCACTTTTATTAGCACCTATGCCAACGGCTTCTACTTCTCAAATTTTGGGAAATAATGAATGTTTTGAGCCTTATACATCAAATATTTATAAGAGAAATGTGCTTTCTGGTGAGTTTGTGGTCATCAATAAGCATCTTTTGAAAGATTTGATAGAAATTGGCATTTGGTCAGAAACGCTGAAAAACAAAATTGTTGCCGCTGATGGCTCTGTGCAAGGTATTTCTGAAATCCCTCAAAACATCAAAGATTTGTACCGCACAGCGTGGGAAATCAAACAAAAAAGTTTAATTGATATGGCAGCGGATAGAGGTGCTTTTATTTGTCAAAGCCAAAGTTTGAATGTATTTATCCAAGACCCAAATTTTGGTAAACTGACTTCTATGCACTTTTATTCTTGGAAAAAAGGATTAAAAACTGGTATGTATTATTTACGTACAACTGCGGCAGTTACGGCATCAAAAGTAACAATTGAAAAAGAAGTGTCGCAAGTTTTTAACCAGTTTGAAACGGTGAATATTTCACAGAAAAACAATGATATAGCTTGCTCCATTGATAATAAAGATGATTGTGAGGCGTGTGGTAGCTAGTAAACTATAACTTTCTAAAAGTTTTTTAACTTTTGGGAAGTTTATTAACAAAAATTCTCTAAAATAATATTTTATGACAGTCCTAAATATCACAGCAAATAATACGCAAATGACTGCCCTCAAAGCATTTATGATGGCTACGAAAATCAAATTTGAGATAATAGAAGAGGAAGAAAAAAGCCCTTACAGACGAGTATTTGTGGAGGAAATAAAACAAGGTGATAAAGATTTTGCAGAAGGCAAAGGAACAAAAATGTCCATATCTGAATTCAAGGAATTATGCAAATTGAAATAACACCCAAAGCAAAAGAACATCTTTTATTTTGGCAAAAAACTGGCAATAAAGCCGTTTTAAAGAAGATAGAACAGATAACTGAGGCTATTTTAGAGGACGCATACGAGGGAGTTGGTAAACCTGAAGCACTCAAACACGACCTAACAGGCAAATGGTTTCGTAGAATAAAAGAGTATTACTATACCTACGAAATTAGGGAGAATACTTTGCTCATTTTTTCTTTAAAAAGCACTATTTACGCTAGAAAAAATGGTATTTACTCTAAATGAAAACCTTAAAATAGAACTTGTTGCATCATAAACCCCCTAAAATAATGAAAGAAATAGAAGATAATTTGACTGTTGTAGAAAATGAATTAGAGGATTTTCTACAAAAACACCCAATTTTGGTGGAGGCGTTGCCCAAAATCAAAGAAATCATTATGCAGTATTATGAAGATGTCGTTTTTGAGGAATCTTTTACTACTGACGTGGAAGAGTACGACAGTTCGTTTGTGTTAAAAGTTCAAACAGAATTAGATAATGCAGCAGCTTTTCAACAGCAAAGACTTATGTTTCACGAGCCTTCATTTATAGAAATAATTAGAAATCCTGCCGTAAATCATTTTCTTACACTTAATATAGTAGGTAGATAAATATGAAATTTAATTGGCGAGATTACTTACGTTTGGCTGAAGATTTATGCAAACAAGATACAGAAGCACATTATAGAACTGCTATTAGTAGGGCTTACTACGCTATTTTCAATGTTCTTAAAATAAAAGCTAACTACAAAAAAGTTGATGGTGCATTTCATCAAAATTTCATCAATGAACTTAGGAATCCTGATGATAAAATGCTTGATAAACTAAATATTTCTTTTACAGACCTTGTAGCAATAGGAGGTAGCTTAGATGTTTTGAGGCGAGAACGAAATGTTGCTGATTATGATGGTTTACAAAGATTTGACGAAAAAAGAGCTACAGAAAATATAGCAAAAGTAAAGGCTATTTTCCAAATATACGAAGAAGCAAATTCATAGAAAAACCTATCAGTTATTTGAATATTGATAGGTTTTCTGTATAATTAAAGCTATTTTTGTTTTTCGTTAAAATCCAAAAAAATCATAACAAACAATGAAAAAAATTGGTATTTGCCTTGCTGGCGGTGGAGTGCGTGGAGTGGCGCATGTTGGCGTTTTGACAGCGTTGGAGCAGGAGAATATTCGTCCTGATTATGTTTCTGGCGCAAGTATAGGGGCTATTGTTGGTGCAATGTACGCTGACGGGCTTTCTACGCAAAGAATGATGGAGGCACTTTTAGAAACAAAAATCTACAAACTTTTTACTTTTGGCGTGCCTTGGGACGGGCTTACAGAGCTAAAATACCTCAAAAAAATGCTCAAAAAGTACATTTCTGCTGAAAGATTTGAAGATTTACAGAAAAAACTATTTGTAGCTATTTCTAACCTCAATACTGGGCAAGCTGAAATTCATAGCATTGGTGAGTTGCATCAAATTGTGCAGGCATCTGCTTGTATTCCCTTGATTTTCAAGCCTATAGAAATTGGAAATTATACGTATGTTGATGGCGGACTTCTCAATAACCTGCCTGTTGAACCACTTTTGGATATTTCAGAGGTGATTATTGGCGTAAATGTCAATGGAAATAATATTTTGAGTAAAGAAAAATGGAACTTAAAAACCATTGCAGAGCGTTCT
>JAYVGJ010000149.1:0-2932 GCA_043772375.1 Raineyaceae bacterium | reverse complement strand
GGGCTTTTGTCCACGCAAGACAGAAATTATACCCACAAATTACCCTTTCTAAATACGTATTATTACGTGCAAGCCATTGATAAAGAAGGGAATGTGCGTAGTCAGTCTTTTCCATTTTTGGCACAAAAAGAGGACAGAGAGCCACCCGCTAGGGCGGAAAATCTCGTTAGTAAAATAGATACAATCACCATAAAAAACGTTACAAGTCCTTTTTATGGTAAAAAAGTAGGTATTGTTATTTTGCGTTGGAATCCTGGAAAAGATACAGATTTGCTTGGTTATAGGGTTTTTAGGGCAAATGCTAACAATAATGAGGGCAAAAATGAAGGCAAAGGCGAGGAATTTACAGAACTCACCAAAACACTTTTAGACCGTAATATTTTCATTGATACACTTACTTTGGAGGTTTTGAGCAAGGATTTGTACTATAAAATAATGGTGATGGACAAATACTATAACCCTTCTCCTTATTCTGAAGTGCTACTAGTGAAACGTCCTGATATTGTTGCGCCTGCTGCACCGCTTTTTACGAACTATTCCATAAAACCAGAAGGCATTTTTTTGCAATGGCAACCAAGCCCAAGCGTAGATGTTGCTGAATACCAGTTGTTTAGGGTAAACAAAGATAGTGTTCCCCTTGATTTTCATAGCAAAGAAAAACTGCCTATTGGTCAGAAAATCCGTAGTTTTTCTTTGAAAGAACACAAAAAACTTGTTCAAATACCGCAAGAAGGCGTTATGAAAGGCAACGAAATAGGCAGTTACACAGACATTACGCCTACAATGGGCTACACGTATTGCTATACGCTTGCGGTGGTGGATAGTGCAGGAAACAGGGGCAAAGCACGCACAGGAGAGATTTATTTTGAAACAGGCAAACGCAAAGCAGTTGCTAATATCAAAACCAGTGTAGATAGGGAAAAAAAGCATATTTTGATTACCTGGACACCCGCAGATGCGGGTCTTCAAGTAGAAAAATGCTACATTTATAGAGGGTCGGAAAAAGTCCCGTTTTCTCTTTATAAGACGTTTACGGCTGATACAGGCACATTTACGGATACAAACCTAAAAATCAATAACACTTATACCTACGGCATACAAATTATTTATACCAAAAGGGTGCGTTCAGAGCTTTCTGCCCCTATTATAGTCAAATACTAATTGAATTGTGAATTTTGAGTTGTGAATTGTGCGTTAAATACATCACTGTTCATATTTTAACTCCCATTTTCTATCTCTTCTATACTAAAACATTATTTATTATGTCTAGCATTTCTTTCTCTCGTTTTTCATTGCTAAGTGGCTTGCTTTTGCTACTTTATTTTTGTACTACTTTACTTGTGAGAGGGCAAGGAGGACCACCTCCAGTAGTTCCAGTTGGTGGCGGTGCTGGTGGTACAAGTGGTGGCACGTCAGGTACGCCTGCGACCACAGGTGAGGTAATTGTTTTTGCCAAAATCCGCAATGCCAACGAGCAGAAAATGCTGGCAAAACTCAAAGATATTGCCACTAATAGCCACTTTGCCAACTCTATTCAAGATGCATTAAGTAGTAAAAAGCTCCCTATTGGCATTGTTACTAAAATTGGGAATGTGGATTTTGTGATGGCGGTGGATAGTGCTAGGCGCAAACCTAATAAAGAGTGGATTTTTTCTGTGTATATGGCGGTACTTTTGCCTAAATCAGATGAAAACTCAGAGATTGTCTTTGCTGCAAGTGATATAGCTTTTAACCCAAAAGGAGTGGGGAGTTTGAGTAATACTCGTTTGTCTTTGATTTCTACTAATATTATTCCTATTTCCAAAGATTTAGCCATAGAACTCTCTAAAACGAATGGTGTAAGCAATAATTATATTGAATTTGATTGCACTGGGTATAAATCTTTTAGTTTGGAAGGCAAATTTTTGTTTACGGGCGGACTGCTTACAAAACCTACGCTAGATGAGATGAAACGCACTAATAATGGTATTGCGCCTACGCCTGTGGCTGATGGCAGTTCAAAACGTGGTAAAGGTTGCGTAAAAGCCATTTTGCGTGTACAAGGAACAAATATACAAAACATCTTGGTGAGCCTTAGCATAGACCCATTTAAAGTAAAGGGCGTGGATAATATGATTTTTGAAGTAAATAATGCTTCCCTTGATATGAGTGATGTACAAAATCCTGCTAGTTTTGCGTTTCCTGCAAATTATGATGGTGGTATGCCTGCTACGCCACTTCTTTGGCAGGGTTTTTTCTTGCAATCAATGAAAGTATCTTATTTGGGTGCAGGCGCAGACGACAAAACCGCCCCCGCTCCTAATTTCACCGCAAATAACGTCCTTATTGACGAAACAGGCGTATCAGGTATTTTTGCGGGCAACAATCTTTTATCCCTTGAAAACGGTTCTTTGGGCGGTTGGAAGGTTTCTATCACCAGATTAGAAGCAACGCTGGTGCAAAGCAACCTCACAGGCGCATCACTTACGGGTCAGTTAAAAGTGCCATTTTTAGGTGAAGAGCCGCTTGGTTATAGTGCAATGATGCAAAAAGTTAATGGACAGATAGATTATAGCTTTGCGGTGAGCATTGTGAGTACCCAAACTTTTGATATGCCTGCTGGGCTTCAAGCTAAACTTTTGACAGGAAGTAGCATTACTGTTAGCCGTAGTGGAGTAGGGGATGCCCGTTCAACGAATGTGGTAGCACTTTTGAACGGAAGTGTAGGTTCTGGAAATACGAATGCTACTTTTTCAGGGATTACCTTTCAAAATTTAAGCCTCACCACCGCCGCTCCGTATGTAGATGGAGGGGTATTTACGCTTGTCAGTAGCACTCCGCCCAAATGCAGGGTGGTCTTCCGAACCGGGGCGTTCAGCCCCATAGCCTTGAGGTCGATGACCATGCGCCACAGAATTGCCGGGCGGCAACTCAACCGGAACGCCAGCCACCG
>JAYVGJ010000148.1:0-12610 GCA_043772375.1 Raineyaceae bacterium | reverse complement strand
GCTGGATATGATGGTGAATTTGGTTTTGATGATGGGCATAAATATATCAATCAAGCAACAGGACTAAAAAATGATTATTTGAAATTTAAAGTTGATACTACTAATTACTACGCTTCTAATTTATTTGTTCTTCCCAATCAACAAATAACGTTAGATGTTAGTGTTGACCCTTTATACTTAAAATCTGTAGCGACTGATACTAATTTTGTATTGAGATTTGTAGCTAATAATACTAACATTCAAATACAAATAGATAATGCAGCTAATCTTGACTTTAGCAATAAAAATAAAAATTTGAAAGAAAACTATCAAATTCAAATCAAGGCATTACAAACAACAACAAATAATTTATATACAAATTCTGATAGTGTCAAAATTGTTGATAATAAAAATAAAGTATTAGGTAGAATAAGAGTATTTTGCAAAAATATAGAAGAAAAGAAAGTGATTTTTATTTATGTAGCACACACACGAAATGCACAAGGTGTGCCTATTTATCCAAATATTACAGAAAATACAATGCTTAATCACTTGAATAATAAATCATTTAATCAAGGGCATACTAAATGGGTAAAAGACACAAGAACAACCATTAAAAGTAATGGAGTTGATTCCCCCCTTGTACGCCAGGTAGATATTACAAATTACATTGCAACAAATAATATTACTTTTGATGATGATGGTATGCTTTTTACCAAAATAATAGGTGGGCATAGCTTTGCAACCACGGGAAATGAAGATGTTGGTATAGATTTTGGGACTTATGATTGGAGAAATAGTGTAGCAAATGAAGACCAAATAGTTTTTTATTTTATTACAGATATTACATTGGTAGGAAGCACTCCTACAGATTTTACATCAGGAGCAACAGGAATAAATAAAAACTATTGTGCTTTGTTCCATTTTGGTGATGCAAAAACCGTAGCGCACGAATTAGGGCACGGATTAGGATTAGAACACTCTTTTTTAGCGGATACAGATTATCCAAACCGTATAATTCTTAAGAATGCAACCAATAATATAATGGATTATGGTAATATACCAAAGAAAATATTTTTTTTATATCAAATAAAAAAAATAAATAAAAACTAAACTCATAACAATGAAAACTATTTTGTTATTTATTCTTCTTTTTGCCCACTATTCTTATGGGCAAGACACAACGCTTACTAAAAAGCAATCTGCTCTTCTAAAAAGACTAAAAAACTACCGTATTGTTGATACGTTAGAACAAGAAAAAGGCATATTTAATTATAGCCCTACAGAGTCTTTTTTCTTTGAAGATTACCAAAATCCTCAAATTAAAAAGGAACTAATGCGTTTATTAGTTTCAAAGTGGACAGAAACAGAACTAGAAGCAGAATTAGCACAGGTAAAAAGAGAAATATTACCTCAACACTTAGACATATATGTAAAGGAGATTTTAAAAAAACAGCCAAGAAAGTCTTATAGACAGGTTTATGACAGTTTACTAAATTGGAGATTAAGTAATAGCAAAAATCATTATTTAGCTAATCCTCCAGGTGTAGATGCTGAAATAATCAAAATGGTAGGTTATGTTTATATGACAGAAAGCATACCATTATTGATATCACAAGCCAATAGGTATGAAGCCCAGTTAGCTCTTGCACGTATGAGAGTAGAACCATATTATACAGAATTATTGAGTAAATATGACCCAGAAAACATAATGAGAAATAAAGACTCTGTAGATGTTTATGTGCCTATAAATAATGCTCGTTATTTACAATATATAGGCACACAGGAATCATTACAAAAAATTGAGAAATGGCTTTATATGGGTAATAAGAAGCATATAGGAGCTTGGAAACGTTATTTTAATGATTATAAAACAGTTGATAGACAATTTGTTCATCAACTAGGCATTTCAAATATGTTTCCCGACTTGAGGGCATACGTTATGAAGGATACACTAAGTAGAAGGAGATTTTATAGTCCAAGAAACCGTAATGTTACTGATGAAGATATACAATACTTTAAAAAATATTTCAAAGAGAATAAAGGTAAAATAAAAGCTAATAAATATTGGTATTGATGTAAAGTATTCTGGGCGTGGACTGATTAAAATCCCTTTTATGCTTAATCAAACCTTTACGGTGCTTTTGAAAACCTTTTTTATGATGATTGTGATTACTTTTGGAAATGTTGGCATTCAAGTAACAAATCTTTGAGGAATTTTGTAGCAAAAGACTTAAAAAAATTAGAAAAAAACTAAAAATTTTATCCCAAAACATATTCAATGAAAAAAGTCCCTTTAAATGATTTGCACGAAAAAATAGGTGCTAAAATGGTTGATTTTGCAGGTTTTTATATGCCTGTTCGTTATTCTTCTGATAAAGAAGAGCATTTTGCAGTACGTGAGAGCGTGGGCGTGTTTGATGTGTCGCACATGGGCGAGTTTGTCATTAAAGGAGAAAAAGCACTTGATTTAATTCAGTATGTAACTTCCAATGATGCCTCCAAACTTGTCAATGGAAAAGCGCAATATTCTTGCCTACCAAATGAAAATGGCGGTATTGTAGATGATTTGCTTGTCTATAAAATAGCAGATAATCATTATTTTTTGGTCGTAAACGCCTCAAATATTGATAAAGATTGGAATTGGATTTCTCGTTGGAACAAAGAAAAAGGCTTTAATGCACAAATGGAAAATGTATCAGACAAGATGAGTTTACTTGCTGTACAAGGTCCTAAGGCACTTTTGACACTCCAAAAACTGACAAAAGTTAATCTTTCTGAAATTGAGTATTATTCATTTAATATAGGCGAAATAGCAAGCGTGAATGATGTAATTATCTCTGCCACAGGCTACACAGGCGCAGGTGGTTTTGAATTATATGTCAAAAATGAAGACGTTGAAAAAGTCTGGAATGCCGTTTTTGAGGCTGGGAAAGAGTTTAATATACAACCAATTGGCTTAGGCGCACGTGATACATTGCGCCTGGAAATGGGTTTTTGTCTTTATGGCAACGACATTGACGACACGACTTCCCCATTAGAAGGCGGTTTGGGCTGGATAACCAAATTCACCAAAGATTTTGTCAATGCTGAAAATATCAAAAAACAGAAAGAAACAGGCGTTTCCCGCAAATTGGTGGCATTTGAGATTGCAGAAAAAGGCATTCCTCGTAGCCATTATGTGATAGAAAACGCACAAGGAGAGAGAATAGGAGAAGTTACGTCTGGCACAATGTCGCCAAGCCTCAACAGAGGTATTGGAATGGGTTATGTCAAAACAGAATATGCCGCTTTGGGAAGTGAAATTTTTATCAATATCAGAGATAAAAAATATGCCTCCAAAGTAGAAAAATTACCATTTTTCAAGAAATAATTTTTTTGAATTTTAAATTGTGAATGAATACAAAAATATTACTTGTGTTGTTAGGTGTTTCCACCTAAAATATCAAAAATAAATTTAAAAAATACGACAAATGTCGTATTTTTTTGTTAAATAGTTTTTTGTATCCATTCACAATTAAAAAATCACAATTTACAATTCCTTAATATTTTTTTCAACTTTTAAATCAAATTCACAATGAAACATTTATTTTTTACTTTGTTTATTTTTGCTAATATCCTGCTTTTGGGTATGCCTACGTATGTATTTGCGCAAGGAGAAAGCAATATTTGGTATTTTGGTATCAAAGGAGGTTTAGATTTTTCTGAAACTGAGCCAAAAGTAATTTCTAGTAATATGTTAAGCACCACAGAAGGTTGCGCCACTATCAGCAATGAAAAAGGGCAATTACTTTTTTATACAGATGGCATTTCTGTCTGGAACAAAGAGCATAAAGTTATGCAAAATGGTGCAGGGCTTAAAGGCAATGTTTCTTCTACCCAATCTGCCATTATTGTCAAAAAACCTTTATCAAAAGATTTATATTATATTTTTACAGTTGATGTAGTTGATACCAAAGGTGTGATTAGCAATGGTTTGCAGTATTCTATTGTGGATATTTCTAAACAAGATGGTTTGGGAGAAATTATAGAAAAAAACGTACCCGTAATGGCATCTGTTACAGAAAGAATCACGGGTGTAAGGCACAAAAATAACAGAGATGTTTGGATTATCTCGCACCTCTACGGAAGTGATACTTTTGTTGCTTTTTTATTGACAGATAAAGGCGTTAATTTAGCTAATATCATCAAATCTAATGTTGGTTTGGTACATAGTAGCGACAATGACGACAATAGCATTGGCTATTTAAAAGTGTCGCCAAATGGTCAAAAACTTGCTGTAGCTATTAAATTACAAGATGCTTTTCAGCTTTTTGATTTTAATTATGAAACAGGCGAGGTGAAAAATCCTATCACAATCAAGCAAAATAAAGGTAGTTTTAGCTATGGTTTGGAGTTTTCGTCTGATGGTACAAAACTTTATACTTCTAATATTTTTGAGAGAGGACTTTATCAATATGATATTTCTTCAGGCAAAGAAGCGGATATTATGGCATCAGAAACCCAACTTGCCATAGAAGATAATTTTTTGGGTGCTTTGCAACTTGCCATAGATGGCAAAATTTATGTTTCTGTACACGACAGAAACTATTTGGGCGTTATCAATCACCCAAATAAAAAAGGAAAAGATTGTGGATATACTTCAAAAGCTATTGATTTGGGTAGCGCAAAAGCACAATTAGGGCTTCCTACTTTTGTTCAGACTTATTTTGAATACAGTGAAAACCTCCAAAAAATCACGAGTAAAACTGGTAAAAAAGTGAAAATTGGAGAAACTTTTAGTAAGGTTATTCTTTTTGATTTTGATAAATTTGTCATCAAACCTGAATATTACCAAACCTTAAATGAGTTGGTAGAATTTTTGAATGCCTCTCCCAATATCAATATACAAGTAGCCGGACACACAGATAATGAAGGTTTAGATGCTAAAAATACGGTTTTATCCAATAATAGAGCCAAAGCAGTTGCCAATTATCTTATAAAAAAAGGCATCAACCAAAAAAGAATTATTTCCAAAGGATTTGGAAAAAGTCAGCCCGTTGTCAAAAATGATACCCCAGAAAACAAAGCACTCAACCGCCGCATAGAATTTTTATTGAAAAATAATTAAGTAATTGTGAATTTTTAATTATGAATTGTGAATGAATACAAAATGTTAGTAATCAGTTGATTATATTTTATTTTAACATTACCAAAACATAAACTAATTACGGAAAGCTACTTATAAGCATTTTAAGTAGGCTTAATAAATAACTGACAATTTGTCAGCCATTTTGTAATTGGCACAACCATTGATATTTGATTGTTAAATCAATATTTTAAGAATATTAGAAACAAACAAATCATCAAATAATTAAACCTACAAATTACAACAAACTACTATGGGAAAGATAATAGGAATTGATTTAGGCACTACCAACTCTTGTGTAGCCGTTATTGAAGGCGGAGAACCAATAGTTATTGCAAATTCAGAAGGACGTAGAACAACTCCTTCAATTGTTGCTTTTTTGAAAGATGGAGAACGCAAAGTAGGAGATTCTGCTAAACGTCAGGCGGTTACGAATCCAGAAAATACCATTATGTCTATTAAAAGATTTATGGGTAAAAAGTTTTCTGAAGTAAGCAACGAACTTCGTGGCATTTCGTACAAAGTAGAACAAGGAAATAATGATACCTCTCGTGTACGTATAGGTGACCGCCTTTATACGCCACAGGAGCTTTCTGCAATGATTTTGCAGAAAATGAAGACAACCGCAGAAGATTATTTGGGTGTTACTGTTGACGAAGCAGTGATTACTGTTCCTGCGTATTTCAATGATGCAGAACGTCAGGCAACCAAAGAAGCTGGGCAAATTGCAGGCTTGACAGTGCGCCGTATTATCAACGAACCAACCGCAGCGGCACTTGCCTACGGACTTGATAAACGCAATAAAGATATGACTGTTGCCGTTTTTGACCTTGGTGGCGGTACTTTTGATGTTTCCG
The DNA here is from genome assembly GCA_043772375.1 of Raineyaceae bacterium. Lineage (GTDB taxonomy): Bacteria > Bacteroidota > Bacteroidia > Cytophagales > Thermonemataceae > JANYGM01. The sequence continues at coordinate 6,646 of JAYVGJ010000148.1, read as the reverse complement.
TTTTGGAAATGGGTGATGGTGTTTTTGAAGTAAAATCTACTAACGGAGATACGCATTTAGGCGGTGATGATTTTGACCAAAAAATAATAGACTTTTTGGCAGAAGAATTTAAAAAAGACCACCCAACAGTAGATTTGCGCAAAGACCCAATGGCTTTGCAACGCCTAAAAGAAGCAGCTGAGAAAGCTAAAATTGAGCTTTCGTCTTCTACAAGTACAGACATCAATTTGCCTTACATTATGCCTATTGACGGTGTGCCTCAACACATTACAAAGCAAATGACTCGTGCTAAATTTGAGCAACTTTGTGATGACCTTATCCAACGTACACTTGAGCCTTGTCGTAAGGCTATGAAAGATGCAGGCATTACTATTGACAAGATAGATGAAGTTATTTTAGTTGGTGGTTCTACTCGTATTCCACGCATACAAGAGGAAGTAGAGAAGTTTTTTGGTAAAAAACCTTCAAAAGGGGTTAATCCTGATGAAGTGGTGGCACTTGGTGCGGCTATTCAAGGTGGGGTTTTCACTAACGAAATCAAAGATGTTGTTTTGTTAGATGTTATTCCTTTGTCTTTGGGTATTGAAACAATGGGTGGTGTTTTCTTCAAATTGATTGAGGCAAATACAACTATTCCTACAAAAAAATCAGAAACTTTTTCTACTGCGTCAGAAAACCAGCCTTCTGTGGAAATCCACGTTTTGCAAGGTGAGCGTTCTATGGCGAAAGACAATAAAACTATTGGGCGTTTCAATTTGGACGGCATTCCGCCTGCGCCTCGTGGCATTCCACAAGTAGAAGTTACTTTTGACATTGATGCAAATGGTATTTTGAATGTTTCTGCAAAGGATAAGGCAACGAATAAGGAGCAAAAAATCCGTATTGAAGCCTCTTCTGGGCTTACTGATGCAGAAATTCAGAAAATGCGCAATGATGCAAAAGCAAATGAAGCAACAGACAAAGCGGAAAAAGAGAAAGTTGATAAACTAAATACAGCTGACCAACTTATCTTTAATACAGATAAGCAGCTCAAAGAATATGGCGACAAACTTTCTGCACCAAACAAAACAGCTATTGAAGATGCGCTTGCAAAAGTGCGTGTAGCACATAGTGCGCAAGATATTCCTACGTTAGATGTTGCTTTGGAAGCACTAAATAACGCTTGGAGTGCTGCCTCTCAAGAAATGTATAATGCCTCAAATGAAGCACAAAATGCACAAACAGAAAACGCTACAAACAATGGCAATGCAAGTGCAAATGGTGAAGCAACGACTGGTGGCACATCAAAAGATGATGTTACAGATGTTGATTTTGAGGAAGTGAAAAACTAAGTTTTAAGTTTTTCAATACCTTTGCTAATCATCAAAAATGACAATCAAAATAAATACACAAAAACCTTTCCAAATTTTGGAAAGGTTTTTGTGTATTTTTAGTATATTTGCTTTTGAATGATTTATAAAAACATGCCAAAAATGTATGGAAATTTCGCCGACAATCCTGCAACTTCTTATAAAACTATGCAATATTAACAAAAAATTGCGTTGGCAAATCCGTTGTACTTATGTGGAGGCATCAGGAGAGGCAATTTTGTATATTATTTTTTATGAAAATGTGTCCAGCGTTCAAAAAGGGACTATTGCTTTCAATGAAAGTAGTTGGGAAATAATCAATTTTAGATATTCAGGCTATTCTTTGGAATATTCTACACAAAATTTAGCGCAAAATCCTGATAATCTGGTAGATTTGTTGTTGGACCTAATCAATTATGAAAAATCATTATGTGAGTTGTAATATATGTGATATTATTTTATTGATAGTCAAAGATTTAAAATAAAAAACTACTTAGAAAAAATTCTAAATAGTTTTTTTATTTTTTATTAAGAAAATGTATAAAAAATTCGTAATTCGTAATTGATAATTCGTAATTTAAGCCTTAAATATTATCCAAAAGGCGTAATTTGTCTAGAAAATCCGCAGGTGTGGGAGCTTTTTTGAGAGCTACATAATCATAATTGATAATTCTGGCAACTATTTTAGTAGTAATGCGTTGGGTTTTTTCACTTACAAGTACAGTTTCCATAAGGATTGTAAACTCATCAGGAATGCCAATAGTGCGTGTCCCTGCCCAAAGCGTATCAGGAAAAGTAACGGGCATTTTGTATTGCACGTTGATTTCCGCCAAGATAGGCGCAACTTTGCTTTCAAAGTCCATTTTGTAGCCCAACTCGTGAAAGTATGCAATACGTGCCGTTTCTGCATAGCGCAAATACATTGCGTTATTGACGTGTTGTGCGGCATCTTGGTCGCCCCATTGCACATGTATAGGCATTATGGTTTTGTATTCTGCTAATAAATTGTTTGGTTGAAGTTCTTTGCTTGTTTCCATAAAATTTGATTTGTGTTATTTGTTATGATTTGTATTTTATTTTATTTTTATTTTTATTTTAATGCAATTTAATCAATTTGTGCATCTGTGGCAATTAAATTCACAATTATTTAAAATTTCCCTATCAAGCGCAAATTCAAAAACCTTGCAGAAAGTGCATTTGGAATAGCATAAGTCTGCCCTGATACATCTTTTACCCACGTATAAGAAATCACGTTTTCAATTCCTAGTAAGTTTAACACGTCCAAACCTATCCAAATAGACTTAAAGGCAAGATGCCCAAACATTCTCAAATCTGACAAGGATTTTGAAAACCCAATATCCACACGCCTATATGCAGGACCAGAGAATGCAGACCTAAAATTAGGCTGATTTGGTACACTAAATGGTAAACCAGTTCCCCAAACAAGGTTTAAATTCATTCTCAAAGTAGGATTATTAGGGATATGGTCTTCAAAATAAACCCCAAACGTCATTCTTTGGTCTGTGGGGCGGCGCAAATAACCTTTATTATCATCATTTATATCTTCAAAAGTTCGTAAATAACTTACTGAAAACCAAGACTCTGCACCCTTGATAAACTCTCCACTCACACGTGCATCTATGCCTGTGGCATACGCAATGGCATTATTTTTGGCATAATAACGCAAACGTACATTATCTACATCATAAGGCACAATATTTGTCATATTTTTGTAATAGGCTTCAGAAACTACCCTAAAAGTGCGCCCCCATTGCTTAAAAAGATAATCCAAGCCCACAATATATTGTGTAGAACGCTGTGAACGCAGATTTAGGTTAAGATTTCCCTCAAAATTGCGCATTTCTCTATAAAATGGAGGTTGCTGATAAACGCCAGCCGCTGCTTTTAAGATAAGATTTTGGTTGATTTGCAGACTATATTGCGCTGATGGACTTATCAAAAATTCGTTATTTAATGACCAATAACCGCCTCTAACGCCCAATGTAAGCGTTTGTTTACTGTCTAAATAAATTCTGTCTTGTGCATAAACCGCCAAACGTGAAGAATAAATGTTATAATCTCCTTTTGCACGTTCTAAGCCACCAACATAGCCTGCGGAGTCTATAAAGCGGTATTCATTCAATAAATCTTGTATATTTTCATACGTATAACGCACTCCAAACTCCACTTTATGACTTTTTGAAGCGTTCCAAACAGAACGGTTTTCTATGGCTAAAACACTAGCAGTGAGTTTGTTACGTAGATATTGGTAGTTTTTGCCACTTCCAACCGTTTTGACACACTCATTGAAACCTTGCGTACCAAATGCGGTATTGACCTCACAAAGCCTATAACTTGCCTCCACGTCTGAATATTCCCGCTCTGACGTGTTCATTATGGATAAAATCCAGTTGGTGGTAAGATTTGGCGTAAATTGATGTGTAAGTTTAAGCGCATTTTGGGAAATGTCATAATTTAGTTGTTCTTGTCCTTCAAACTCCACAAGCAAACGCAAAACCCTAGAAACAGTCCCAAAAGAGGTTTCTTGCGTTTCTGGACGAACTAAATAACGGTTTCTGGCATAAGAAACCAGCAAAGAAAGTGATGTTTTTTTAGAAAATTGGTAAGAAAAAAAGCCTTGTAAATCAAAAAATTGGGGCAAATATTGCCCATTTACGGGCAAAGTATTGAGCAAATATTTAGAACTTTTGCGCCTTGCTCCTACCAAATACGTAAATTTTGAATTTTTGCTAATTCCTTCAATATGAGCTTGTTGATTAAGTATTCCAAAAGTGATAGAACCCGTAGAATTTCCTAAAATGCCCTTAGAAAATTCGTTTTGCGCTTTTTGAGGTTTTTTATATTGAATATCAAGCACAGACGAAAGTTTATCACCATATTTGGATTGCCAACCGCCAGAAGAAAATGAAATATCTCCAACTAAATTGGGATTTATAAAACTTAGCCCCTCTTGTTGCCCTGCACGCACCAAAAAAGGGCGGTAAACCATAATATCATTGACATAAACGAGGTTTTCGTCAAAATTACCTCCACGCACAGAATACGTAGAAGAAAGTTCATTGTTGCTCACAACGCCTGAAAGTGTAGCCAATATTTTGTTAAAATCTCCAAAAGTAGTAGGCATTTGGGAGAGTTTGGTGGCAGAAAGACGTGTGGTACTCACTTGTTCACGAGAAAGCGTATCTTTTCCTGTGATTTCTGCAGTTTCTATCTCGTCTGTAAGCAGGATAATAAAAAATTCTTTTTGTGCATTTGGAGAAAGATTTAGGGTTATTTTTTGTGTTTTCATTCCTACCAAACTAAATGTTATGGTTACTTTTTCATTGGAAGGAATGGTCGTTTTGAAATTCCCCAACGCATCAGAAACAATTTTATTTTTCTCGTTGATACTTATAATAACTTGTTCTAGTGGTTGTTTGTTTTCATCTATTATTTTGCCAAAAATGATGCTTTGCGTGTCTTGTGAAGGTACTTGTGCAAGTATTTTAGTAGGAAAAATCAAAGAAAAAACAAGAAAAAATATAACAGGAATTAAAAATTTCAAAAAGGAAAAACGCATAAATAATTGTGAAGTAGAGGATTTACAAAAAGCAAAAATACAAAAAAACAATTACAATTCACGTAGGAAGTAGCCTATTTCTCGTGAATTATAATTGTAATATTAGTTTTTCAGTTGTAAATTATCAAAAAAAATTTGTTACACGAGGTTTTTTGTGTATTCCTTGCTTGTTTTGTAAAGGTCCTCTATTGATTTTTTCACTAATTTACGTGATAAAATTTCAGAAATAACGTTAATAAAATCACCTTCTGACACATTTTCTGATTTTTTATTGTCTAGATGACAATAAATATCCACAGGAAAGCGAGTGTCAACTTTTCTTCCCTCATACACAGTAAGTATTTTTGTTTTGAAATTAGCAAGATTAGGCGCAACTACATACAACACGTAAACTGCTATAGGAATTTTCTTATTTCCGTCTTCTAGATAAGAATCCATAGCACTAACTTCCATTTTAAGTTCCCCAGAAGTAGCTACAATAAGGAATTTGGACTGTTGAATAAGCAAATCATAAGCAGAAACCTCTAATGTATCTGTAAATTTTAGCTTTTCCCAAATATTTTTCGTTTCCATTTTTATAATTTTAAAGTAAATATGATAGGTAAATGGTCAGAATAGTTTTTTGCATCTGGTCTATTAGATTGCTTTGTCAGAGAATATAAACCAATTTTTGTTACTATTTGTATATATTTTTTATCCAAATATGGTTTCATTATTGGGCGAAAAATCACTTGGTCATAAATATGCCATTCGTGTGAAATATGCCCAGGAGACCTATAATAGTAAGTTCCCAACGGTTCTTTAAAATCCCCAAAAAAATTCCACATTGGATTATAAAAATATTTATAAAAAACATTATCAACTATTCTGCCACGCTTTTTAAAGGCATCATTCAGGTCGCTAACTGTATTCAGTCCATTAGCAGACACCATACCATTTTCAAAAGGGTTCATATTAAAATCTCCAATCAAAATTGTATTTGTGCAATTTGTTTCTTCTTCTATTTTCTGAATATTTATTGAAAGAGCAGTACACGCACCAGAAAGGTCATCTGCAGACCAACGTGATTTAGCGTGAAGATGAACAGAAATAAGATTTAATTTTACTTTTGGCGTTTTGATATTATGCGCCACATAACGAACAGAAGAATACAAATCACTTTTATCTTCAAACATCAAGGCTGGATAGCTAGTAATTAGCGTCAATTTATCTTTACAACACGAAACTTGTATATACTTGTTAGGACTTCCCTGAAGGTTTATTTTTTGTAGGAAACTCAAAACTGTTGCCTCAGTAATTTCGGCTAAACATATAATATCTAGTTGATTTTCAAGCACTAATGAAACAATTAAATCACTCAAATCTTCCTTAGCTACATTCCAAAAACCAATTTTCATATTATTAAGTATTATTTTTGATATAACCTTGTTCTTATTGCAATTTACTATTTTTTTACAAAAAATCAAAAAGATAATTAAAAAATATCTACATAATTGACCTCTCCGCTGCAATTATCTTTTTCCTGCAAACGGTAAAATGCTCGTCCTGGGTATTTTTTGAAAGTAAAATTGCCTTCTTTTACACACTCATTGCCGTTGTTAAGATAGCTTACTTTGGTAGTTAGGAATAAGTTGTTAATAATATCTTAGTTTCAAAGTCCACATAGTTATTTTTTAACCGCAAAGACGCAAAGGAAAGGCGCAAAGTACGCAAAGAA
>JAYVGJ010000147.1:0-4265 GCA_043772375.1 Raineyaceae bacterium | reverse complement strand
ATCTTTTACGCTGGCAACTATTTTGTCGGTTGTTTTTTCTTTGGAACAAGCCACAAAAATAGTGCAAAAAAGCAAAAGTAAAGGTATTTTAAGGAAATTGTTTGGCATTTTGAGTATCTACGTTCCCCACGCAAAACGTGGGGTTATGGTTGTGAAACCCTTTCAGGGTTTTTATTTGGAAAATCAATTTTTTGTAAAGTCAATAATACAACTCAAACAATACATTAGAGCAATAGTCGCACTACCACTTTCAAAGTCAAACGGATATTCTAAATTATCTTTTGCAGCTAATGAAATGTTAATTATCTCATTAAATTCTCCTTTTAAATCTGTTTCATAGGAATCCTCTGTAAATCCTGTTATTTCACTATTTGGTACAGAAACTTCATTTTCTCTAAAACGTATAAGCCATTTATGTGTAGTAACAAGTAAGGTATTTCCATTTGGTAAATTGCAAAACATCAAATTATATTCCTGAATATCATTTAACACTAAGTCGCCACTATTATCAAAAAAAGTAGTATGTTTCATTTGACCTAAAGCCACCTTTCGCTTAATTTGCGCAAGAAATCTTTTTTGTAAGCTGATAGTTGTTCTCATTTATATTAAATTATCAAATATCATATTTTATATCTCGTGTGTCGTGTGTGAAAAAATACGCATAATTAGAGCATAATTCTTCCCAGCCTTTTTCCGTTACAAATTTCTCACAAATAACGTCTTCCCACGCAATACGCATAGTTTTTATCTTATTCTTCATTTCTACTCAAATCATTGTCAATTATTTCCTCATCTTTTTGTATAACTTTTGATAATAAATTTCTCCGTTTAAACCAGAATATAATTGCGCCAATTGGAATATTAAAAGATAAAAGCCAAGCTGAATAAAGTGTAGGTTTATAAAAACCACTGCCTAAATTTAAGCTAATGTTTAATACACGAAAATCAAGTTCGCCATTACCCCAATTTATTACAAATTTTGGTAGAGCAATCAATAACGCAATTAAAAACCAAATAATTTTTTTCTTAACTGTCATCTTACTGAAAAGTACCACCACCAGAGTTGTCAGAATGAATAGTGGAACTAAGATGCAAAAAACTAAAAAGATGTAATGAAGAACTGATTTATCTGCTAACGAAAACTTTGTTAGTTCTGCTAAAGGTGCTGGAAGAATCCCACCATTAAACTTAACAACAAGAAACTTGCCGTTCTTTTCACTAATAGTCGTAGTAAATAAAACATTAACTTTCTCAAATTCGTATTCATACCCAAGTCTATATCTTGTAAACTTGTCACTAGTTGTACCAGAACTATTAGTCCAACTTCTAGTACTAAATGTCTCATTCATTTCTACTACTCTATATTTTTTGGGTATTGCTCCATTAATGCTACGACTTACATTAGTAATAAATGTTTTCGCCTCGTCATTCAGAAGTTCTGGATCAATATATAAAAATGCACTATCAATTTGTCCTGTCATAATCTTTTTAATGAATGCTCGTGAAAAGTTATCAGCAGGTTTTGCACTTTCAAGAATAGGCAGTTCAGTTGGAAAATCAGTTGGGAAATCACAACCAGAAAACCCAATAAAAAGAAGGAACAAAAACAAATACTTTCTCATTTTGTTATTTTAAATTATCAAATATGATATTTTATATCTCGTGTGTCGTGTGTGAAGAAATACGCATAATTAGAGCATAATTCTTTCCAGCCTTTTTTCTCTTTGTTATTTATCAATAATGTACGCTTTATGTTTTTCTAATTCATTCACTTGTAATTTAAATGAGGGCAAAAACTCAACAAGTTCTTCAATTTTACTAGTCGCACAATTCAAAACAACAATTGATACAGGATATTTATCAAGATTCTGCTGAAACATTAAATTTTTGTCAATGGTCAATAAAATATCAAACCCGTTTTCAGAACAGTAGGTCATCAATTTCCCATTTTTAATTCCGCTCAACTCCAATTCTCTCACAGTAAAAATTTCATACTCTTCTAAATGTTTTTTGAGGCGTTTTGTTACACACTCGTCAAGCAAAATTTTCATTCAGAATGTTGGTTGAGGTTTCAATTAATTTTTGGGACATTTCAAGAAGGCGTACCACTTGGCTTTTAGAAACACCTTCAAAATCATCAAGAAACATATCAATAGTTTCTCCAGTTTCTAAATAATCAAAAAGATTTTTTATAGGAACTCTTGTACCAAAAAAAACAGGCGTTCCACCTAAAATATCTTTGTCTATATTTATTACTTGTATGTCCATAACTGTAAATTTATATTATTGTCATCAAATAAAAATACTCTTTCCTAACTTCACGAAAGTCTGCAACTATTCGTGAAGTTTTCCAGTTTTTTAAGGATTAAACGGTGCAAAACGGTTGTCTATTTGGCTGATTTGCTTTATATAAAGTTCCATTTTGAGTTCTTTCGCTTTAAGTTCTTTGACTTCTTTCTGGAGTGTATTTACTTTGGTTTTTATGGGTACATTGGCGGTTTTTCTATCCCACAAAATAAAGCCAATAAAACTAAACATAGCTGCAATAAGTACACCAATCAAAGCTATTATGCCTATCATAAAGTTGCTTATTATATCAAAACGCTTACCAACATCATCAAAACGTTTATCCATAGATTTCTCAAGACCATCTACCTTTGTGGCAGTAACCGCTTGCTGTTCTGATAATCTTTCAACTTTTTCGGCAAGTTTAGTTTGTTGCTTGACAATTTCAAGCAAGATTTCCCTGTCGGTTGGTGCAAAGGTTTGCGCAAAAATACTCCCAAAAGGCAACAACAGCAATAATAAAAATATTATTAAGGTTTTCATAGGATTTTCTTAGGCATTTTAAATTGATTTTGTACAAAATATCAATACAAAAATACAAAATAATTGTGGATTTTCAATTTCCTGCGTTTATTGAAGTCAGGTGAAAACACCTGACTTTACAAATATTTAGCCCCTAAATCCCAGAAAAGGACTTTTAATACATTTGTTGTTTTATAACAATGCACTTGTATTGCTCCCTTTGGGCTGGGGCTATACTTTCGCTAATTCATCTTTGAGCTTGATAATCACGTCAATAGCAAAGGCATCAACTTTATTTAGCTCCGACAAGTACCAAGAAGCCCAATCAAACATATAAATCAAATACAAACTTTGCTCTACAAAACTCTCGCCCAAAGGCAAAATATCAATAACATTATGTGCTTTTGCTTTCCAAATAGGCTCACAAATGCCCATACGCACACGTACACGCTCATTATCAAACGAACTTTTGACAAGTGCCACTGCATTATTTTTGTATTGCGCAGCGTTTCCTTCCCAACCAACAAGCTCGTTGTGGTTCATTTCTGGTAGGATATTGTGGTGCAAAAGTTGCTTAGAATTTTCGTTAATTTGTTGTTGCAAACGTGTTACGACAGCCGCAAATCTGCCATCAGAATACACAAAAGGCATTTTTTCAAAGAAACTTTCTGCTAACTTTTTAGCTACAATTTTAAGGTTGTTCTCTTCTGAAGTGAGCAAACTCACGCTTTTATGCAAATCAGGCACGAAAGCATCAGAAACCATTTTATAATTTTTGAGAACATACAACAACTGCACGAAAGAATACGCCAAAAAAGCACGAGGACAAGGTGCTTCATTAGGGATTTGCACGTAATCAAAGCCTTTTTCTTTTGCAAGTTCTAATAATTTTCCGCCTGCGGTGATAAAAGCAATTTTAGGATTTTTGAGCATAGCTTTTTCCACTACGGCAAGCGTTTCTTCTGTATTTCCAGAGAAAGAAGAGGCAATAAAAAGCGTATTTTCATCTACAAAATTAGGCAAATCATAGTTTTTGGTGATGATGAAAGGTACTTTTAGCTCATTTCCAATGATGCTTTCTACTATGTTTGCGCCAATGCCCGAGCCTCCAAGTCCAGCAATAACGATATTTCTTATTTCTTTATTTGGTGCTGTAAGTGCTTGACTTTCACCAATTTGAATAGCTTTTTTTAGTTGTGGTATAAATCCCTCTATCAAAGATAACATCATAAAATAATTGTGAATTGTGAATTGTGAATTGTGAATGAATACAAGGCACTTCTCTATTATAAATTTATTGAATTTTAGGTCAAAAATAAAACGCAAATATAACAAAATCTTGGGGTTAAACAAGAATTGTTTTTAGCCCCTAATTCCCCAGTAATGTTAATTTCTAAAAAATACTTGTCCGTTTCCCCACGTTTCACGTGGGGTTATGATAGTTCAACCACGTTGTG
>JAYVGJ010000146.1:0-2991 GCA_043772375.1 Raineyaceae bacterium | reverse complement strand
TTTCTGTGTTTCCTTCCACAAAACGAGGTGATTTTTCATAAAAAATCATTCCCATCAAATCAATAGAAAGTGTATCTATTGCCAGTACATTAGCTTTTTCTCTTAATCCGCAAACTTTTATAATCATTATTTTCGTTATTTCTATATGAGCAAGTGGGCATGCCCACTTGTCTAAGTATTGATGTTTTTTACATCAAAAACTGTTTTAAAGTTTCTGCAGGATTGGGCGTTTTCATAAAATATTCTCCCATCAAAAAGCCAGAATAACCCACCTTTTTGAGTTTTTTAACTGTTTCAATATCATTTAAACCGCTTTCAGAGATAAAAATAATATCCTTAAATCTGATTTTTAAGTCTTCTATCAAATCAAAAGAAGTTTGAATATCTACTTGCATTGTCTTCAAATTGCGGTTATTGATACCAATAACGGCATTTTGAGGAGATAAATTAGTTGGAAGTTTATCTAATTCACTTTTGTCGTGAATTTCAAAAAGCACCGTAAGCCCCAAAGAAACAGCAAAATCATATAATTTTTTGAGTTCCTCTTTTTTCAAACAGGCGGCAATCAAAAGCACCACATCAGCACCAATAGACTTGGTTTCAATGATTTGGTACTGGTCAATGATAAAATCTTTCCTCAAAATAGGGCAATAATTAGCGTTACGAGCCTGCGTAAGGTCTTCATTTTTACCCATAAAATAGGTTTTATCAGTCAAAATAGACAACGCAGATGCGCCTGCCTGCATATAGGCTATGCTCGTCTGCACCACGTCTGCATACTCGTTGATAATGCCTTTTGAAGGAGATTTGCGCTTAAATTCCGCAATAATCCCTGATTTGCCTTTTTTGGTGAGATAATCAGCCAAAGAAACGCCTTTGGAGTCAAAATAAATGCTTTTTTCAAGTAATTTGACAGGAAATAAAGCCTTATTTTGCTCTAGCTGTTTTTTGGTATTTTCTATGATTTCGTATAACATTTTGCTAATTGGTTTTTAATACATTATTACCACGTTCCGTAAGTGCGACTTACGGCTATGATTGTTTAACCCTTTCAGGGTTTTTTAATACAAAATAAACAGATTTATCAATATTTTGTGTTTATTTCTAATTTACAATTTTCTTTAATAATTCATTTGCTTTGCCACTTTTAAGTGTTTCTTGCGCAATACTGACACACTCTAGCAGTGTTTTTTTGTCCTCAAAACATTGTATTCCTGCTGCTGCGTTGGCAATAACTGCATTATTTTGCGCTTGAGTACCTTTATTTGAAATTACATCAACAAAAATATCACGAGCTTGCTCCAGCGTATCACCTCCAAAAAGGCTTTCCTGCGTGAGCATCTCAAACCCAAAATCAGTGGGATTAAGTAGGTTTTCGCCACGAGAAGAAAGATATTGTACGTTTGCAGTCAAAGAAATCTCATCATAACCATCAACAGAATGTACAACCACATAGTTTTTTTTATCTTGTTGCAACAAATAATGATACAATCTAGCAAGTTTTAGGTTATAAACGCCTACAAACTGTTTTTTGGTTTTAGCAGGATTTACGAGAGGTCCTAGTGTATTAAAAATAGTCTTAATACCTAGTTGTTTGCGTATTGCACCAACATTTTTGAGCGCAGGGTGAAACAGAGGAGCGTGCAAAAAGCAGATATTTAATTCATTCAATTCTTTTTCTAATTTGGAAGAATCATTAGAAAATTTGTAACCTAATTTTTCTAAGACATTAGACGAGCCACTTACAGAAGAAACGCCATAATTGCCGTGTTTAGCCACTTTATAGCCCGCTGCAGCCACCACAAAAGCTGCCAAAGTAGAAATATTAAAAGTGTTTTTTTCATCTCCTCCTGTGCCACAAAGGTCTATGGCATCATATTGAGTGAGTGTTGTCGGAATGCTCAAATCTAAAAGTGCGTTTCTAAAGCCAATAATCTCTTCCAGAGCAATATCACGGCAACTTAGGGCAATAATTAGGGCAGTATTTTGCCCTTCATTAAAGCCGTTTTCACCTATTTTGCTCATCAACTCGTAGGCTTCCAAAGTGCTTAATTTGTAGCCTGACATCAGTTTTTCTATGATAATCTTAAAATTCATTTGTTGGATAATACTAAAACCCTTAGGGTCTAATTTGTTAAAACTATGAATATCAATAAGTTAAGACCCTAAGGGTTTAATACAGATACATTCAGAAAATTCACCATTATTTCCTTTCCAAAATCCGTTAAAATGCTTTCTGGATGAAATTGAACACCAAAAATTGGTAAAGTTTTATGTTCTATTGCCATTACAACACCCTCAAAATCAGTAGCCGTAATTTCCAAATTATTGGGAATAGTAGCACTTTCCAACGCCCACGAATGATACCGCCCAACCTTAAATTCAGTTGGAATATTACGTAAAAGTTTGTTAGAATGATGTTTTATAGGCGTAGAAACTCCGTGCAAAGGTGCATCAATATTCACCAAATTTGCGCCAAAGACTTCTCCTATTGCCTGCATTCCAAGACAAACACCAAAAATAGCTTTAGTGTTTTGATATATTTTTATCAACTCACACATAATGCCCGCATCACGTGGCACGCCTGCGCCAGGCGAGAGAATAATTTTATCATAATTATCTACATCAGCAAGGCTAATTTCATCATTTCTAAGTACATCTATCTCAAAAGGTGAATTTTCTTTGACAAGTTGTACCAAATTATAGGTAAATGAGTCGTAATTATCAAGCATCAAAATTTTCATAATTTTTTAGGTTTGGTATTGTAGGGTATGAGCTTTGCGGTGTGGTAGGCTATCAAAAATTTGAAAAATCCTTTATATTTGTAGTGACGATACAAACACAAAAGGATTAAGAAGTAAAAGATTTGGAAAATCTGCTATTAAGCATATTTCCCGCAATTTAGGAAAAGAAATAGAAAAAAACAAAATATTTTAACTTAGATAGGACTTACGCAAAAAAGTTCTATAACCACCCCTAACCCCTCCTTAG
>JAYVGJ010000145.1:0-8116 GCA_043772375.1 Raineyaceae bacterium | reverse complement strand
TACGACCTACGGCTATTAATATTAAACCCTTTCAGGGTTTTAATACAATAAATAAAATATTAATCATTTTTTAAAATCAGAAATTAACATTACTGGGGTGAAACCCCACGTTATTGATTGCATTATGGTTAATTTTTCACTATTTTTCTTGTAATAATACTGTTTTCATTACTGATTTTTACAAAGTAAACACCAGAAACATAATTGTCAAGACTAATAACTGCTTTATTACCACTAACTTCTGACGTGATAAGGCTTCTACCTTGCATATCATAGACAACAACACTGTATTTACCACTCATATTGCCGTTTACATCAATGTTAAACACGTTCTTACTAGGATTTGGATAGATATCAACACTAAAATCAGCAATTTTACTACTGTTGATAGTGATTATCTTACTAAAACTTGCCTTTCCGTTGTTATCAACTTGTCTTAATCTATAATAATTAGTGTTTGCAGTAAAAGAAACATCATTAAAAGTATAATTTTTGATACTTTCATTAGTTGTATTTGCATTTACAACACCTATTTTAGTAAATTCCAGAGCAGTCACGCTCGCATTGATACTTCTTTCAATCTCAAAATATTTATTATTTACCTCGTTTGTAGTTGCCCACGTAAGGATATTTGTATTATTTTGATTTTTACCTGAAAAACTCAAAAGTTCTACAGGCAAAGGCGTAACACCCACTTGCGCAAAAGCACCACCACCAGAAAACGAGCTAATAGTTGGAAACTCTATATAACTCACACCATTATGTGTACCTGTAGGCGTAGTATCAGGGGTAAGGATAAGCACATTCCCACTATTAATGCTATTATACGTAACTTGTGTAGCTGGATTAAAGGCACTTCCCACCGTTTTGAAAAACTTAGCAGGAATATAAGGCGCACTATATAGTGTGGCAAAAGCACTAGCAGATGCATTAATAGCCGTTATTTCTGCGGCATCAAAATAATAACGTACTGCTACGACTTCATCTAGTAGATTTGCACCTATATTTACGTCCCAATAACGCCCAGTTGTCCAAATTCCTTGCGCAAATGGTACGCTTGTGGCACTTGTAGCACTTGCATCAAGGACAATCTTAGTTACTGCTGCCGCTTTTGCAGTAGCATTAAGTAGAGAAAGAGAGCCATCAACTGCCCAGTTGATACCAATAAGCCATTTTGTAGGCTCTGTACTCAATGAATAGTAAGTCCAACCGTTATCTTCACACTGATTAACAAGAGTAATATTACTCTGTACGTTGGTAGCCAGAAAAGCTACATTTGCTACCGTATTTTGAGTAAACTCATACGCTCCTATATCAGGGGTAGTAACATTTCTTATTGCAGCTGTAAGGTCTGTTGTAATGCCTGCTATTACTAGCCCTTTATTATCTAATTTGCAAGAAATAGGTAATAAATTGGTAGCAGACGTAAATTGAGGGTCTGTATTCAATGAATTTGTGTTTTGTCCAAATCCAGTTGTGATACCCGCCAAAGTTATTCTATCAACGCCTATAAAACCTAAAACACCTTGTGTGCCACTTACAAAATAATCATTATAATCAAGATTTGTAAAAGCAGTATTAGCAGCAGCAGAATAGATAGTATAACTTTTAGCACCAGCAGCAGCAGTATTTACTAAGTTAGTAGCAAAGATATTGTTACGAATATCTAAGTTTGTAACACCTGCAGCCACATAAAGAACAGCAGATAGTGTACCAGAGGTATTTCCTGCAAAATTACTGCTACCTAGATTTACACTATTAGAGTAAAGTTTTACGCCACCAGTAATGCCAAGTAGGCGTATTCCTCCAATAGCATCAGTAGCAAAAGTACTCCAACCATCACCTCTAATATCAGCAATAGAGTTATTAGAAATTGTAAGGTTACTTGTAGCTGTACCTGTATTGATATTCATACCTTTCCCACCATATCCCCCAGTGCCCGTATAAGCTATACCACTAATAGTATTAGCATTGAAAGTGCTATTAGTGACATTTGCTGCTATATTGATACCTATAGGATTGCTAGAAGTTGTAATAATATTACTGATAGTATTATTTGTTACTTGCACACCATTATTATTACTGAAAAACATTCCAATAAATCCAATATAATCAGCTACTACAGACGAGCCAACAGTATTTTGTGTGACTAAATTACCAGTATCACCAGCAACAACTCCTGCAATGGCTATTCCGTATTGAGATTTAGCAACTGCGTTGTTTTGAATAGTAAGATTACTATTAGCGGCATCAGCCGCACTACCCATTGTAGTACCATTACCACTAAAAATACCTACAAATGTAGTGAGTGGCGCTTGTCCTAGTACATTCAAATTCTTGAAAGTATTATCAGTAGCTCCATTAGTTATGCTTGCGCTTGCATTCCAAATAACCGCAGAACTAGTGCCTACATTTGTATTAGAAATAGTCAAATCACGTGTAGTACCACCTACAGTATTACTACCGTCAAAAATAATAAAATCAGCACCATTCAATTTGATAATAGTAACAGCACTTGTACCAGTAATAGTTGGGCTAATCCCTGTGGCAGGCTTGATAGTTAAAGTATTTGTAGCATTTGCCGTTGCATTTGCATTGATAACAATAGGGAAAGTTTCACCTGCTGAATAAGTAGCATCTGTTAAATTAAATATTACTGCACCACCCAAACAAGCTGTATTATAAGCTGCCACTGCTGCGGTTAATGTCGTATAAGTTTGTCCTGCACCTACGTTATAAGTACCTGCCAAAGTTGCTCCAACTGTGTAAGAACTTGGCGTAGTCGGCGGCGTACTTGCTGCGGGTGGTGTTGCTGTAAAACCTGCTGCACCTAAAGTTGGAAAAGCACCTACACTCGGAGTTCCTGCCATATCTTGTGCTACAATGTAATAAGAAACTACATCTCCACTAACAGAACCTGTTCCTAAGCTAAATGTATAAGTATTACCACTTACAAAAGTTCCTTGAGAAGCTGTGTAAGCACCTGCATTAATTTTAAAATACAAAACAGGCAAACCTGCCCCTGTTGTCGGCACTCCATCAGTATCTGTGATAGTTGCTGTTAAAGTTCTTAGAATTGTGCAACCACTTGTCAAAGGTGTATAAGTAATAATTGGTGGTGCAACAGAAATAAATTCGTCAGCACCAATACTTGGAGTAGCACCTCTTGTAGTACAATCAATATCATTTGTAACACTAACAGTAGTTCCTCCTGTTGCCATAGTTATATTCGCAGCATCATTTGCTACCAAATGTAAATCTGTTGTTGAAGTAAATACAGGGCTAACATTTAAAGATGCAGCATCTTGTGTAGTATTTGTAGTCCAATTTGCTAAAGTAGTGTGTATAGTACCTCCTGTATTTGCTAAACTTACTGTTTGTCCAATAACAGCACCTGTTCCACTTACAAATAAGTCATTATTATTAGAAGTAAGGTTAGTAAAAGTTGAGTACGCTAATCCAATTGCAACATTAATAGCACCATTACTACCCGTATTGACAATAATATTATTTCGTAAATTTACAATAGGATTACTTCCATTGATTGCTATACCAAAATTGCTATGGCTACCACCTGCTAAAGTAGAGGTCATGGTAATTGTGTTATAGAATACATTAGTTGTAGCTACACCACCACCAACATAAATACCTGCACCAATATCACCAGCCGTGCCATTTGTGTATGCATCAGAAATCATATTATTAGCTATCAATGTGGTGCCTGTGGCGGCTGATGCTATACTAATACCAGCAACACCATAAGTACTTGCAGAACGGATAGAACCAATAATATTATTTGTAATTGTGGCATTAGTAACTTCATTTCCTGTTGTAGTACCAGTAGCAATAACTGATAAAAGACCTGCTGATATACCATAAGCATAAGCAGCACTACCACCAGAGATATTACCTATATTATTGCCACTAATCATAACATTATTTTCAAAGCCAACCATGATACCACTCAAACGGACATTGTTGGGGGAAGCTGTATTGATAACATTCTGATTAATAACAGTACCTGTGTTTTTATTAGCTAAACTTGCTCCTTGCGAATAGATAGCATTTTGCACTTTGCTTACATTATTGTTGATGAAAGCATTGTTATTATTACCAGTTCCTAAACTTGTTCTGCTAATTGTCGGGCTACCACTACCAATACCAATTAAGGTTGTAGTCGGTGAGTTACCTACAATATTACAGTTACGGATAATATTATTTGTAGCTGCATCTAGACCTGCGGTAGTTTGCAACCAAATTACTGCACTTGAAGTGCTTGTATTGGTATTAGTAAATGTCAAATCACGACTTGCAGTTGCCAAAGGGCATACTGCATTAACAGTTGCACCAATAGAACCATCAAGTATGATATAATCTGCACCATTTAAAACCAATAAAGCTGATGCACTGCTGCCTGTAATGGTAGTAGCTGCTTGTGTGGCTTTAATGGTCAAAGTATTGGTAGCATTTGCATCAGTATTGGCATTGATAGTAATAGGGAATGTTTCACTTGCTGAATAAGTAGCATCTGTCAAAACAAATATAACTGCACCATTCAAACATAAACTATTATAAGCAGCAACCGCTGCAGTCAAAGTTGGATAATTACCCGCAGTTCCTACCGTATAAGTGCCCGCAAGCCCTGTTGCGTGTAGATATGTAGAAGGTGTAGTAGGAGGCGTAGCTGCTGCTGGCGGACTAGCAGAAAAACCACTTGCTCCAGCACTAGGGAATGAACCTACGTTAGGTGTGCCAGCCATATCTTGTGCTACCACGTAATAAGAAACTACATCACTTGCAACAGTAGCAACTCCAAAAGTAAATTGATACTGATTACTACCCAATGAAACACCTTGCACACCTGTATAAGCACCTGCATTCAAACTCCAATACAACATAGGCAAGCCCGCACCAGAAGTAGGTACACCACTTGCATCTGTAATGGTAGCCACTAATATACGTGAAGGAGTAGAAGTACACACATTACTTAAAACTGTATATGAAATTACGGGTGGGATTACATCACTCCCCACAAATTCATACGCACCAACATCAGGCGTACTTGCAGACCTTGCAGCATTGATTATATCTGTTGTAATTCCTGCAATGACAATACCTTTGTCATCTATAACAATACTAGTTGGCAATAAATTAGTCGGAGAAGTAAATAAAGGGTCTGCATTTAAGGAATTGGCGTTTTGCCCAAATCCTGCTACAATACCTGCTAAATTGGTTCTATCACTTGTTAAAAAGCCAAGTACAGCAGAACCTGCATTGAATGTATTACTAACAAAATAATCATTATAGTTAATAGTGGCAAAAGCCCCCATTGCAGCCGCAGAATAAATTGCATAGTTTTTTTGCCCTGCATTAGTACCTACTTGCGTATTGACAAAAATATTATTTCTAATATTTAAGGCACTTGCCGCACTTCCTACATACAAAGCAGTTGTAAGGGCTGCAGTTGAACCTGTTCCCATACTACCAGTCATATTCACACTATTATAATACAAGTTTATACCTCCTGTGGTAGTAGTCAAAGTGATAGAAGTTCCAATGATACCAATTCCAATACCCATACAAGATGAATTATCAAAGCTTGACCAATTAGAACCATTTACCCCATAAATTACATTATTGGCTACTGTTACGTTACTTGTAGCAGTACCAGTACCTATAGTGATACCTCTGCCACCATATCCACCAACATTAGTAGCCAAGACTTTGGTGATGATATTCTGGGTAACAGTAGAAGATACAAAACCCGTTTCTAAGGAGATACCAACAGGTTGAGTAGCTGCGCTTGTTTCCACACTAATAGTATTTGCTGTAACAGCACTAGTCAAGGCATTTGCTACTTGAATACCTATTGTAGCAACGGCATTAGTGGTAGTTACGCTATTACCAATGATGGATAAATTATCCAAACCTCCCGCACTTATTGCAGTCGTACCACTTGCGTAGATACCTACAGAAGCTATTGTAATATTATTATTTTGAATGGTGGTATTGTCGTTGTCTGCACCTGCTACACCAGGTGTTCCACCAATAGAAATACCGTATGTTGTAGCGGTTGTTGTCCCTGTACTAATATTACAATTCTGAATAGTACTATTCAAAGTACCTGTGGCTAAACCCAAAGAAACTATAGAAAGAGTGCTAGAAGAACCAGCAGTATTTGTATTAGTAATGGTTAAATTTCTAGTCGTACCGCCTACAGTATTGCTCCCATCAATGGTTACAAATTTAGCCGCATTCAAACGAATAAGCGTAACCGCCGCAACACCATTTCCTGAAATAGTAGCCGTTACACCTGTATTAGGGCGTATTGTCAAGGTATTTGTAGCATTTGCAAACGAATTTGCATTGATAATAATAGGGAATGTTTCACTTGCTGAATAAGTTGCATCTGTCAAAGCAAATACAACTGCGCCAGACAAACAAGAACTATTATAAGCCAAAACCGCTGCAGTCAAAGTGGAATAATTACCCGTAGTTCCTACTGTATAAGTGCCCACTAGACTTGGTGATTGTGTGTAGCTAGAAGGTGTAGTAGGAGGCGTAGTTGCTGCGGGCGGACTAGCAGAAAAACCACTTGCTCCAGCACTAGGGAATGAACCTACATTAGGTGTAGCAGCCATATCTTGTGCCACAACATAATAAGAGATAACATCACTTACAACAGTAGCCCCTCCAAAAGTAAATTTGTACTGATTGCTACCCAATGAAACACCTTGTACACCTGTGTAAGCACCTGCATTCAAACGCCAATACAACATAGGCAAGCCAGCACCTGAAGTAGGCACACCACTCGCATCTGTAATGGTAGCCACTAATGAAAGTGAAGGAGTAGAAACACATATATTAGCTAAAGCTGTATAGGAAATAACAGGGGCAGTTAAATCAGTAGGAATGTAGTTGTCTTCCCACGCACCTATATCAGGGGCTGTACCTGTACCAGCATAACCGACATTGCCTTGTCTAATTGTACCTACATAATCATCTGTAAAAGTTGCAATATTGACAGCACCACTTTCAATTTGTGTAGCTACTGAGATGCTTGGTTTTAGAAAAGCAGCATTTGAGCCAACAAGGAACTGAAAAGTAGGATTTTCGCTTACTGAAGCAGCATCTCTTGTAGACATTCTTGCTTTGAAAGCTGTTAAAGTTTGGTCACTATTTGTAGCATCATTAAAAATTAAATTATTTACACTTGGTGTACCCGCATAAAATAAATTATTGTTAGAAGTTCCACCATAAGAAATTAAGGCGGTGCTTGACCTACGGTAAGCTACTGCCAAACCTGCTCCTGTTGTGGTAGAATTATTAACAAAAATATTATTTCTTAATGTTACAGTTGGGGCAGTAGAAACTGAAATAGCACTTGAGCCAAACAATCCTCCAGAACTTGTAGCATTTAAAAATACTGTGTTATAATATACATTTGAAGTTGTTCCTCCCGTAATGTTAATACCATTCAAAGGATTTGCAGCATTAGCAGCAGGAGTTCGTAAATCTCCTATGAGGTTATTATAAATGTTATTGGTTGTGCCACTACCAATATTTATCCCAGTAACTGTAGAGGACACATTGCTACCTGATAAGTCATAGATTTTATTCTTAAAAACATTATTAGCAGTATTTCCTGTAATGTTAATGCCTGTAACAGCAAATGCCCCTGTGGAAGACAAAGTATTGATGGTATTATTACTAAAATTAATTGCAGTAGATGTATTTGAACAAGTAATTCCTGTTACAGTACCTCCTGTGCCTGTGGAAGTAAGATTATTAATGATATTTCCAGAAACTGCTATTGAAGTAGCTGTACCTACAGTTGCTCCCATTGTAATGCCTGTAATAGCACCCTGCCCTGTTAAATTGGTAATAGTGTTAGTAGAAAGTGATGAAACTCCATTCCAGTATGTAATATTTACAGCATTAATAGTTCCTGTAATAGCAGTCCAATTACTCAGTGAATTTCCTGTAATAATTTTGGTAGGTGCAGTACCTCCATCTGTTAAGTTGTTGTTAAGAAAGTGGTCATAATAAATTGAAATTCAGAATATTATGACACACTTTTATTGCAAAAGGTGTATATTTGCGTTGCAAAACATCA
>JAYVGJ010000144.1:0-2121 GCA_043772375.1 Raineyaceae bacterium | reverse complement strand
ATCATCATCTTCAAAAAGAGCTATTTGGTCATCATTCCAATTAGTTTCTTTTTTTGTTTTCTGATATTCTCTGATGCGGTCTAGTGCATTTTGGTGATGCACTAAAATCTTGTTCATTGTTGAATAAAAAGAAAACCAAGAAGATTCTAACCTTTTGACGAGCAAGATATACATCATTTTCACCAAAAATTTATCCCTCTGTTTTTCGTCGTGTGCTTTGTCTGTTGTATCAAGGAAATTATTATAAAAAGAAGGCTGATAACCTGAAAGCATTGGAGGAAATTGGTCAAATAATTCCTCAAAAGTTTCAAAATTTCCAATTTGTTTTGGTGTTACAAAAATATTTTCTGGCGTTGTTTTTTTAGGAAATTCTAGTCCATCTTGTTGTCCTTCAATCATTTTACGAGTTCTCGCCACAGTCAAGGCATCTGTTAATTTGAAAAAATTAGCAGGTAACGCCTTAATAAATTCTCCTATTTTTGGTTGTGGCTCTTGCGCCCACTTATTGAATGCTTCTTGCGCTATTTTGAAGGTATAATCAATATTTTTGATGTCAAGAGATTCTTCAAAACCGCCTGTTTTGCCACCCACAATAAGTTTAAATTGATTTCTAATATCTACGAGCGAGTTGTTAATAGGAGTTGCAGAAAGCATCAATACTTTTGCATCTACGTTTTCAGAAAGTATTTCTTTGACTAAAAAATCATAGCGTTTTGACTTGCTATTTCTAAGGTTGTGGCTTTCATCAATTACGAATAGTTTGGGTTTTTCATTTGAAAAATTTTTGTCTGCTCTGTCTTGATATTTTTGCATCAAGTTGCTTGTAAGGTCTGTATGAAACCTCATAAAATAGTCAAATTGGTCTTTTTCAAATTTTGAGTTTTGATTTTTCTGATAAATTTTCCAGTTGTATTGTAGTTTTTTAGGACAAATCAAAATGACTTCTCGTCCCTGCAACTGATAAAATTTCATTACTGCCAAAGCAGTCCAAGTTTTGCCCAAACCTACGGCATCAGCCAAAATTGCGCCATTATGTTTTTGAAGCATTTTAATCAAGCTCAAAACGCCTTTTTTCTGAAATTCATACAAGGAGTCATAAATAACAGTGTTTTCAAGCCTTCCAATTTGTTTGTTAAATTCTGGATTATTATTTTCTGTTAATAGTTCATCACCAAAAAGTTCAAACAATACTTTGTAATAGAGTTGTTTTGGAGAGTATTGAATAAAAATCTTTTTGATTTCGTCAATAAGGTACTGTTTGAAAGGAATTTTGGTTGTAATTCCTTTGGCATCAACAATAGTTTTGTAGTCGTGTGCCTGCGGTCTTTCCCATAATCTTTCAAACCACGTTATAAGTTCGTTGTATTGTGGGTCAGAGCCAAAACTCGCAATATTTAGTTCCACATTGCTGGTGGTTTTCATACCAACACCTGCTTCTGTGAGGTTGGAACTACCTGAAATGTAATAATCTTTTTGTGGGTCTTTCTCTTGGTGCTTATACAAATATGCTTTTGCGTGGCAAAAATTTGGTTCTAATGTTTTTGCTTTTACTTTATCTAGTTCTAAAAAAGCTACGGCTTCTTTTGCCACTTTGCTAAGTTTTAGTGAGGCATCAATGTTAATATCTTCATTTAGAAGGTCTAATGCTCTATCTTTGTCAAAATCAAAACTCACAATATCACCAAGAATAAATTTATATTCATCAATTTTATGATTAGTTTCTTTTGATAAATATGCCAAAGCTCCAACGGTAAAGTAGCCTGTAACGATAGATAGTTTTCCTGTTTGTGTATATTTTGTAATCCACTCGTGGACTTTAAGGTTTCCGTTTTCATTGTCTAATATCATAGGGCTAAAAAATGGTTATAAATTGTTTTATTTTTGTTTCAAACTCACTCTCAATAAAAGCAAATTTTTTGTAGTGTTATTTACGAGCAAACATAACAAAAATAAATTTATCTTTCAAATAAAATAAATTTTAATTTTGCTACCGTACACACTTTAAAAAAGAGATTGCGGTCTGACCTAGGTTGCTCAAAAAATACAAAAAAATCCTTTATCTTTGTGGGTATGAAACAACAAGTGATAAAGGATTTAGAAGTTGTTATTAAGCAACTCTCC
>JAYVGJ010000143.1:0-3241 GCA_043772375.1 Raineyaceae bacterium | reverse complement strand
TGGCACATAATGCTCAGGAATAATCATTGCTACGTTCTTAGAAAGATTACGAGCTACTTTTTCAGCACGTTTTTTATTTATGAAACTGCCAAAGCCTCTTACATAAACATTTTTTCCTTCTATCATATTTTTTTTAACTACATCAAATAGTTTTTCAACTATTTTCAGCACTTCTTGCTTGTCCACGCCTGTATTGGCGGTCACTTCTGCAATAATTTCGGCTTTTGTCACTTGCGTTGATGGTTTAATGAAACGACTAAGATTTTTCTAATTTTTTTATGGTTGGCTGATAAGAATAATCTTAGTTTGTAAGCTAATTTATAAGTTCTTAATAACCACTATTTTAGAGTTTGCAAAGGTACGTTAATACTTTGTATTTTCCAAAATAAAAATAAGAAAACAAAAAATAAATATTTTCATTGTAATTAGTTATTTAGTAATCAAACAGTTACAAAATATTTTGTTCCAAATAAGAAACAACTTTCTACATTATTTTTTGTTTTATGAATATTATTTTATAAATAAGTTTGCTGAAGAATAACATAAAATTAGCATAAAAAACGTATCTTTGCACCAAAATTAAAACCAACCTCACAAATGGCACGCAATAGCAAATTCAATAGCGCAGAAGAAAACCCAGAAGATAAAAAAATCAAGCTCAACAAAAAAAACTTCCAAAAAACACTCCAATTATTCCGTTTTGCACTTCCCTACAAAAATTATTTCATTGTTGGAATGCTGTTTTTGGTGCTTTCAACCCTTACAACGCTTTCCTTTCCCAAACTTGCAGGCACGCTCACAGACGTAGCAGACGGCAAAAGCAATGCCGTTTTAGTAGCAATAAGCAGTTTTTGCAAAAACTTAGGCGTTACAAATCCTATCAACCAAGTTGCCTTAGTTTTCTTTGCAATACTTGTTTTGCAGGCAATGGCATCATTTTTTAGGGTTTATTTGTTTGCTATCGTGACAGAAAAAACAATGGCAGACATCAGAAGCAAATTATATTCCAAAATAATTACACTTCCTTTGAGTTTCTTTGAA
Organism: Raineyaceae bacterium; assembly: GCA_043772375.1. Lineage (GTDB taxonomy): Bacteria > Bacteroidota > Bacteroidia > Cytophagales > Thermonemataceae > JANYGM01. The sequence continues at coordinate 2,200 of JAYVGJ010000143.1, read as the reverse complement.
AAAAACCGTGTTGGTGAGCTTGTAAGCCGTATGAATACAGATGTGGCGCAACTAGAAAGTATGCTTTCTTTCAATTTGGCAGAACTTTTTAGGCAAATGGCGGTGCTTTTAATTGGTATTACTTTGATTTTGATTAGTTACCCAAAACTTGCCCTCGTAATGCTTGCAACATTCCCCCTGATGATTGTGGCGGCTATTTTCTTTGGAAAATTTATTAGAAAACTCTCCAAAAAAACACAAGATTTACTGGCACAAGCCAATACCATTGTGGAGGAAACTTTTCAAGCCATCAACGTGGTCAAAGCGTTTACTATGGAGCTTTTTGAGGTGAAACGCTACCGCAAAAATCTTGACGAAGTCGTTGTAGTGGCACTCAAAGCATCTGTTTTTCGTGGTGCGTTTGTTTCTTTTCTGATTTTTGCGCTTTTTGGTGGGATTGTTTTTGTGCTTTGGTATGGTGCTACACTCATTGCAAGCGGAGAAATGAAGACTGGAGAACTGGTAGAATTTATTTTGTATATGATTTTTATTGGCGCATCTGTGGCGGGTATGGGTGATTTGTATGCACAACTGCAACGCACTGTGGGCGCATCTGAACGTATTTTGGAGATTTTGGAAGAAGAAAGTGAGTTTGTATTAGAAGAAAAATTGTTAGTAAGTTCTACTGGAAATTCAACTGAAAATATCATACAAAAACCTGCTATTGTGGCTGGAAATATAGTTTTCAAAAATGTGCAATTTTCTTATCCTACACGTACAGACGTGCAGGTGCTAAAAAGCATCAATTTTGAGATTTTGGCAGGGCAAAAAATAGCTCTTGTGGGGCATAGTGGCGCAGGAAAATCTACTATTGCACAACTACTTATGAAATTCTATAAATTAGAGACTACTAACGGACAAATCAGCATAGATAACCAAAATATCAACGACATCAACACGCCTTATTTGCGTCAAAACATTGGTATTGTGCCGCAGGAGGTCATTTTATTTGGTGGAACTATCAGAGAAAATATTTCTTATGGCAAACTTTCTGCCACAGATGCAGAAATAATAGAAGCTGCAAAACAAGCCAACGCACTTGATTTTATTGAAGGTTTCCCAGAGAAATTTGATACTGTGGTAGGTGAAAGAGGTATAAAACTTTCTGGCGGGCAACGCCAACGCATTGCTATTGCTCGTGCTATACTCAAAAATCCACGTATTTTGGTACTTGATGAGGCTACTAGCTCTCTTGATGCAGAATCTGAAAAATTAGTAGCTGATGCTTTGGATAATTTGATGCAAAACCGTACTACCATTATTATTGCGCACAGGCTTGCTACCATAAGAAAAGTGGATAAAATCTATGTTTTGGGCAATGGCAATATTATGGAACAAGGCACACACGACGAACTTTTTGCCCAAAATGAAGGTATTTATAATAATTTGGTGCGCCTACAACTGGAAATGAATTAGAAATTATACATTGCTCTACGTAGTGCGTTGGTGGTGTCGCTAACGCTAGAACACCAACAACGGCATAAATTATCAAAAAGATTTGGTTTTGTCATAGAATTCAACGGCGGAAAAGTGCCTGAATACATTGTTTGGCGTAGTTTGGTGTCAGGTAGAAAAACCTGATACCACAGGAAAACCTGACAACACAGGAAAAACCTGACACCACAGGAACTCTAATAGTAGGGTTTTTTATCAGATTCTAAATAAATAACTGTGTCTTTCCCATATGAAAAATCAGCTGCAACTAAAAAAGATTTTTTACTTGTCAATCCATATACAATAGCACACATTCTTTTTTTGAGTGTTGTATCATTCTCAATAATTAGTTTGCCACCACTTGTTTTAAATGTTGTATTACTAGCAAATATCCTGACTTTTTTTGCTTTTGGCATAATCTCTACATCGTATAATACTACTCCATAATTATTTTTTATATAGAATCTTTCAACTATATAGTTGGTATCAAGTACTAATAAAGTAGAATCAGAAAAGTTACATTTGACTTTTATTGTATGTACTTTTGGTCTACAACAAACAGTAAAGAATATTATCAATGGAATTAGAATCAATTGCCATATTTTTCGGTTATCCATTTTTGTTTTTCTTTAGACTTTGGACATAATTTTGATATTTTTTATAAAAAGGCAGATTTTTCTTCTTACATTTAATTGATGAAAAAAAACAAAAAACAGAAAGAATCTGC
>JAYVGJ010000142.1:0-4337 GCA_043772375.1 Raineyaceae bacterium | reverse complement strand
ATTTGTTTACCATAAAAGTTGGCTACAAAATATGCTGATAGCAGCCTCTATGAACGGTTTTAGACAACACCACAAAAAACATTAGTATCAGAAAAATTTGATGTAGTCGTCCAATGTTGGGTTGTCTCTTACATAGACGGAGGATTTTTTATTAGAGATATTTTCTTTGATATTGTAATAGCTTGATGTCAATTCAAAGTTCTCAAATTTTTCTTCACTAATTAGGTTGCTATTGAAAATTGGGTTACTATTTTTGTCGGTCTGTCCAAATACGTTTGTCAGCGTAAAAATTGTAAAAAGTAATAATATTAATTTTTTCATTGTCTGTTATGATGTTTGTGGTGTCGCCCAAATATGGCAGCCAACGCCCGTTGGCTTGGCGAAGGTGGGGAAATCTTAGCACAAAAGCCCAAATACTTACAAATCCCCAAATAAATTCCAAATGTTCAATCACTTGCCTCTGCCCCACTTTCGCCAAGCCCAAGTTGTATGCAGTTTTGGTTACTTCCATTCAACTTCATACTCCATAAAATCCAAAAAGCCATTAGTTTCAAATAATACGTCATAGCCTTGACTTGTCAAATAGTAATGGCAAACCTTAACTTCGTAATTACGTTTTGGAAATGTCAATAAAGCTGGACAGAATTTAGCTTTATCAACTACTTTTACAATAAGATCATATTTATTTTCAATATTTACTCTATTAAACAAGCCTAAAGACCTATCACTTATAAAACGAACAACTTTTATGGAACTAATTGGATAAGTTATCAACTCATATTTTCTACCTTCGTAGAACGCACATTTTTCGTTAAATGTGGAAGTAAGTGTAATACTGTCAGTAGTTATATTTTTGATAACACCTGATTTATAGCGTTTTTTATCTGAAAATTCTATATCATAAACAGCCTCCATTCTGATTACAAAGCCCGCTTTAACTGGTCTAGTCGGATTATAATTTTTGATTAATTTTCCCTTCTTCTGGACAACCAAAATGTTTCCTGGACGATATAAACAGTCATAGTGCTTTAAATATTCCGCTTCGCCTTCAACTGTATCTTTTTGAGCAAATAAAGCAATAGGAAATGTGATTAAGAATAACAGTATTTTGTAAGTCATAATTTGTTTTTAGTCAATAATGTACCTCAATTCACTAAGTATCCGTTAATACTTTAGTGAAATTGCATACAACGCCCGTTGGCTTGGCGAAGGTGGGGAAATGCTAGCACAAAAGCCCAAATAATTACAAACCCCCAAATAAATTCCAAAAGTTCAATTACTTACTTCTGCCCACTTTCGCCAAGACTACGTTAGGCGCAGTTTTTTTGATATTTCCAATATCAAAAAATAAATTGCGCCTAACGCCCGTTGGCTTGGCGAAGGTGGGGAAATCCTAGCACAAAAGCCCAAATAATTACAAATCCCCAAATAAATTACAAAAGTTCAATTACTTACCTCTGCCCCACTTTCGCCAAGCCCAAGTTAGCTGTGGTATTTTTTATCTCGTAATAGTTCTTTTTATTCTTTGCGACCAAACCATTTTCTGAATTTTCGTTTGATTTTCTGTCCAAGCGTTGGCTTGCGCACATAGAAAGCTATGGTTGCGCTTTCATCTTCAGCAAGCTGGATATTTTGATTAACTTCACCTTTTAGTAGGTTGTTATCTAGTTTGACTTCAAGGTCGTAATAACCAATTGTTGAAAAAATAATCACAGGCTCTTTTGTGGTATCAGTATAGCCTGAAATGTCTAACTTGTAGAAGCCATTATCATTAGCAACAGTAGCAATTGTTGTATTTTTAAGAAGAACAGTTGTTCCCACTATCGTATCAACACGTCCTGTTTTTGTTTTACTTGTAATATAACCCTGTATATAGATTTTTTCTTTGTTTTTTTTCTCAATATCTGTCTGTGCTAATGTGTTGGTTGATAATCCAATTAAAAAAGCAGTTGTTAAAAGTGCCTTATTTGTACTTAATGGTATTTCCTGTCCCCAATAAGTCAGTTGTTTGTCAGAGTACATACCACAAACAGAGTTATCATTATCTCTTTGAATTTTCTCAATTTCAGACCATTTCATTTCTGAGAAATCCACAATGTTTTTTTGGCAATGTCCGCACAATTTTTTATCACCATTTGGTTTCATCTCAAGCCAGTCTTGCCCACAATACTTTGGTTTTGGAATTGTTTTCATAATATCACAGCTAACGGGGAAGGCTTGGCGAAGGTGGGGAAATCCTAGCACAAAAGCCCAAATACTTACAAATCCCCAAATAAATTACAAAAGTTCAATAACTTACCTCTGCCCCACTTTCGCCAAGCCCAAGTTGGGCGTTGCTGTGTCTTGCGAGTTTTAAGGGCTGGTTTTAAGGAAATAAAGGCTTTTTATGGGATAACGACAACAGCATTAGCTGCAGAAAAGTCAATAGAGTTTCCCTCAATATCTACATTTACACCATTTTTCCAGTATTTTGCTCTCGTAGTTTCAGCACCAACAATATGTACATCATTTCCCACTACTTGTATAGATGTAGCATACGCACCTCCACCTGAAATTCCATCAGTTAAATTCACACTTACTCCATTTTTCCAATATTTTGCTAAAGAACGGGTATTTGCGCTATTTAACTCCCTTCCAACAGCATATACATCATTTCCTATCACTTGTATAGAATAAACTAATCCGTCTTTACTACCCAATGTTATTACCACTCCATTTTTCCAATATTTTGGAACGACTGTGTTGTTAATGTTTTCTGACCCACCAATATACACGTCATTCCCTAAAACAAAAATTGAATATGCTTGACTTAAAACATTACTAAGATTTGTAACAACGCCATTTTTCCAGTATTTTGCGTTCCCCCCATCTGTTCCAGTTACATACACATCAGCTCCCACCACTTGCATAGCTTTTATCTCAGCATCTTTTGTACCATCTGTAAGACTCACTCCTACTCCATTCTTCCAATATTTTGCTACATTTTTGAGGCTTGCATTTTGCTCATAACCAGCTAGATATACATCATTATTCACAACTACCATTGCATATACCCAAGTTTGACTACCGTTACTTACAGCAACATCATTTTTAAAGTACCCAGAGTTGAAGTCTCTAGCATTACCAATATCATTATTATAAGAGTAATAAACGTCATTACCCACTACTACTAGTGAAGAACCATATCCACTTCCTTTTTTAAGGAACTTTTTATTTTTCCAATATCCTCCTTGACCCGCAATATAAACCGTTTCTGTATTCACCACAAAATCTGCGGTAGAAGTGCCTGTAACACCATTTACGGTCACACTTATTTTTCCAGTTGTTGCGCCAACAGGTACACTTACTTTAAGTTCGGTTATTGTAGCAGTGCTTACTGTGGCTACTTTATCCCCAAATTTAACAATGTTGTTAGCTACATCAATACCAAAATCTGTGCCTGTAATGGTTACCACATCACCTACCCAGCCACTTGTAGCCTTAAATTCTGTTATTACTGGTGTTGGTTTTGGTGTTTCCTCTGTTTTCTTACAGCCGACAATGCTTATCATAGCCACGAGCATAGCCAGAGAGATTTGGTAAAAATAGTTTTTACCCTTTTGTACTTGAGTTATCATATTTTTTTGGTTTAAATTTTGTTCTGTTAGCTCACTTTTTTACAGTAACGCCCAACGTACAAGGCTTGGCGAAGGTGGGGAAATCCTAGCACAAAAGCCCAAATAATTACAAATCCCCAAATAAATTCCAAAAGTTCAACTACTTACCTCTGCCCCACTTTCGCCAAGCCCAAGTTGGCGGCTGGGCATTTTACCTATGGCTGATTTTGCCACAACAATCTCCTATCCGCTCCAATAACGATGTCAGAAATTACTTTATCAAGTTTTATTAGTGTGTCCCAGTAATCAATATCAAGTTGTTTTGCTATCTTTTCTGTTATATGCTCTTCAAGTTCGTTTATTCTTTTACCTTTCCAAATCTTGTCTGAAAGAGATACAATTAAATCTTCTATTTTTAAGTTAGTATCTAACCAATTTCCGTGTGTTTTCGCAAAACGAGCATAATTGTCACTTATTCCATTTTCTAAGAGTATTGCGTATCCTGTTTCTTCGTGTTCATTTCCATTACCATATAGCTCATTCGTAATTATTGCCTTTCCTATGTCGTGAGTCCCTGCTCCGAATAAGGTTTCGTTTTTTGATATTTTTAAATTTGGAAACTCATTTTCTAACTTGTCAATTATTAGACTTTGGACATAATTTTGATATTTTTTATAAAAAGGCAGATTTTTCTTCTTACATTTAATTGATGAAAAAAAACAAAAAACAGAAAGAATCTGC
>JAYVGJ010000141.1:0-3908 GCA_043772375.1 Raineyaceae bacterium | reverse complement strand
ATCATCATTTTTGGAGATATTAAAACCAGAAATACTTGCTTTTATATCATTCAGCACAGAAGGCGTGAAAAAACTAACCCCACCATTCACCCACTCATAAACAACGCCAGCATCATTGACAGGCGTAAAACTCAAAATATAATCTTCTGCTTTTTGTTCTTTAAGTGGTTTTTTATTATTTAAACTGATTTTTTCAGCAAGTTTATTACCCATTAAGTTCAAATGCGCACGCATTTGCTTGCGCATACGCACAACAGAAAGCGTATCTTCTGCTCGTAAATCAAAACTCAAAAAAAGAAAAAGCAAAAACAAAGGTAAAATCTTTAAATATTTATATGATTTCATTGTATACGTTTTCTTTCTCAAAAATATGCAAAGTGCCTCCACTATCCAATACGTACAGTTTATTTTCTGCTACTTGCATCTCTTTTAGATGTGTGTGTTTATCAAAAGAAAAAGTATGTTTCCATAATAATTTGAGTGTTTTATAGTCAAAAATACCTATTGTATTTGGGAAAAAAGTATGATTACCTGCTGTAAAATATACTAAATCATCTTTTAAAAAGCTAGTTGAAATAGCTAGTTTTTCTTTGCATAAATCCACAATTTCACCATATCTGATAGCTTGTTTGGTAGTTAGGTCAAGTTCTATAAAATAACTGTTTCTACCTTCTCCTTTTGTACTAAAAATACTTGCTTGATTAGACGTAAAGGACATATTTAAGCCATTTAATAAAAAATTATCATCTATATTCCACATAATTTTGCCCGTTTCAATAGCAATGCCAAGCAAACCATAATAGTCTAAACCTTGTTTAAAACAAACTACTAACTCATTTTCACGTACTCCCAAAACCTTAAAAATCTCTCCATTACGGTTTAATGGCACTTCCCACTTGTATAAACCTGTGAGAAGGGAGAGAGATTGAATTATTTGTTCTGGAAATTTATGAATAAATAAACACCCATTTACATATGCGGATGGATATAAATTATTAAACTTTGCTTTAAAAGTTTTAATAATTTCCTTTTTCTGTAAATCATAGAAACAATAATGTAAATTAATATTTCTAAATAACCTAACATTTTCACTTACTTCAATATTTAGAAACCCTGAAAAATGTTCTGTAACTATAAGAATATCAAAAATATTATACCAATAAACTTTATTATGAGTAACAATATTTGAAATACCTTGAAAATCTATATAACCTCCAATTATTTTTTCATCATTTATAATAACTCTAGAATTATTTAAATATAAGAACCCTTCTTTGAAGTATAGTAAATTATCATTGAAAACACTATAATTATCAATATGATTGAACTTTGTTAATAGTTTATACACAGTTATTTTACTTTTATAAAATTGTACAATGAATTATTAGTATCTGAAACCCAAGTAGCAAATAATGCTTGTTTTATAGGCTTTTGTATTACCAAATCTTGTGGTTGTATATTTCCAAACAAACTTTCTCTCAATCCATTTGTATTGCTCCAAATCTTTTCAAAGACAATATTATTACCTGCTGGGTTATTTTTTCTAAAAACTTCCTGAAATTTCGTTTTTAAATTAGTTAATTTTTGGGCATCTGTAGTTCCTGTAATTTTTATGCCTTCAAACCAATACTGAAGATTATTCATAGAAGATGTTGCCCCAATATACGTTAAAAACTGGTTACTTGGCATATTATCCCAAGTATTTGGATTGTATAAATTCCAACTCTTGCACTCAATAAGCCTATTGTTTATTAGCGTGATATCCGCACTACACTCAGAGCCTTGTTGGTATTTTACCTCAAAACCACTGATAGAGCCTATACTACCTATCATAGTAGTAAATTCATTAGAATTAAGGAACTTTAAAATAAAAGCTGTTCCTTCTACTTGTGGAGTACCTGCATTTTTTATTCCTTTTGCGCCAATTACTTCTGAAAACCCTACTTTGTCTATTAGTGGGTCTGGTGTTGTGGTTACAGGAAGTAGTGGAACGTTCCTAAGACCACCATAATTCACTACAAAGTTATAAACATCATCTAAGTATTCTGTTATTTTTCGTAGATGTCTTGCGTCAGCATTTGGCAAAGAACAAACAAAACAATTAGCTCGCTTATTTCTTGCAATAATAATGCTTAATGCTTGTTGTCCTGTAGATTCTGTGGTTTTTATATCATTTAAAAACGTGGCATCTCCCAAAAGTAACCTTACGCTAGTTAATAATCCCCAGTCCATCTCTCTTTTTATATCACAACCAGCACAACGGGCATCATATACTATTTTCCGAGCACTAACATAATCTGCATTTAGATTTTGTACATTATTTGCAAGACAACCACCATTATTACAGACCGTTGTGTTATTTATATCTTCAAAAAATGCCCTTACTTCTGCTGGTGTGTAGCTAGTAAGCTTTATGTTGATAGCTTCACGTGTAGGCTTATCTCCAATAAAACTGCAAAGTTTAACAATGGCAAGTGAAGTATTGGCAATACTTGCAGTAGTAGCACCAATACTATTAGCTTTTGCCTTACTGGTGGCAAATTCTGGGCATTCATTACTTTCTGATTCTGTTAATTGGCAATCATTTGGTGTAAGGGCTTTTTTGGCTATTATTTTATCCAAAATATCCACTATTTGTTGTAAACAGTATTTTTCTTCTTTCTCAACAGTTTCACCCTTCATACTATTAAAAATAGTACAAACTCTCAGAAAATAATATATGTAAAAATAATTTACTTAATATTTTGAACAACATATTTTTTCCATAATATTTCAAACTCTTCTTGAGTTATTAACTCCGCTTTGAATTGAATATCTAAATTTATCTCTTCAACACTGGGAACTGTTGCTTCTGATAAAAATGTGTGATATTCAATCTCTTTGCTGGCGTATGCAACTAAACCGTTTTTGAAAAATTCAATTTTTCTTATTTCAAAATTGTCCTTGCCTATTTCATTGTAAAAAGAGTAAGGACAGTCATCATAATTGTGAATCCAATCACATTTTAGATATTTCATTTTGTTTTATATTTAATTTGTACCACTACTTACTATGCGTTGTGAAATATCTAGAGGGAGACTATTTAAGATTACAAATACATTTGGTCTTCCTTTTTTAATAGATAGTCCACTAGTTTTAATTCCTACGTAATGAGTAAATTTATTTCCCTGATGTCCCATAGCTATAAAAATAAAAGCTAATTGTCCAGATCTTTTTTCTCCTGGTTTAATATCTGATATATATTGTCCATCTCCATATCTTGCATCATTTGGATTATTAGCTATTAGAGAAGGATACAATACTCCTGAAGCTAGAATAGCATTCATTCCTGCTTCATTTGTATAATGGTAGTATACTTCTATTGTTGCTTCTTCCTCCGTTAATTGGCAATCATTTGGACTAAAGTCTTTTTTAGTTATTATCTTATCTAAAATATCCACCCCAAATTTGCGCCTAGGATTAATAGTGCCTGCTTTCAACTCCACCATTAAACATACATCAGTTATTGCCAAGCCAGCCTGTAGATAATCAGCTAAAATGTTAATAGGCGCATTTGAAGCAAAAGGAGTATAAAGCATACCAGTACAAGATCCCAAACCCAATATTCCACAACTTGCTACTTGTCCCCAAGTAGTGCCTATTTGCAGTAATTTTGCCTGCATAGCGTTTAATTTAGCTGTTGCCTCAACTAATTGAGCATTTGTAATAGTATTTGCAGTTCCACTATTCTCAATAATTTGTAGTTTATTATACAACCCATTAACGATTCCTCGTATCTTACTAGGCGTGCCTTTGTAAGCCCTAGAAGTTGCACCTGGTTTAGCAACAGTATTAGCAAGTTCTATGATTTCCTCTACTGTTTTACCATCTATAGATTTGGTAATGATAGCTTTATAAGGATAATCTTC
>JAYVGJ010000140.1:0-2380 GCA_043772375.1 Raineyaceae bacterium | reverse complement strand
AAATCCACTAAAACAAGGATTGAAACAGAAGGTGCAATTTTTTAGCTTAGTCAAAGTTGGATATTATTACCCCAAATCCACTAAAACAAGGATTGAAACATGCAGAAATTTGATAGACAAAGATATGCAAAAAATTATTACCCCAAATCCACTAAAACAAGGATTGAAACGGCAGTTTTGTTACTTTTTTGCCTGCTTTTATGGTAATTATTACCCCAAATCCACTAAAACAAGGATTGAAACTAAGAAATATTGTGCCGTTGCAAAAATCTTCACCCACAATTATTACCCCAAATCCACTAAAACAAGGATTGAAACGCGCCCTGCTTAGAACAGGAAACAGAAGAGCAGAAAATTATTACCCCAAATCCACTAAAACAAGGATTGAAACTTAAGTGTGACAAATTTTCGTTCTTTCCTGTCCTAAATTATTACCCCAAATCCACTAAAACAAGGATTGAAACTTCTTCCGACACTTCAAAACAACGAGATTCAAAGTATTATTACCCCAAATCCACTAAAACAAGGATTGAAACATTAGAAAAAAATTTGTAAAAAAAGAACTTCCAAATATTATTACCCCAAATCCACTAAAACAAGGATTGAAACGGGCGCACAGGTAGCTGTCGTGTGTTTTCATTGATTATTATTACCCCAAATCCACTAAAACAAGGATTGAAACCATCAACTTGTCCTGTATTCAATAATGTTGTACCAATTATTACCCCAAATCCACTAAAACAAGGATTGAAACGTTTAGAAAGTAATATCCAACCTCGCCCTTTGCCCTATTATTACCCCAAATCCACTAAAACAAGGATTGAAACTGATAATTACGAACCGCCTTTGTGGTTACTTTATGATTATTACCCCAAATCCACTAAAACAAGGATTGAAACGCTAATGATTGCTCACTGTCTAATTTGCGTTTGTCGTATTATTACCCCAAATCCACTAAAACAAGGATTGAAACTTCGTTAAGTGAAAGTAATTGAGCCTCTAACGACACATTATTACCCCAAATCCACTAAAACAAGGATTGAAACGCTTTTTCAGCTGCTGCTGCTTTGGCTTTTTCATCTATTATTACCCCAAATCCACTAAAACAAGGATTGAAACCGCCTGCAAAGGCTATTTTGGAAAAATACAACTATAATTATTACCCCAAATCCACTAAAACAAGGATTGAAACGTTCTCTATTAACATCTTTTTGAGCGTCACTAACTTATTATTACCCCAAATCCACTAAAACAAGGATTGAAACTTCTGATGCGAATAGTTTTCAAATGTACCGAGTTTGATTATTACCCCAAATCCACTAAAACAAGGATTGAAACCCTTACTAATTACATTGATAGAGGACTTAAGTTTGATTATTACCCCAAATCCACTAAAACAAGGATTGAAACAGTTTGACGTAAAAGTCGACAAAAAGCAAAACCACATTATTACCCCAAATCCACTAAAACAAGGATTGAAACATAATTTGCTCATAAGCACCGTAGCTATTACCCACCAATTATTACCCCAAATCCACTAAAACAAGGATTGAAACTCTTACGAATTACATTGATAGAGGACTTAATTTTGCAATTATTACCCCAAATCCACTAAAACAAGGATTGAAACTAGGTACGGACACGTTTCTGATAATAGTTATGGTTATTATTACCCCAAATCCACTAAAACAAGGATTGAAACAAGACTACATCAAATATCTGTCCTAGTGCGGCTGTGATTATTACCCCAAATCCACTAAAACAAGGATTGAAACGTGATTAAATTCCAAACGCCTTGGTCAATTCCAATTCATTATTACCCCAAATCCACTAAAACAAGGATTGAAACTCCAATGCAAAAAATGGAAACTAATGGAAACTAATCATTATTACCCCAAATCCACTAAAACAAGGATTGAAACCCATAACATTTTCTAAGGACTTTATACTGTCAATAATTATTACCCCAAATCCACTAAAACAAGGATTGAAACTCAGTTTTTTGACACATAATGATTAGGTGATTGTTTATTATTACCCCAAATCCACTAAAACAAGGATTGAAACATCTTTTCTGTCCTAAGGCGTATTGCGCAGTAAGGTATTATTACCCCAAATCCACTAAAACAAGGATTGAAACTAAGTGTAGCATTTAAGAAATCCCCACTAATCATATATTATTACCCCAAATCCACTAAAACAAGGATTGAAACAGCGTCCCTAACTTCTTTGAGTTCACGTTGTAGTGCAATTATTACCCCAAATCCACTAAAACAAGGATTGAAACATCTTTTCTGTCCTAAGGCGTATTGCGCCGTAAGGTATTATTACCCCAAATCCACTAAAACAAGGATTGAAACTAAGTGTAGCATTTAAGAAA
>JAYVGJ010000139.1:0-2173 GCA_043772375.1 Raineyaceae bacterium | reverse complement strand
TGCTTAGTCAGCATCATTATCTCATCAATAGGGTTGATAGCCTGCAAAAACATCTCTTCAATTTCTTTCATATCATTGATAAAATGATGTTTACTCACTTCTAACACAAGTTCATCTTTATCTTTAAAAAACTGATAAACCGTTTTTTTTGATACCCCCACCTCACGTGCTATCTCGTCCATAGTCATACTTTTCACGCCATAACGACAAAAAAGTTCATAAGACTTAATAAGTATTCTTTCTTTACTTTCGTTTTTTACTTCTGATGTTGCCTCTAATTTTGCATCTAATTTTATTTCCAACTTTATTTCTGACATCTTATTTTTGCTTTAATTTTTGCTTTAATTTCTATCTTTTTTGATAGCTTTTTTGGTGATGCAAAACTAAGAAAACTTTTGATGTAAAAAAAGTTTTTTCAGTTTATTTTCAAAATATTTTGAAAATATTTTTTAGATTTTGTAAGAAAAATGTATATTGAGCCTACAAATGTACTTTCAATATTCTTTATACAGACGGAAAACTTACTCAAACGTATTTTTATTGACGTGAAGTGTAGGAAAATCTCAACCTAAAATAATTTTAAAATAACTTTAAAATGACTTTCACAGACGTAAAACAACAACTCAAACAACTAGATTACGACAAACTTATTGCGCTTTTGGGTGAGTTGTACAAGAAACATAAAGCAGTAAAAGAACACTTGGACTTTATGATTGCGCCAAACGAAAGGGAACTTTTCGCTAAATATGAGGACAAAGTAATACAAGCATTTTTTCCTAAACGTGGTGACCGTTTGAGCCTTGCAGATGGAAAAAAAGCTATTTCAGATTTTAAGAAAATGGGTTGTTCTCTTGCGTTAGTCGCAGAACTTATGCTTGTTTATGCAGAATCAGGCGTTGAATTCACCAAACAATACGGAGATATTAATGGCAATTTCTATACGAGTGTTGCAAGTGTTTATCATCAGGCACTAGAAATAATGGAAAAAGAGAATATTTTGCCATTATTTCAGGCTCGTGCCAAAAAACTTCTAAAAATTACAGAAGATTTCGGTTGGGGGTTTTATGATGACTTGACTTATTCTTATGAAAAATTTTATAAGAATCTTTTATCTTAATGACTAAACTTTTTACAGCAAAAAAGTTCTAACTTTTCAGTTAGAACTTTTCTATTTATTCTCAAAATATCATATTCATTCACAATTCCTAATCAAAAATTCCTAATCCTTTAGTCATTTTTAAACAAAGAATCCACAAACTCCACACTATTAAAAATCTGCAAATCTTCTACTTTTTCACCTACGCCAATGTATTTGACAGGGATTTTAAACTCATCAGAAATCCCAATCACTACGCCACCTTTTGCCGTTCCGTCTAGTTTGGTGATAGCAAGTGCAGTTACTTCCGTAGTTTTAGTAAACTCTCGGGCTTGTATCACAGCATTTTGTCCTGTACTTCCATCAAGCACCAGCAAAACCTCGTGTGGCGCATCAGGAATGAATTTTTGAAGTGTTTTTTTCATCTTAGAAAGTTCATTCATAAGGTGCAATTTGTTGTGCAAACGCCCCGCTGTATCAATAATCAAAATGTCAGCTTTCATTTCAGTAGCACGTTTTGCCGCCTCAAAAACCACCGCAGAAGGTTCTTTATTCATTCCTAGCTCAATGACAGGCACGCCCACACGCTCGCCCCAAAGTTTTAGTTGCGTTACGGCAGCAGCACGAAACGTGTCAGCTGCGCCCAAAACAACTTTTTTACCCATTTGATGATATTGTGCCGCTATTTTTCCTATTGTTGTTGTTTTGCCCACGCCATTCACGCCCACGACCAGCATCACGTAAGGCGTATCAAGCACAGGAAGCTCAAAATTTTGGTCAAGCGACTTATTTTCCTCCAAAAGTGCAGCAACTTCTTGGCGCAAAATCTTATCTAATTCTTCCGCATTGATATATTTATCTTTTTTTGCACGTTCTTCTATTCTGCGAATAATTTTTACGGTAGTTTCCACACCCACATCAGCAGAAATAAGGATTTCCTCCAAATTATCCAGCACTTCGTCATCTACTTTGGTTTTGCCAACTATTGCCCTACTGATTTTTGAGAAGATATTTGTTTTGGTTTTTTCCAAACCTTTGTCTAAGGATTCTTTTTTTTCTTTTGAGAATAATTTATCA
>JAYVGJ010000138.1:0-4744 GCA_043772375.1 Raineyaceae bacterium | reverse complement strand
AATAACTCTAAAAAAATACAAAATAATGATAAACAGCGTTTTACATAAGGCTAATACACGTGGTGGCGCAGATATGGGCTGGCTCAATGCTAAACATAGTTTTAGTTTTTCTAATTATTACGACCCAAAACGTATGAATTTTGGCGTTTTGCGTGTCCTTAATGATGATATTATTGGCGCAGGAACAGGTTTTGGTACGCACCCACACGACAATATGGAAATTATCACCATTCCAACGGAAGGAGATTTGGCACATAAAGATAGTATGGGCAATGGCACAACTATCAAAACTGGTGATATCCAAGTAATGAGCGCAGGAACAGGCATACAACATAGTGAGCAAAATCCTAACCACGACAAACAAACAAAACTTTTTCAGATTTGGCTTTTCCCTAATAAACAAAATGTAACACCTCGTTATCAACAAATTAGCCTAAATGTTGAAGATAAAAAAAATAATTTGTTGCAGATTGTTTCACCAAATCCTGATGATGCAGGCGTTTGGATACATCAAGATGCTTGGTTTCATTTGGGGAAATTAGATAAAGATTTTTCTATTGATTATGACCTTAAACGCAAAGGAAATGGCATTTATGCATTTGTGGTTAGTGGTGATTTTAGCATAGAAAATCAACAAGAAACACAAGAACTTAGCCAAAGAGATGCGCTTGGTATGTGGGAAACGTCCAAAATAACTATCAAAGCAACTTCTGAAAATGCAGAAATACTGCTTTTGGAAGTTCCTATGCAGGTTAATTAATCTTGATAATAGAAACTTTTTCTGTCTTCTATGGGAGATTTTCCACATCTTTAAGATGTGGAAAATCTAAACCTGATACAGGGTGTAGGACAAGTTGTATTTGTAGGGTGCGACCCTTGTGGTCGCCCATATGTGCGAAAGCAACACGACAAAAAGTACGCAAAATAATGTGCAAAATCAAGTTCTTAGGCTATTCAGACAGGGCGACCACAAGGGTCGCACCCTACATTTTAATACATTTTTAAACTTGTCCTACACCCCCTGATACAAATAACCTAAAGAATTATTTTAAAATTGTAAGAACTAAAAAAATCCTTAGTTTTGTAGCAAATTTTAAATCAACTCCCAACATAATTCACTTAATAACTCCCATAATTTATGATAGGTATTTTCAGCCTTCCCACACCTCATAATGAGCCTATACTTAGCTATGCGCCCAATTCTCCTGAAAAAATTGCGCTTAAAAAAGCCCTTAAAGAAGCAAAAAGCCAAGAATTAGATATTCCTATGTATATTGGTGGTGCAGAGGTGCGTACAGACAAAAAAGTGCGTCTTGCGCCTCCACACGAACATAAACACACGCTTGCCTACTATCACAAAGGCGGAAAAGAAGAGTTGGAATTGGCTATTACAGCGGCACTCAATGCTAAACACGACTGGGAAAATATGGCGTGGGAACATCGTGCAAGCATTTTTTTGAAAGCTGCTGACCTTATTGCTACAAAATATCGTGCAAAACTCAATGCTGCCACAATGCTTGGGCAGTCTAAAAGTGCTTTTCAGGCTGAAATTGATTCTGCTTGTGAATTTATAGACTTTTTGCGCTTTAACGTGAAGTTTATGGAGCAAATCTATTCACAGCAACCTGTCTCTGGAGCTGGAATGTGGAACAGAATGGAATATCGTGCCTTAGAAGGGTTTGTTTTTGCCCTTACACCCTTCAATTTTACGGCTATTGCAGGAAATTTGCCTACTGCACCTGCTATGATGGGAAATTGCATTGTCTGGAAACCATCAGAAACACAAATCTACTCCGCAAACGTCCTTATGGAAGTTTTCAAGGAGGCGGGCGTACCTGATGGTGTGATAAATTTGGTTTATGTTGATGGAAAAACGGCTGGTGAAGTGATTTTTTCTCACAAAGATTTTGCAGGAATACATTTTACAGGAAGTACAGGCGTTTTCCAAAATATTTGGCAAAGTGTTGGTAATAATATTGCTAAATACAAGTCTTATCCACGGATTGTAGGAGAAACTGGTGGTAAAGATTTTGTCGTGGCGCATCTTTCTGCTGCTCCAAAAGCACTTGCTACAGCCCTTGTGCGTGGTGCATTTGAATATCAAGGACAAAAATGTTCTGCTGCCTCACGTGCCTACATACCTGCGAGCTTGTGGGAAGAGGTTAAAAACTATATGTTAGCTGATTTGAAAGAGATTAAAATGGGTTCTGTGGAAGATTTTACTTGCTTTTTCAATGCAATTATTGATGAAAAATCTTTTGATAAAATAGCTTCTTATATTGATGAAGCAAAGAAAAATCCTTTGGTAGAGATTATTGCAGGCGGAAAATGTGATAAATCTGTAGGTTATTTCGTTGAGCCGACTGTTTTGCAGGTGCAAGACCCAATGTATGTAACAATGTGTGAGGAGATTTTTGGACCAGTTCTTACGGTTTATGTCTATAATGACAATGCCACAAGTTTTGAAGATATTTTGTATCTTGTCAATGAAACTTCTCCTTATGCGCTCACAGGAGCAGTTTTTGCGCAAGACCGTTACGCTATTGAACTTGCTTCAAATCTTCTTAGACACGCAGCAGGTAATTTTTATATCAACGACAAACCAACAGGCGCAGTCGTAGGGCAACAACCATTTGGTGGAGGGCGTGCATCAGGCACAAACGACAAAGCAGGTTCTATCTTGAATTTGTTGCGTTGGGTTTCCGCACGAACTATAAAAGAAACACTTGTACCACCAACAGATTATAAATATCCATTTATGTTGGAAGAATAATTGTGTTCTCAATACTGTAGACAGTTTTTAGATAGTTGAGCCAAAAATTGTTTTTATCTGTAGAGTATAAAGCCCTGTGTTACTGATTATCAATAACGCAGGGCTTTATGCTTATTAAATATTTGATTATCAATAATTTATATTTTTATTATAAAAACTGTCTATAGTATTTTTATACAAAATACTCCCATTGAGATACATTTTTTCAATCCTTGGTTTAGTGGATTTGGGGTAATAATGTAGATATATTTTATAAACTCCCAGTTCCTTTTGAGTTTCAATCCTTGTTTTAGTGGATTTGGGGTAATAATAAAGTTGCGCCTCCACAGAGCTTTTTTCTGTTTCTGGTTTCAATCCTTGTTTTAGTGGATTTGGGGTAATAATGCGTAAGCACTCCCGTATTTTCTACTGGCATAAGAGTGTTTCAATCCTTGTTTTAGTGGATTTGGGGTAATAATTTGCAGGCTTTTTAGCGTATAAATATCTTATCAAGCGTTTCAATCCTTGTTTTAGTGGATTTGGGGTAATAATTTGTTTGCAGATTCTAAGGAATTGTTTTTTATTTTAGGTTTCAATCCTTGTTTTAGTGGATTTGGGGTAATAATAGAGTTATTTACTTCTTGTTCAATTCCTTATGATAGTTTCAATCCTTGTTTTAGTGGATTTGGGGTAATAATTGTTTGCAGATTCTAAGGAATTGTTTTTTATACTCGGTTTCAATCCTTGTTTTAGTGGATTTGGGGTGATAATTTTTCCTTTGATAGCACAAAGTTTATAAGGCAAGTTGTTTCAATCCTTGTTTTAGTGGATTTGGGGTGATAATATTTCTATCTCTTTTGTGGTGAAATACGGCTTAAAGTTTCAATCCTTGTTTTAGTGGATTTGGGGTGATAATTGGGGGTGGCGCAAGTGTCAGCGGAATAGGTTTTGCAGTTTCAATCCTTGTTTTAGTGGATTTGGGGTAATAATTTAGAAAGATTTTTGAGCTTTTGCGTGCAAAATACCGTTTCAATCCTTGTTTTAGTGGATTTGGGGTAATAATTTCTTATAAACCATACTCGTATTGTTTTGGTAGGAGGTTTCAATCCTTGTTTTAGTGGATTTGGGGTAATAATCATATTTGGATTTATAACCAAACCCAAAACAAAGATGTTTCAATCCTTGTTTTAGTGGATTTGGGGTAATAATTTCAATAGGTTTTTTAGAGTTATACAAGAAAAAGAGTTTCAATCCTTGTTTTAGTGGATTTGGGGTAATAATGCTTATACCAGAAACAATAGTAGATTACGAAACTTGTTTCAATCCTTGTTTTAGTGGATTTGGGGTAATAATTTTGCTCCCCAAAATTGTGAAGCAAAACATAGTCGTTTCAATCCTTGTTTTAGTGGATTTGGGGTAATAATACTGATTATGCCACAACAAACCGCCCGTAGAAGTGGGTTTCAATCCTTGTTTTAGTGGATTTGGGGTAATAATATTTGCGCCTCAATACTATTTCATTTGAGGTTGAAAGTTTCAATCCTTGTTTTAGTGGATTTGGGGTAATAATTAAAGTTACGGCGGTGGAGCTGGATAAAGATTTAGCGTTTCAATCCTTGTTTTAGTGGATTTGGGGTAATAATTATCTGAAATTGATTTTTTTGGGAATGAAGAAACTGGTTTCAATCCTTGTTTTAGTGGATTTGGGGTAATAATAGCATTACGGGCAGACTCATTTTTTCATTCATTTTTCGTTTCAATCCTTGTTTTAGTGGATTTGGGGTAATAATTACATACTTCTTACATATTTGTAGGAACTTTAACCAAGTTTCAATCCTTGTTTTAGTGAATTTGGGGTAATAATGATTGCTTTCATTCTCGTTATACTTTCTTTTTCTGGTTTCAATCCTTGTTTTAGTGGATTTGGGGTAATAATTGAATAAAGCCCTTTTTTTGCTGGTGATACACTATGTTTCAATCCTTGTTTTAGTG
>JAYVGJ010000137.1:0-38318 GCA_043772375.1 Raineyaceae bacterium | reverse complement strand
GCAAGCTGGAAACAATTATTAGAACTTAAAAATAAATACGAAGCTATCACAATTTTACCTAAAACCGCACGTATGAAAAAATGTGCTGCGTAAGGTCAGTTAATACAACTCTTTATTTCTTAATTTTGTATTTCTTAGTGTTTACTTGTGTCTTTCTTTGTGTCCTTAGTGTTGAAATGTATTGATGCTTTGGATTATTTCTTTAAAATACTTTGCTGCATATTTCAAACGGCTTCCATACCACGAAAAAAGCTCACCATCAACGACTTGTATATGTGCATGAGGACAAATTTTTTTAAAATAAATAATATGTTTTTCTTTGAATGGAAACGGCTCTGACGACAAAAAAATCACATCAGGGCTTGCTTTTATAACATCTTCCTCACTTACGCAAGGATAGCGCACAAGGTCAGAAAAAGCATTTTCAAAGCCAATAAGCCTTAGCATATTGTCAATAAAAGTGTTGGTCGTGGCTATCATCATTGGATTATTCCAGATAAAATAAGCTACTTTTTTCTTTGATTTTTGGTTTGATTTTGTTGCTAAAAAATCTGCAAATTCTTTCGTTATTTCATTGCAAATATTTTCTGCTTTTATGGTCGTATTGGTGATATTTCCAACAGATTTTATCATCTGCAAAGCATCATTCAAATCATAAATATCAGTCATAAAAACAGGAAAATGATTTTTTAGTTCCAAAATTCCTGCTTCGTAGTTTTCTTCTTTGTTTCCTATAATCAAATCTGGAGAAAGTGCTTTTATTTGCTCAAAATTAAAGTTTTTTGTTCCTCCAATTATTTTTATATGAGAATTATTTATGTTTTTTATCTGTTCTTTTGGGTGAATGCAAAACTTCGTAATTCCGACAATATTTTCAGCCAAACCCAAATCAAAAAGTAGTTCAGTTTGCGAGGGAACAAGCGAAATAATACGTTTTGGATAGTTTTCTAGGGTAATTATCCCATTTAATTGGTCTGTGAAACTAAGCATTTGAAAGGGTTTTTTAGAAAAAATTTCTACAAATTATATGAATTTTGTGGAAAATTACTTATTTTTACGAAACAATTATAACTAAATTCTACTATCTTTTATTGTGAACAAAGAACAAAAAATAAAGAAACTTCAGAACTTGCGGAACTTGAAATTAGTTTATGAAATGCAACTTGAAGAATTATCTAAACGAGAAGGAACAGAGCCAATAATAGATAAAATGCTTGAAATGCTTTATGACTTAATGAAAGCAATTAATGTACTAGAAGAAGACTTAAAATAATTTAATAAATATAATTTTTACTACAATGGACGTAACAAATTTTAAATTTAACCTAAAAGAATATAGTAAAATTGAAGATAGAGCAGAGCGTTTATTTTTCTTACGTGATTTGGAAAAATCTCTAAAAGCACTACCAAAACAACAACAACAGCAACTTCTCAAAGAACGTGAAGAATACGCAATGCAACTAATAGACGAAACTGCAAAATATTTAGCTGATGAAACTGCATACGAAATGCCAGAAAAATTGGAAAAATTGATACAATTATAATAGAAAACCTTAAGGCATTTGCTTAAAATCCTAGCATCTTAATTGCAGTAATAGCTGCTTCTACACCTTTATTTCCGTGCTTTCCGCCTGCTCTATCTTCTGCTTGTTGTTGGTTGTCTGGGGTAAGCACACCAAAAATAACAGGCAAATTAAACTTCAGCCCAACATTAGTGATACCATTAGCTACGGCATCACAAATAAAGTCAAAATGGCGTGTTTCTCCTTGTATCACACAACCCAAACAAATGACAGCGTGAGCATACGGAGCCATTAGTTGCGCACCCAAAGTAAGTTCAAAACTACCAGGAACAGTTTTTATGATGATATTTTCTTCTTTTACGTGATGTTTCAGGAGTGTTTCATACGCTCCATTTAGTAAAGCCTGTGTAATAGTAGTATTCCATTCTGCTACCACAATAGCGAATTTTTTGTCAGAAATATCTGTAATATTTTGTGAAGAATATTCACTCAAATTTTTTAGTTGAGATGCCATTTTGTTTAGTTTTTTAGTTTTATTTTGTATAAATAAAATATTTTTATATGAAAAAGTCGCAACAAAAGAATGTTGCGACTTTCTTTTTTATGAATAATGGTATTCACAATTCAAAATTATTAAGCATTTTTAAATTCTGCAATCAGTTTATTGTCAAAAAAGTCTGCTGTTTCACTCAAATCAGTCATCATAGTGGCTATTTCTTCTGCGGTAATATTTTCCAAATAACGGGCAGTAGTGAGATAAATTGCTTCATCAAAAATCTCAAAACGCTCTCCCACAAACGAATGATTAAGGTCAAGCAAACGGCGGTAAAGTTCACTTTTCTTACGTGTAGGCATATCCATAAGACGTGAAGACATTGTGATAGTACGTTGTTCGCCCGTAGAACTAGGCGAGGTATTCAGTGTAACCATCACCGTAATAGAACCACGACTAAATGACCACGAACCTGGTAAAGATGCCTTTGCCGTCTGTGGGTCAAGTCCCACTTTGCGGAATGCTTCTTCTACTTCTTTTACATATTGGAGATGAGATGCCATATTTATATCTTTTTTAAGTTGATTTTTAGTTGTATAAGGTTAATGTTGCAATTTCTTAAGCAATATTTGCGTAAATAAGCAAAAAAGAACGTGCTTTACAAACAAAATAGTATTTTTTTTATTTTTAGTTAAAAATTTAGACATAAAAACAATGAATTTCTAGGTTTTTCTATATTTTTACAAAAAATCTCATATAATTTTAACAATAATAAAATAATAAAATAATGAATAACAAATATGAAATAATTAAAGAAAAATATCCTCCCAATACTATTATTGAATGTATTGTTGTGAATCAATTTCCTTTTGGAGTATTTACAGATATAGGAGACTCAGAATATAAAGGTTTAATACCCATTATAGAATTTTCAGATAATACGGAAAAAGTTCTAATTACTGATTTCCCCCAAATAGGCACAAAATTAAAAGCTATAGTTTTAGGCATTACTGAAGATGACAGAAAACAAGTTTATTTAAGCATTAAACCTAGTAAATTTATTAACTAATCAATTATTTAAAACGCATAACCCAAACAAACGCCCAACCTAAGTGAAAGAGAGGCAAAAGCTCCAATGGGTAATGATTTTATTTCCAAAAACGGTGGATTTAATGCGCCATAATTGTATGTAATACCTCCAAAAAAATCTAAAGTAAGTTTATTATCTAATAAAACGTCTTTGTCTTCTAATAAAATTTGTTGCCCTATAAGCGCAGAAAAGCCTAATTGTGTGTAAGCGGAGGTAACTTCTAAGCCACCAACGCCTATATCTATGGTTTTATGCAGGCTCAACTGTGTAAACCTAAATGCCCCAGCCAGATAAATGCCTGCTGGTGAGAGTTGCCCATCAGAACGCATATTTGTGAGATGATAACGGAACTCTGGTGTAATACTAAACCCTCTGACTATGATTTGACTACGTGCAAAGTCGTGAGTATAAGATACACCTATTTGTGCGCTCATTTTGTAAGCAATTTTACGGTGATATGCCAAATGATAGGTCTGAAAATAGGGACTTATCACATTGAATTTTACTACATTTTTTGGTGTAAACTCATTATAATACGTTCTTTGTGCCACACTAGGAGCATTTATAAAGAAATTCAGCAGTAAAAAAAGCCAGATAAAAAAAGGATTTTTGTTTATTTTCATACGAATAATAAGTTTTACAGAATTTTCTAAGGTGTTTGTAATAATTGTTGGAATTTTTGTAGCTTTTATAATTGATTTATGTTTTGATAATTCTAAAATAAGCTATAATAAACTGATTAAGAACACTTTGCATTCATTCGTAATTCACAATTTACAATTCACAATTATTTATTTTGCAATAAAGGTAGTATTTTGTAGCATTGAAAAAAACTTTTTAGCTATTTTTGAGATATTTTTTATTTTTTATCTCACTTTGCATAAAAAGGTGTCTTAAAAATACTATATTTGCGCTTGCATATAAAATCTACACAACAAAAAAATATTTTGCCGCCAATGTAGAAACGGCTTCTACCAAACTTTTTAACTAATGGCTTTTGATATATTTCTTACCTTGTTTCTCGTTGCACTTAATGGCATTTTTGTTGCTGCAGAATTTGCTATTGTAAAAGTGCGGATTTCTCAAGTAGAAAGCAAATCTTTAGGAGGCAATAAACTTGCCAAAGGTGCGCTGATAGTCGTCAATAACTTAGATGCCTATCTTTCAGCTACGCAACTAGGCATTACCCTTGCTAGTTTGGGGCTTGGCTGGATTGGGGAGGGCGTAGTGGCAAAGATTGTCGTTAATATTATGAATCTTGTTGGTTATCAAGCAGATGAAAAACTGGCGCATCAGATTGCAGTGCCTGTTTCCTTTCTTTTGATTACCGTTTTGCACATTGTTTTTGGAGAACTTGCTCCCAAATCAATAGCTATCCGTTACCCAGAACGTACTACAATGATGCTTGCTGCACCTCTGAGAGCCTTTTATTGGCTCTTCAGACCCGCTATTTGGGTGCTAAATGGTTTTGCTGGTTTTATCCTCAAACTTGTGGGCGTGCCTATTGTCCACGAACACGACACACACACAGAAGATGAACTAAGGCTACTTTTGGCAGAAAGCAAAGAAAGTGGTACTATCAATTTCTCGGAACACGAACTTATAGAAAATGTCTTTAAATTTGATGATAGAGTAGCGGAACAAATAATGATTCCTCGTACAAAAGTAGTGGCTATCAATGTTTTAGCTAATTTTGATGAAGTTATCAGCAAAATAAATGAAGAAGGTTATTCTCGTATGCCTGTTTACGAAAATACTATTGATAATGTGGTAGGCATTGTTTATTCAAAAGATTTGTTGAAGGTGGTTCACACTAAAGATACTTTTAATTTGAGAAATATCATACGTCCTGCACACATTATTTCAGAAAAAAAATCTATCAATACCGTTCTTAAAGAGTTGCAACACAAGCATATACAAATGGCTATTTTGGTTGATGAGTTTGGCGGAATGTCGGGAATACTCACAATGGAGGATATTGTAGAAGAAATTGTAGGAGATATTCAAGATGAATATGACAATGAAACGCCTAATGTTCAGAAAAAAAATGATACAGAATTTATTGTTGATGCACTTTCAAGCATAGAAGAAGTAAACAAACATTTACCAGAAAATTTACCAGAAAGTGAAGATTATGAAACGGTTTCTGGGCTTCTGAATGAAGTTTTTGGGCGCATTCCTGATGCTAGTGAGAGTGTACAGCCAGAAGGTTATAATTACTCTTTTACCATTCTCAAAAAATCTAATAATGCCGTTGAAAGTGTACTTATCAAATATACCAACCCAAAACTAGAAGAAAAACCAACTATTCTTTATGAATAAGATATTTGGAAGAATTAACTAATATCAATAAAAAAGCCTTACATAAATTTTATGTGAGGCTTTTTATCAAAATAAAAAAATAAATGAAAGAAGAAATGAAAAATAATAAAATAGAATTACGCAAAAAAAGAGATTTTGGAGATGTAATCAATGTTACATTTGCTTTTGTGAAAGAACATTTTACACATTTTTTGAGTATGTATGTACTTATATCCCTTCCTGCAGCCTTAGTAGCTGTGATATTTATAAGCCTTTTTCCAGCTTCTGATTTGTTTGTGGCAGGTAATTTTAGCAAAAATATTGGGCAAAATATTATTTATATTTTGATTTATGTTATGGCGGGTTTTAGTTTGCTTGTGTTTTTAATATCTGCTGTTTATCAATATGTAGCTTTATATATGAAAAAAGGCACAAATTTTTCTATTATAGACCTTTGGAAAGCAGTTTTAAGTGAGTTTTGGAGAATCTCGCAGACATATATCTTTTTTATGGTTGGGGTTGTGCTTGTATATTTGGTAATGGCATTTGTGGCAGGGTTTGTAATGAGTTTTTTGGGTGTAGTAGGAAGTATTTTGGGCGGAATTATACTGTTTTTGGGTATTTTGGCATCTATTTATTTTTTCATACCTTTGTCTTATATTTTTGTAATACGTAGTTTTGAGCCAGAAAAAACATTTTGGCAAGCCATTAAAAGAGCTAACTATTTGGTGAAAGATAATTGGTGGGCGTGTTTTGGGCTAAGTTTTGTAATGGGAATTATTCAATATATTTTGGTGATGCTACTCAAAATTCCGTTTGCTATTTTTGGTATGGCTAATGTTGCCCAAGTAAATTTTACGGGGGTCTTGTCTGTGGCACTTATTGTAGAAATGGTTACCAATATGATTACGGCATTTTTGCCTACACTTGCAACTGTTTTCCAATATTTTGCCCTAGTAGAAATGAAAGACGCTACAGGACTTACTGAAAAAGTAGAAAAATTTGGTACAATTAGCAATAGTGATGAAAATGAAGATGAAAAGGAAGATTATTAACAAAATTCTGCGTTGAGCAATGGGGAAAATTTATATTTTAAATAAAAATAGAAATTTTATTTTGATATTATATGTATATTTTGTATTTTTGTGAAATTCTTATGAAATTATATGAGATTATTCTAAATAACACAACAATGAAATCATTATATTACCACAAAAACATCATCAAAAGCATTTTTTTGCTGATACTCTCGTTTTTTTCTGCTCATTTTGCTGCTGCGCAACAATGTACTTCCACAACAACAGGCTCTAATATTAGATGTGGCACTACTGCCCCAAGTGCTACCGCCAAAATAACTACAGAATCTCCTACAAGTTACGAGCCTGTTCAAAACTTCTCACCTGCACCTGTAGATATGTCTGTAATAGGCATTAATGCCATTGCTCTGCTCCTTGACCAGTCTAATATTGACGATACCACCACTCCAGAAATTGGTATAGGTTTTAATTTTGTTTTTTATGGCAATCCGTATTCTACAGCCATTATACAAACCAATGGGATTGTAGGATTTCCTCCTTTTAATAATGCTAGCAATACGGGTTATTATGAAAATTATATACCTGTTCCCATTCCCAACCCTGGTGTACCAAATAACTATATTGCAGGTATGTTTGCAGATTTTGACTTGCGTAGAGGTGGAACTATTCTTTATGCTACTACTGGTACGGCACCCAACAGAAAATTTGTAGTTGAATACAAAAATTTGAGACCTTATACTGGCAGCGCACCAGGTACTGCATCTTTTCAAATTATACTCAATGAAAATGGTACTTTTGAGGTTATTATTCTGCAACTTTCCGCTAATTTTAATTCTAATACTTCTGGCGGACTGATGACTTCTGGCGCAGAAAATATAGATGGCACTATTGCTAATGCTATACCAGGGCGAAACAACGTGGATTGGATAACCAATGGTGTGGATATTACTAGCCCCAACTCTTGGATTTTCTCTGCTGTAACTTGTACTTTCATCAAGTGGACAAACCTTAATACAAGTTTGGATATTTCTACAAGTACAATCCAAACCATCACCCCAAGACCATCTGTAACAACTGTATATAGAGCTTCTTGGCAATGTGGTGTCAAAATTTGTACGGCAGATGCTACCGTAACGGTAATCCCTCCAACACTTATAAACACACTCATAACCAATAATACTAATTGTACTGCTACAAGTAACGCTTCCATTACTTTTGCAAGCAATCTTCCTAACGGCACCTATAATTTATCTTATTTATTAGATGGTGTACCTGCAAGCTCTTCTGTCACAGTTAGTGGGGCTATTGCAGGCGGAAATAACGGGCTTTTAAATGGGACTGCATCTCTCACAGGCTTAGATGCTGGTACTTATACCAATTTTTCTTTAACAGGCTTTACATTAGCCGCAAGTTGTTCATTTACTTTGCCTACCACTATTATTATCACTAAAACGCTTGCCATTCCTACTGTAACCCCCATTACAGGCTTAAAATGCCCTAATACAATCACAAGATTAGAGAATTTAGAAGCAAGTGTAGCAGGAACAACACTTAATTGGTATTCTTTACCAAATGGTGGTGGCACGCTTTTGGGTACAAATGTCGCATTTATTGATGTTTCTCCTGTGAAAACAACCAAATATTATCTGCGTAGAGAAAGTGCCACTTGTGGCGTTTCCGCTGATATAGAGATTACTGTAAATGTAAAACCTTTTGTATACGCACTCAACGCTACTAATTCTACCACTTATTGCACTGATAATGCTGGTTGGAATCATTTTTTTAATGCCTCTGACCAAATTGTTTTTTCTGTGAAAGGTAATCTTGGTGCAGGCACACCCCAAGCAACCATTAGTCTAAATACTTCATCTTATCAGTCGCCAAATGCCGTACCTAATTGCGCTGCTCCAGTTGATGAAAACTTTGAAATGGCTCGTTCTTGGAATTTCAGTTTGGGCGCAGGCGTGCCTACGGGTAGCTATGATGTTCGTTTTTATTATGACCCAACAGAACGTACTAATGCAGAAACCGCTGCAAATGACTGGAAAGTAGCTAACCCTAGTTGCAATTATGGTTATAAATATACAAATAGTGCTAGTCCTGATTTTGCTACAAACACGGGTTTTTATTGGTTTAAAAATGCTACTGGAAATTATAGTCCACCTACTTATGATGTTCTTGGTTTGCACCTTGCAGGCGCAATAAAAAACCTCACAGACCCTACACACGCCACAGATGGGACTGCTAATTATGTAGAACTTTCCAATATTACGAGTTTTTCTGGTGGCTCTGGAGCGGTAATTCTTGCACCGCCTATTGTGCCACTTCCCGTTACTTTGCTTTCTTTTTCAGGTAAAAGAATAAATAGTAATCAAATAAAACTTACTTGGGAAACTGTAGCAGAAATCAATAATGCAGGTTTTGAAGTAGAATTTGCAACTGATGCTCGTAATTTTGAAAAAATTGCTTTTCAGCCTGCGCAAGCAAACAACAAAACAGTAGCAACGTATCAACAAAATATCAATAATACTATTGGAGGATATTTTAGGCTGAAACAAATAGATAAAGACAACAAATATAATTATTCTAAGATTATTTATATTGATGGAACAAATGATGCGCTTATTCGTATTTATCCAAATCCTACAAAAGATAATCTTACCATTGATTTGGGTGAGTTTAAGGCAACAGACGAGGTAAAAGCAACTTTCAGAAATGTACTTGGTGTGCAAGTAACGGAACTTTCTCTTACCAAAACACAAACAGAAATTTCTCTTGGCAACCTTCCAAAAGGCATTTATATGTTGCAAATTATGAGGAATGGTAAAATGATTGTGGAAAAAGTTGTTTTGCAGTAGAAATTATAAGTAAACACACACACAGATTTTCCAAATCTTAAAGATTTGGGAAATTTCTTTTTTTGCCTATTATTAAAAAATAAAAACAATAATCCAAAATTCAAAACAAAAAAATATGAGTAACATCCTAGTTCACCTAGAAAATAACATCAAAACTATTGCTTTTGATAACGTAAAACGCAAAAATGCTATCACCAAAACAATGGTTGAAATGCTACATAAGGCTATTCTGGAAAGTGAAACAGACGGAACTCGTGTCATTATCCTTACTGGTGAAGGTGATAATTTTTGTAGTGGTGCAGATTTGATGGCTGGTGAAGATTTGGCAGACGTTACCAAATACCTCCAAAATACTGTAAATCCTGCTATTTTGGCTATGAGAAACACTAATTTGCCTATTATTGCCAAAATAAGTGGCGTTTGTGTGGGTTTGGGCTTTAATCTTGCGCTTGCTTGTGATATGCTTTTTGCGGCTGATGATGCTCGTTTTAGTCAGATTTTCACCAATATTGCGCTTTCTTCTGACGGCGGAGGGGCTTTTTTCCTCACTAGGCGCATTGGTTATTATAAGGCGTTTGAACTTATGACTATGGCAACTGTTTTTACGGCAGAAGAAGCTAAGGCATTTGATTTTCTGAATAAAGTTTGCCCTAAATCAGAACTCAACGACCTCGTAAATACTTATGCCAAACACTTAGCAGAAGGTCCTTTTATTGCGCTCAAACACACTAAAGCTAATATTAGAGAAGGAATGAACGGCAATTTGGAAAGTACATTAGCACTAGAAGCAATTAACCAAGGAGAGAATTTTAAGGCAAAAGATTTTATGGAAGGCGTAGCTGCTTTTATGCAAAAACGCAAACCAAACTATACAGGAGAGTAAATTCAATTACGAATTATCAATTACGAATTACGACAAAAAAATTCATAATTCATAATTCACAATTATTTACATCAAAGAGATTTTTTTCACTAGGACTTCATTGATGCGTATGTACGACTCTTGTGTCCAACCTGCTACGTGAGGAGTGAAAATAACATTTTCTAGTGCCAAAAGTGCATCAAAAGTGCTTTTTTGAGCATTAGAAAGTGTTTTTAGTTTTTCATTTTCCAAGACATCAAGGCACGCACCCAATATTTTGCCATTTTGAAGATATTTCAGAAGTGTATTAAGTGGCAAAACCTCGCCACGTGACGTATTTAAGACAAAAATATTTTTCTTAAAACTCTCAAAAAATGTATCATTAGCCATATTACGGCTTTTTTCATTTAGAGAAACGTGAAAAGAAACAATATCAGCACGTTCAAAAATCTCTTCTAAACAGCTTTCTTTATAATTATTTTGAGCGTTATTTTCTTTCTGATTTCTTTCATTATCTTTTTGATTTTCAGAAAGATAATCATCTTTTTGGAGGTCATAAGTAAGGATTTCCACACCAAAACCGCTCAATTTTTGCGCCAAACTTTTGCCTACATTGCCAAAACCAATAATAGCAAAAACTTTACCCATTAGCTCCAAACCACGGTTTTGTTCACGTTCCCATACGTAGTTGTGTATTTGTGTGTTTGCACTATTTATTTTATTGAAAAGTGCCAAAATAAGCCCAATAGTGTGTTCTGCAACGGCATCTCTGTTGCCTTCTGGAGCATTTAGAAGTTGAATATCACGTTTTTTGACTTCCTCTAAATCAATACCATCAACACCAGACCCAGCACGAGCAATAAACTTAAGATGAGTGGCTTTTTCAAAAAAAACTTTATCTAAAATCATTTTACTTCTAATAATAACTCCTTCATAATCAGAAATTTTAGCTAAAACTTCTTCTTTTGTTATTTCAGGGGCATAGTCATAACTGATACCAATATTTTCAAGCATTGGCATCAAAGAAAGATGCATTTGGTCTATAATAAGAACTTTTTTCAAGGGAATTATGAGTTATGAATTATAAGTTATAAATTATGAATTGTATTTCATTCACAACTCAAAATTCATAACTCACAACTCAAAATTATTTTTTCTTTTTTGATTTTTTGAAAGGCTTTTCTTTTGCGGCTTTCTCTGCAAAAGCGGCATCTTTTAGTAATTGTTTCCAATTGTCGTTTACATCTTCAGAAAGTGCCAAAGTTTCACGGTAATCAGCTTTTTGTACTGTAGTTTGTGTAATTTTATTCTCTAAATAACCTTCAATTTCCACTAAAATTGGTTTTTCTTCTTCACTACAAAAAGAAATAGCAAAACCTTTTTTGTCGCCTCTTCCTGTACGCCCAACTCTATGCACGTAGTTTTCAGGGATTTCGGGCAAATCATAATTTACTACATAATCCACGCCTGCAATATCCATTCCTCTTGCGCTCACATCTGTAGTAACTAAAATTCGTACAACACCATTTCTAAAATCTTCAATAACTTCTAAGCGGTTTTCTTGTTCTTTCCCGCCGTGCATCATCAAAACAGGGATATTCACCCGTTCCATTGCCTTGCCTATGCGCTCCACACGCACACGAGTACGAGCAAAAACAAGGATTTTTTTAGTAGGATTTTCGTTAATAATTCTTTCCAAAAACGCTCTTTTGTCGTCCATTTCCACAAAAAGAATAGAATGTGTGACATTTTTGGAAACTGGGTCTTTTGGCGAGATTTGAATACGTATAGGATTCCAGACAATAGAATAAGCTAACTCTTTGATTTTCTTGTTGATAGTAGCAGAAAAAAACAAAGTTTGATGTTTTTTTGGAATAAGTTTAATCACATCTCTAATATCTCTAATAAAGCCCAAATCCAGCATCAAATCTGCCTCGTCAAGCACCAAAATCTCTACAAAATCCAAATCAATATGCCCCTGACTTTGCAAAGAAAACATACGACCAGGCGTAGAAACAAGTACATCAATGCCCTCACCCAAACTCAAAACCTGTTCTGTCTGCTCTATTCCGCCATAAAGCGCAAAAATATTGAGTTCTGTGTATTTTCCTAGTTTTTGGAAAACATCAGCTATTTGTATGCAAAGTTCACGTGTAGGCACCATTACGAGGCACTTTATACGAGTTTTGGAAAGATTTTGCGCATATTTTTTGGTAGCATTTCTGTTGTTATTTTCCGCAAAATTTTCTATATTTTTGATATTTTTTTTCTTTCTTTCTTGAAGGAGATGCAGAATAGGAATAGCAAAAGCCCCCGTTTTTCCTGTGCCTGTTTGTGCAATAGCAAGCACATCTTCCCCATTGAGAATGGAAGGAATAGCCTTAAACTGTATGTCTGTGGGTCTTTTGAATTGTAACTCTTCCAGACTTTGCTTTATTTCTGCAGAGATACGGTATTCTTCAAATTTCATAATTTTTTTAGAAATAATGTTTTACTTTCACTTAGCAAGTGAATTTAGCACAAAAGTACACAAAAAAACGGTTTTGTAGCTAATGTATAACGTAATTCGTTGTTTTTTAGATAAATAAAATAAAAAAGTTGTCAAAAATTTTTATTTCTTAATTTTTCTAACTTACTTTGCACTAAGATTTCTATCCAACTTTTTCTTTAAAATATCCTAAAAAACATAACTATTTTTTATATAACGTAACAATGAAAAAACTACTCAATACTATTTTTGCCCTTGCTGTTGTCGTGGGTACTCTGTCTAGTTGTGGTGATAAACCTAAAACAGATGAAAAAAAAACAAATGACCTTGCTATCAACAAAGAATATGATGACCAGCACGCAGGCTACCAAAAAGAACAAATAGCAATGTCTGAGGAACATAAGAAATTTGATGACTTATTTAATGCAATGAAAACAGAACACGCAAGAGTTGCACCTGCGCCAACTGCTGAATATGACTCTCTTATAGCCAACCAACAGAGATTACTTGACCAACATTCAAAAATGGTGAGTGAAAATGTAGCTTTTTTGACAGAACACGCTGAAGTAATAAAACAACACGCAGACAACAAAATTTCTGATAAAGATATTCAAGACAAAAGCGTGGTACTTCACAAAAAACACAAAAAAAGCTCTGATGACCACGAGGCACTTGTGAAAAAATATGAAGAACTCAACAAAAAACATTTAGAGTTTATCACAAAAGCAGGCGGAAAAACTGATTTCGCACCAAAAGAAGTACCAAAAGAAACTGAAATGAAAGTAGATCCAACACAAAAAGTAATTATCAAATAATTTGATAAAATCATAAAAATAAAGCGGTGATATTTGTATCACCGCTTTATTTTTGAGAAATATTAAAAAAACGTAATTTTTAATTCGTAATTGCAACTATTTGGTTGTTTGCTCTCCTGCTTTTTTCCAGTCTGCAATCCCACCACCAAGATGAAAAACTTGCTTAAAACCTGCTTTTTTCATTATATCTAACGCCTTACTGCTGCGCCCACCTACTTTGCAATAAAGCAGATAGGTTTTACTTTTATCCATTTTAGCAATATTTTCATTAAAACTATCTTCTTGCATATTTTCCAAAATAGCGTTTGGCAAGTGTTCTTGTGCGTATTCTTTGGGAGTACGTACATCTAAGATAACCACATTTTTATCTTCTTTAATTTTTTTAGAAAATTCCACTACTGAAATAGTTGGGTTAGCTGCATCTGTTTCTGAATTTTGTTTTGTGTTTTTATTACAAGAAAACAAGAAAACTAACGTGCAAAAGAATAAATACTGAAGTTTGTTTTTCATATAAATATTATTTTTTGATAAATATTAAATTTGTTACAAATCTACCATAAAATCACATACAAAACTGTTTTTTCAAATAAAAATCTTAGAAAATCTTAGAAAAATCTTAGAAAAATCTTACGCTTTAGAAAAAAAATGATATTTTCTTTGCTTTCATTTGCTTTTGTGTTATTTTTTGTATTATCTTTGTCAAATAAAAATAATTTACTAAACCCAAACAAATTTCATTATGAGGAAATTTTTATGCACAGTGATTGCTGCTCTCGCTTTTGCGTCAGCGCAAGCAGGCGGCTTTCAAGTCGTACTGCAAGGAGTGCGCCAAACTAGTATGGGAAATACTGGTACAGGTATTGTTGATGTCAATAATGCTTTCTTTAATCCAGGTTCTGTGGCTTTCTTAGAAAAAGATGAAATCTCCGTTGGAGCTAATTTTATCTTCTCTAGCGTTGCTTACTCACCTGCTAATGCGCCAAGTACTGTTTACAACACAGAAAGCCCCGTTTCTACACCGTTTTTCCTTTCTGCAATGTTTGGAGTGGGCGCAGCTGGTGCGGAAGGTACAGGCAAAAAACTAAAAGTTGGTTTGAACGTAACGACACCTTTTGGCTCTACAGTACAATGGGGAAATGGTTGGGCAGGACAGTATAGCCTAAACAAAATCAAACTTACTGCTATCTACATACAACCAACTGTAGCATATCAAATCACAGACAAACTTGGTTTTGGTGCTGGTTTTGATGTTATTTTGGGTGGCGTAGAACTAGAAAGAAGTGTTGATGTGGCTGGTAATCTTGCTAATGCTAAATTTTCTGCACCTTTCAAAAAACCAACAGAACAAGCATACTCTTTTAATGTAGGTTTATTCTATAAAGCTACTGAAAAATTCACAATTGGTTTGAACTACCGTCACGGTGCAACTATCAGAGTGAAAGGTGGAGACTTGAAAATCTCTAATTTGCCTGCACTTGTTGGAAACAACCCAGCATTATTCACGCCAGGACTTTATAATGCTACTACAAAAGAAGTAAACGGACACTTTGATGCACAATTACAACTTCCACACGTAGGAACTATTGGTTTTGGTTACAAAGCTAATGATAATCTTTTATTTACGCTTGATGCTCGTGTTACTGCTTGGGAAACTTATACCCAACTTGGTTTTGATTTTAGAGACCCAACAACCGGCGCATCAGAGCTGATTAGTGGTGCTTCAAATTCTTATTCTCCTCGTAACTACAAAACTGTATTTAATGTAGGTGCTGGTGTAGAACATTCTATCAAAGATTTTAGATTGCGTGCTGGTATGTATTATGACCAAAGCCCAGTACAAAATGGCTATATGACTGCAGAAACACCAGATGCTAATACTATTGGTACTACTGTGGGTATGGGCTACAAACTAGGTCCTATGAGTCTTGACTTAGGATTTTTGTACATCAACAAAATGACAAGAGTAAACGACCCAATCAAGTTTAACCCTGCTGATGGAAGCGTTATCTCTACATCACAAACAACTAGCAACATTGTAGGACCAAAAGGCACTTTTGAAACAAATGCTTTCATTCCTTCTTTTGCTTTATCTTACAAATTCTAATTCTTAAAACAGAAATCAATATGAAAAAAATTATAAAAAACGTGTTTTTCGTGGCGCTGTCTGCTTTCGCACTTGGTGCTTGTAAAGCTGAACTAGAAACCACAGATTTGACTCCCGTTGCAAGTGGTGGGCTAGATTTTAGCAATTACGTAGCTGTAGGAAATTCTCTTACTTCTGGTTTTGCTGACAACGGTCTTTACTTGGAAAGTCAGCAAAATTCTTATCCACAGTTTTTGAATGACCAATTTGCAAAAGTAGGTGGTAACCCTGTATTTAATCAGCCTCTTTTTGCTTCTGCAAATGCAGATGGTTCTGGTTATTTGAAAGTAACAGGATATGATGCCAACAACAGACCTATCATCACGCCATTTGGACTTAATCCGTTGCCTAGTGCTGCTGCTACTGGTTCATTTGCATTCGTAGGATCAACAGTAGGATTGCCTGCTAACCCAGGAGCAAGACAACTAATTCCTTATGCAGGAAGTGCGACAGCAAACCAGAATTTGGGTATTCCAGGGCTTGCTGTTGTTCACGTAACAAATCAGGGTTATGCACTTGTAAACCCTTATTTTGAGCGCTTGCTTACATCTGCACAGAAGGTTACTGGTCTTACTTACCTCAACTATATCAATAGTTTGGCAAAAAAACCATCTTTCTTTACTTGCTGGTTAGGAAATAATGATGTTTTGGGTTATGCTACTGGTGGTGGAACAGCTGAATCACCACTACTAATTGGAAATGGTGCTATCACTCCTGCTTCTTTTTTTAATCCTAGTTATGATGCACTTGTAAATACGCTTACGGCTAGTGGTTCAAAAGGTGTTTTGGCAACTATTCCAGATGTTACGGCATTGCCTTATTTCACAACTGTAAAAGAAAGCAACTTACAAAGTATAGTATTTAGTGATGGTAAATTGGACGTAAAGGTTAATGGTGTAGTAGTTTCAACTACCACTTTCCCTGGACTTCCTCCTGTTGGTCCTTTCTTTCCAGGTGTGGGTGCTGTACCAACTGCTTCACAACTAGCATCTTTCTTTAATGCACTTTATCTAGCTAATGGCTATACTGACCCAGGTTTTACGCCAGGTGCAAACACGCCAGTATTTGTTGTAGATGTACCTGCGGGAGTTCGTAGCCCAGCTAATCCAACACAAGTAAAAAAACTAGGTGCTGGTGATTTTATAGTATTACCGTTTGGAAGTGTTGCTGCTACGCTTATTGCTGGTGGTGGCGGATTTATGAGTCCTACTAATGCACCCAATCCATTTGGTGACCAATGGTTATTAGATGCTACTGAAGTAGCAAAAGTGAAAGCTGCAACAGCTGGTTTCAATGCTAAAATCAAATCTGTTGCTACTGCGAAAGGTTTGGCTTTCTTTGATGCTGCCGCAAGTTTTACTGAAATAATCAGTAATGGTGGTATTGATGATGTAGTTGGTGGTACAGCTTTTATTTCTGGCGGTTTGTTCTCTCTTGATGGCGTTCACCTTACGCCTCGTGGGTACGGCACTATTGCTAATCAGTTTATCAAAGCTATCAATGCAGGTTATAAGGCAAATATTCCTTTGTTAGATGTTAGACAACGTGGTTTGCGTGGTGTGCGTCTTCCATAGTTCATCTGTCTAAATCTTAGTCAAAAAACAAAAGCCGTTATCTGTTATGATAACGGCTTTTCTATTTGTGTTTTATCTAAATCAGGATTTCTACAATTATTTTCTATAAAAAATATGAAATATCATCAAAATTGTAGTATTTTGGGCTTTAAATCTTTTTAAAACTAAAAAAATCAATGAAAAAGCTACAAATTATTACTGTTTTACTGTTTTTTATGTTTTCTGCTTGCATATCCAGCAAAAATAACACTAAAAACTGGCTTAAAGGTACGTGGAAAGGCATTGGCTACCAAACAGACGGACAAGAATGGGAAACAACTGTTGATGCTAAAAACCTCAAAAATATCAAAGTAAGTTACGCTAGTTTGTTGTGCTCTGGCAACTGGAAAATCACTTCCCAAACCCCTAATCAGCTTATTTTGCAAGAGACTATTAAAACTGGTGTGGACAAGTGCGACCAAAATGTAAAAATTATTATTGACAAAACAGATAACCCAAATATTATAAAAGTGGCTTATTTTCTCCCAAATCAAGAGGAAAAAATAGCAACAGCGGATTTAGAAAAGCAAAAGTAATTTAATTATGAATTATGAATTATGAATGAATACAAATAAATAAATGCAAAAAAATCTCTCAAATCAGCTTTCTGACCATATTTTGACTTATATTATTATTGATTTTGATAGCACTTTCTCACGTGTGGAAGGGCTTGACGAACTTGCCGTTATTGCACTCCAAAATCACCCACAAAAAGATGAAATAGTAGCTAAAATAACGCAAATAACGCACTTAGGAATGGAAGGCAAAATGTCTTTTGAAAGTGCCTTAGAAGAACGTATAAGCCTTTTAGATGCCTCAAAACATCATATTGATTTGCTTGTGGAAGTGCTCAAATCCAAAGTTTCTGCTTCTTTTGAGAGAAATAAACAGTTTTTAAAGGATTTTTCTGAAAATATACTGATTATTTCAAGCGGTTTTAAAGAATTTATTACACCAATTGTTACACAGTACGGAATTAGTGAGAAAAATATTTTTGCTAATACTTTTATTTTTGATAAAAATAATAAAATAGTTGATTATGACAAAGAAAACCCACTTTCTCAAAATAATGGCAAGGTAAAACTACTGCAAAATTTCAATTTAGAAAGTAGGTTTGAGCCTGAAAGTTTGGTTTATGTTATTGGTGATGGCTATACAGATTATCAGATAAAAGAAGCAGGACTTGCTGATAAATTCTTTGCTTTTACTGAAAATATTGAAAGAGAAAGCGTTATGCAGAAAGCTGACCATATTATCCCTAATTTAGATGAGTTTTTATACCTAAATAAATTTCCTATGCAAATCTCTTATCCAAAAAACAGAATTTCTGTACTTTTACTAGAAAACATACATCAAAAAGCAACTGAAATCTTCAAAAATGAAGGCTATCAAGTGGAAATAATTAAGGGCGCATTAAGTGAAGAAGAATTAGCAGAAAAAATCAAAGATGTTTCCATTTTGGGTATCCGCTCTAAGACAGAACTCACCGCAAAAGTGCTTCAAAATGCTAATAAACTGATTGCGGTGGGTGCTTTTTGCATAGGAACAAACCAAATAGACCTGCCTGCTTGTATGCAAAAGGGCGTGGCTGCTTTCAATGCGCCTTATAGCAACACTCGTAGTGTGGTAGAACTTGCGCTGGGACAAATGATTATGCTGATACGTAATATTTTTGATAAATCTACCAAAATGCACAAAGGAATTTGGGACAAATCAGCGGCAAATAGTTTTGAAATTAGAGGGAAAAGTTTGGGAATTATTGGCTATGGGAATATTGGTACACAATTTTCTGTTTTGGCAGAAGCATTAGGAATGAAAGTTTATTTTTATGATGTCGTGGATAAACAGGCTTTGGGCAATGCGCAAAGATGTAATGAATTGTCAGAATTGTTACAAAAATCTGATGTAATTACTTTACATACAGATGGAAGAGAAGAAAACACTAATTTTATTGGAAAAAATGAATTTGATTTAATGAAAAAAGGCGTGATTTTCTTAAATTTGAGTAGAGGTCATATTGTTGATATTGCTGCACTTGCAGAAAATATCAAATCTGGGAAAGTGGCAGGCGCAAGTGTAGATGTGTTTCCGTATGAACCCAAAACAAATGATGAAGAGTTTTTTACGCCATTGCGAAATCTGCCTAACGTGATACTTACGCCACATATTGGCGGAAGTACGGAGGAGGCGCAGGAGAATATAGGAAATTATGTTCCTAATAAAATTATTGATTATATCAATACTGGTAGCACTTTTTCTAGCGTAAATATGCCTAATTTGCAACTTCCTGCACAAAAACAGTCGCATAGGTTGCTACATATTCATAAAAATACTTCTGGAATTTTGGCAAAAATCAATAACGTATTGGCTAATCATCATATAAATATTTTGGGGCAATACCTCAAAACAAACGAACAAATTGGCTATGTAATTACGGATATTGACAAAGAATACGACAAAAATCTTATCAAAGACCTCAAAGAAATTGAACATACCATTAAATTTAGGGCTTTGTACTAAATAATTGTGAATTGTAAATTGTGAATTGTGAATTTTTTTCGCAAAAAAATTGTATTTACATCATATATCACACATCATATATCACACATCAAAAAAATGCTCACAGAAATCTTAGATTTAAAAGAACAAGCAATAGAAGCCATAAAATCCGTTTATGACCCAGAAATCCCTGTTGATGTGTGGGAATTGGGGCTTATATATGACTTGAAAGTGTTTCCTATCAATAATATTTACGTCCAAATGACACTTACCTCACCTAATTGCCCCTCTGCGGAGCAATTACCAGAAGAGGTAAAAGAAAAATTAAAAGGCATTGCAGGCGTAAACGAAGTAGAATTAGAACTAACTTTTGAACCTCCCTACACGCAAGATATGATGAGCGAGGTCGCAAAATTAGAACTGGGATTTATGTAAAAAATATGCTTTTGAGTTGCCACAAATGCACGGATAAAATACAACAACAATACATATAAGTAATTTTGTTGCATACCCCTTTTGGGGGTTAGGGGGTTATTAGGGCTATTTTTTTACGGCTAATTGTCCACAAGCGGCATCAATATCTTTGCCTCTGCTACGCCTGACATTTACATTTAGCCCTTTGTTTTCCAGATAATTAGCAAATTTTTCTAGTGTATCAGCATCAGTATTGACAAAATCAGCGTCAGAAATAGGATTATATTCTATTATATTGATGTTACAAGGCATTTTTTTTGCAAAACGGTACAATTCTTCTGCATCTTTTTGTGTATCATTAAAATTATAAAAAACAATATATTCAAAAGTAATCCTATTTTTTGTTTTTTCATAAAAATACAAAAGAGCCTCCGTGAGTGCCTCCAACGAGTTGCTTTCATTGATGGGCATTATTTGATTACGTTTTTCGTCATTGGCAGCGTGCAAAGAAACCGCTAAATTGAACTTTACATCATCATCAGCAAGTTTTTTTATCATTTTAGCAATACCTGCTGTAGAAACCGTAATGCGTTTGCTTGCCATTCCTAGCCCTTCTGTAGAAGTAATTTTTTGGATAGCTTCCATTACGTTGTTGTAGTTGAGCAAAGGCTCACCCATTCCCATAAAAACTATGTTAGAAAGCGGTATTTGATAGTTTTCTTCTGCCTGTTGCGCAATACTTACAACTTGGTCGTAAATTTCTGCAGCATCAAGATTACGTTCACGTTTCATATAACCAGTTGCGCAAAACTTGCACGTAAGCGAACAACCCACCTGTGATGACACGCAGGCAGTCATACGTGAGCTTGTGGGGATAAGTACGCCTTCAATGAGGTGTTTGTCGTGGAGTTGAAATGCTGATTTTATGGTTCTGTCGGCACTTATTTGTACTTTGTAGGTGGAGATACCGTTGATAACAAAATTTTCTTTTAAGATTTCTCTAGTTTTAAGTGAAAGATTGCTCATTACGTCAAAGTTTTGAGCGGACTTTTGCCAAAGCCATTCATAAATTTGTTTTGCCCTAAATTTTTTCTCTCCTTTTTCCAAAAGATTACTTTCTAGCTCCAAAAGAGATAGTTTTCTAATATCTATTTTTGTAGCAGTAATGCTTTTTGTGTCTATTTCGCTGATTTCCATTGTATTATTTTTCTAATTTAGCCCCTAAATCCCCAAAGGGGACTTTAAATACACTTTTATAATTTTCAAATTTGAAACTACTTTGCATATATTTTATGCAATGCAAATTTACGCAATTTTTTCTAAAAATTTCTAAAAAAATATCAGCGTCATCATACAAAAAATGATTTTTGTATGATGACGCTGATAGTGGAGATTTAAAAGACTATTTTCTTGTCGTAGTGTCCCACTACGACCTATTTAATGTATTCAAGTGTCCCGCTGCTCTAAAAGGAGCGGGACGCTCAATACATTGTTTGCAGTCGTGGTGGGACATTACGACTAGGTTTAAAAAACCTAAAAATTATTTTTTTGCATAAATTGTCTTTACAATTTTCTTGTTTTTTACTCTTCTAAAACCGTTGATACCGAGCGGTATCCAACCTAAAATAGGGATAAAATAGGCTAAAATCATAGGATTTTGGAAAATTATGCGCAAAGTAGAAAGAAAACCAAGTTTTAGCTTTGAGGTATAATCTTTCTTTTTTAGGCGCACTCTATCAAATTCTTTACATAAAAGCGGCCACCCAAAAGGCAAAGTATAAGGAAACATTTTGATATTTCGCCAAATTCCCTTAAAGAAAGAACCCCATTGATACGGATTTTTGCCATATTTTTCTGCGCCTGCGGTGAGTTCTGCCTGCATCTGCACTTGTATTTTTTCTGCTATTGCCGTAAAATCTTCATACGTAAGTTCCTCAAAAGGCTTATCTGTCATATCAGAAGGGCGTATGCGCTTGCCCATCACATACGTAAGGCGTGCAGGAAACCCCATATAAAACACCCAAGGGAAAAGCAACACAAAAATAGTAATAAACCCAACAGGCAGAAACGGTATGCCAATAAAATTTATTATTTTATTGACAAGTGGAAAAGTATAGGTATAAGGATTGATATATTCGCCATTAACAGTAGAAAACGGAATAATATCAGTTTGGTATTTTAGGCTCATACGCACCATAGAAGTAGAAACCTTCTGAAATTGGTATCTTTTATCAAAACCTTTTCCAATTCCTGGTACACCTTCTGGATAAACCATAATATTGAAGTCGTTTTGATGCATCATAGTATCAAAATTAAGGCTGGAGGCATCAACACTTGAGCCTACATTTTTCCAAAAATAATTGATTTGGTAGGTATTCATTAGCACAGATGCCGACAACATAGGTGCAGTAATAGGTCTTATGGCATTTGGTCCATAATCACAAAGTTTGTGGATACGGTAGGCAAGCACCATAGCGTCCCAAGGAAAAGCCATTCCAGAGTGATTACTAGCAAAAATAAGTGGGATATCAGGATTATTTCTTTGGGGATAATCTTCAA
Organism: Raineyaceae bacterium; assembly: GCA_043772375.1. GTDB lineage: Bacteria > Bacteroidota > Bacteroidia > Cytophagales > Thermonemataceae > JANYGM01. The sequence continues at coordinate 15,623 of JAYVGJ010000137.1, read as the reverse complement.
AACCAACCATTTCTGAACGGAAATAAGCATCATCAAGCAATGTCATCACATCTTGGCAAAAAAATTTGCTGACAGTAACGTCCTCAAAATGGTCTGTGAGAATGTGCATATTCTCTTTTATTTCGTCATTATAATATTTATCTAATAAATCTCGCATTTTTTTAGTGAGTAGTGAAATAGTGAGTAGTGAAATAGTGAGTAAGTGAAATAGTGAGTAGTGTTTTTGTCGTAATAATGTATTTCATTACACACTAAAAAACTTATCTTCCGCCAATATATTTTTCTCTAAAATATTCTTCATATTCTTCTCCGTACGCACCAATTCTATCTATAATATTGGCAATTTCATTTTTTGAAAGGTCTGTAATTTCTCTAATATGTTTGAGATAAAGCCAATTTTCTACACGAGTAAAGCTAATTCCAAACAAGATGTGCCCAATTTCTAGCGCATCAGTAGCCACTTCACCCATTTTCCCGTTAGGAACTTCAATAAGAGGGCAAAATACCTGAAAATAAGTTTCTTTATTAGGCTCATCATAAAAAACATCAATCCAAATAGAGGCGTTACCCTTGCTAATATTCCATTGTCCCTCTTCTACTTCGTCTTCTTCATCAGTTCCACGACATTCAATAGGGTCAATACCCAAATTTTTGATGACTTCTTCTACTATTTTGTAGTAATCTGTAAGTATACTCATATTTTAAGCCCGTATTTTGGTAGGATATTTTTTGAAATAAAATAATTTCTTTCAAAAATGTAAATAAATATTGGATAAATCAAATTTCTTGTAATTTTTTTTGTTATTATCTCTAAAAACGTACTAAATTTGTTACTTTTATAATTCAAAATTCAAAAAAAACAATTCAAATGAACATCCCACCCATAAATATTACGCCACTTGCTTTGGAAGAAGTGCGGAAAATAATGGCAAATAAAGGTATTCCTGCTGGTTATAGCCTGCGTGTGGGCGTGCGTGGAGGCGGTTGTGGTGCATCTTTTATGTTAGGTTTTGATACTGAAAAAGCTTTTGACCAAATCTATACGTATGAGGATATTTTAGTTTTGATAGATAAAAGGCAACTAATGTACGTTTTGGGCATTCTGATAGACTATGAGCAAACTGCGGAAGGCGTTGGTTTTACTTTTGCAAAGCAATAAAACTAATCATTTTCCTCAATAAAATCAAAAACTTCTTCTGCAATCCATTCGTAATATGGGCTATCCAAATGCACTTTATCAGGCAGAATTTGTGCTAAACTAAGTTTTTTTTCTTTCGCTTTATTGATAATGGCTTTGTGCAAGTCCAAAAAATATACTTTTTGTTCTTTCGCAACTGCTTGAATAATAGGAATATAACCCGAAATAACAGTATTTTGGGGCGTATCTGTGGGCGTTGGCGAAAGAAGTAATACCAACATTTTTTCTTTTTTAGCTTTTTTGACTATTTCCGTAAGGTTTTTTTTGAGCATTGCTTGCGTAAAGCTACTGTAAGCATCATTTATACCAAATTTTAGGACAAGCAAATCAGGTTTTTTTGATGAAATAAGGTCATCAAAATTTTTAAGTGCTTGGTCAGAACGCCAGCCATTATGCCCTTCATTGACTACTTCCAGCAATATTTTAGGATATTTTGCACCAAACATTGTTGCAAGTTCTTGCGGATAAGGTTTATCAACCTGTTTTGTTGAAGCTACAGAAAAGCCATAAGTAATACTATTTCCAAAACATACAATTTTGATAGAATCTTGTCCTAAAACCGCTCTTTCTTTGAGTTCTTTGAGAGATGTAAGTTTTTGTTTTTCTTCGTTGTAAAGTACGATATTATTCATAAAACTATCAATTTTGAATACTTTTTGAGGAATTGTATCTTTTGTATCTTTCGCATTTGTATTTGAGATAGTTTTTTCAGAATTGCTATTTTCTTGCGTATCTGCTTGACTATTAGGCATCTTGCAAGCCCCCAACAAAATAAAAATAAAATTTAAAAAAGTTTGCATAAATTAAATTAGTTACGAATTAACAATAGAGTTTTTATATCTTGACAATCAATGAATTATGTAGGGTGCGACCCTTGTGGTCGCCCTATCGTCAAATGTATTTTATGTGTTTTGGGCTTGTTTGTTTGTCGTGTTGCTTTCGCAAGTGTGGGCGACCACAAGGGTCGCACCCTACATTTTAAATAATTTACTTGTAAATACTTGATAATCAAGTAATAAAAACTATAATTAACAATTACTAATTACTAATTACTAATTACGGAAAAATACATAAAAAAAGTAGCAAAAAATGACTCACAACTCGTAAATCCACAACTCAAAATCACTTCTTAAACGCTTTTATTTGCGTATTTAGGCTAATAAGTTGATTGTCGGAAATTTGCCCGTACTTTTGTATTTGTTGTATTAAAAGAAATAGTTTTTGAACTTCTTCTTGTGTTTTAGCCGCTTTTTGTGCTATTTTCTCTACATAATCAAGATTTGGTTCATTGATGTTAATAGATAATTTGGTACGAATGTAAGTAAAAAGAAAATTTATCTTTTTTAAGGCGAGGTTTTTATGGTCTTTATTTTGAAAATAAAGCACACCAATAGTATCTGCAAACTCCAAAGTAGTATTTTTTGGCGCATTGATAATAGGAATTGGGCGTTGTTTGCGTTTTGCCATAAAGAAAATAAGTAGCAAAACAGTTACAACAAGCACATTAAAAGCCCAATCAATGGCTTCTTTTGACTTAATGACATGTAAAAGAGAAGATTCTTTTTGCGTTACGGGGTCATATTTACTATATTTGTAATACTCGTCCCAAAGTGTGTGTTGATTTGGCAAAAAAGACCAAGATTTTGCTACAAATTCTGCATTATTTCTACTCACAATATTATAATTAGTGAAAGCAATAGGGGAACTGCTGACCCAAAAATGCCCTTTTCCAAACTTTACTGACATATAAACAGGCTCATTATGCTGATTGGTAGCAAGTATGGCAGTCTTGGATTTGTCAAAATCTACAAAATAATGATTAACAGAATTATTTTTGTAGAGATAATTTTTCTGTGCTTTTAGGCTTTTAGACGTAAAATTAAGCTGAATAGAATCTCTACCATTAAAAGAAATATGCGAGGCAGTGCGCAAAGCTAGTTTTGTACCAAAATCTCCCTCAAACATCTCCGCAGCCACAAAAACATTTCCGCCATTTTCAACAAAATCAAAAAGCATACGGGTGTCTTCTGTCGTGGGATTAAATAGTTCAGAAACAAACAAATAATTGATGTTTTCTCCCACCAAAGGTGTTGCAATAGCTTGTTGATAGACTGTTTGAGAAGTTTTTTCTACTTTTTGCCCTACAAAAATATCACCCAAAAGCTCGTAAAGTAAAAAACTACCATACGGAATTTTATCTCTGTTGGAGTACGAAATACGCCAATCAATAGGCTTTTTCTTGTTGCTTTCCACGTATACAAGCACGCCAACGAGCAGAAAAATCATAAAAATATAAAGAAAATTTTTTCTCATTTCAAATACCACATTTTGTTAAAAAATTTTTCAAATATAAAGAAAAATAACACAAAACGTATTTTTGTGAGCAAATTTTTAATATTTTTTTACATCTTTACGCCAAAAAGCCACACAAAAGTAATGATGCTTTGCGTGGCTCTTATTTAGATAACGACATTGATAAACTTGTTACTATAAAAGTTCCGTTGCAGATTTATAGAAATTATTTTGTATAATATAATCACTTGATTATCAATAATATAAATTAAAAAATAAATTTTATATGTATTTTTGTTGGGTGCGACCCTTGTGGTCGCCCTGCTTGAATTGTGCTTAAAAACTGTTTTTTGCTCGTCGTGTTGCTTTCGCAAGTTTGGGCGACCACAAGGGTCGCATCCTACACTTTTTTGCAACGGAACTTTTACAGTAACAAAAACTTCAAAATATTTTTGATTATTAAAAAATAGTTGCTATCTTTGCACTCCCAAAAGAAATTTTATCAAAAGTATCAGTAAGATAATATCAACAAGATAATCAATAAATAGATTTTGGGTAAGTCCAAAATCTAAAAAGATATATTTACATTTAATTCTATACAACTATGAATCAGAGAGTTGCCAAAAAAATCTTAAAAAATCAAGGTGTTTTGAAATATAACACTAACCAAGTAGCAAAAGCACAAGGTATTGCTACAAGACTTATTGCATCAAAAGCTAAAAAAGCAGCTATGCCCGTAGCTCTTACAAAAACTAAAATCAAAGCACAAGCAAGAGCAGCAGCATCAAAAGCAGCAACTGTGTAGGTACGAGGTTTAAAGTACGAGGTACGAAAACAACAGAAATTTCTAGTAACATTTTACTGGAAATTTCTGTTTTTTGTTTGTGATATTAGTTTTTTTCTCTAAAAATAAAGAAAAGAATTGTATTTATATCACACATCATATATCACACATCATATATCAAAAAATGTTTATTTCTTTCACAGAAAAACTCAAAAATCAGCTTAGTTTGCCACTTCCTGGCGAGATAGCGCAATTTAAAATGTCGGCTTCTTTGCGTGTAGCAACGCAAGCAACGCCTTTTCCACGCTACGAGCCAAACGCCCAAACACGTGATGCAGGCGTGCTTATCCTCTTGTACGTACACGAAGACACTATTTTTATGCCTTTGATAGTTCGCCCAAGTACAGAACTTGGAGCGCATAGCGGGCAAGTGTCGTTTCCTGGTGGTAAAAAAGAAGTTTCAGACAAAAATTTGAGAGAAACTGCCCTGCGTGAAGCGTATGAGGAAGTCGGCATAAAAGAGACTGAAATCACCGTTTTGGGAGAAATTAGCCCACTTTTTGTATTTGCAAGTAATTTTATGGTTTATCCGACTGTGGCGGTTTGCAATTTTAAGCCTGATTTTGTGCCAGACCCAAGAGAAGTAGCTAATATACTAGAAGTACCACTTTTGCACCTTCAAAATACGGATAATCATAAAGTTACAGATTTAGAAATACGTAATACCACTATTATCGCACCTTATTTTGATGTAGAAGGGCATATAGTTTGGGGCGCAACGGCTATGATACTAAATGAACTTTTGGAAATTTTGGAGCATTGATGATGTTTTCAAAAAAGGTAACAAAAGGATTTGAGAAGTTTTGATTTTTCTTGTACCTTTGCAATAAATAAACATCAAAACTTTATGCTCACAAAAGCAAAAACTGACCGCTTTGGTAGATAATAGCTATTCTGAACTAAAAAAGTGCATTGTGATTAGTTTGATAGACTTTAATTTTTTTGATGACCAAACAGCGCACAGATGTTTTACGCTCAAAAACAGAGAAACTAACGAAACGCACAAAGATTTGGATTATTTGGATTTGTATTTTATAGAAATGCGCAAATTCAAAAAAGAACTTAAATTTGCTAAAACTATTTTGGACAGATGGATAAATTTTTTGAATAATGCCGCAAGATATGTGAATGATAATTTGCCCATAGAACTTGCAGAAATCAAAGAAATAAGGAAAGCCAACCTAAAACTTGAGGCTATGTATCTTGATAAAAGTGAGCGAGAACAATATGAAGGGCAACAAAAATTCCGCCTTGATGAGAGTTCTAGGCTAAAAGAAGCACTAGAAAAGGCAGATATCAAAGCAAAAGCAATCCTAGAAAAGGCGGAAATCAAAGCAAAGGCGGTACTTGAAAAAGTCCAAAAGGAACTAGCAAAAGCAAAATCAGAAAATGATATTATTCAAAAAGCAATACTCAAAGGCTTAGACAATGAAACCATTGCAGATATTACTGAGCTTACAGTCAAGCAAATACAGAAAATAAGAGGTAAAAAATAAACCAAAAAAAAGGTAGCTTTTACGAAAAGCTACCTTTTTAATTTTTGAGCTAGGAAATACTAGATTTTGGTGAGTGTGGTATTTCTTACGCCTGTTTTTGTTGTAGTTTCTGAACCACCATTAGTGCTGGTTGTTTCAGCAATAAATGGTGAAGTAAACCTAAGTACAGAACCCGTAAGCTCAACTATTGTGAGTATTTGCGTATCAGTAGGAAAAGAAGGATTAGTAAAAGTGAGTGTCACTGTTTTTGCATCAGCAGAAAGTATGTAAGTAATTACAGTTACGGAAGCTGGTGCTGAACTTGGACAAATAATAGCACCTTGGGTAAAAAGCACCTTTCCATCAGCTGTAAATTCAGTTATGTCATCAGCAGCACAAGCAGGGCGGTTAATCAAATTATCTGGTGTCGTTTCTACTGCGCCAGTTGCTAGTGTTGTTATAACCTTGGATTGGGCTGTAAGTGTATACTTTCCTACAATTTTCTGTGCTGGTGTAGGTTCTGGCTCACTTTTCTTACAAGACAAAACAGACGCTACCATTACGAGCATCAATAAAAAGTTAAATGTTTGTTTCATTTGGATTTTTGGGTTTATAATGAGAATTTTGAATATCAAACGCAAAGATATAAAATAAAATAAAATAAAATAAAATAAAATAAAATAGAGATTTGAGCATTTATTTTTGAAAATAATTTAAAAATGTTATTATTTTAAGATTTAATTGTATTATTTTGATACATTATTACCATATTCCGCAAGTACGACTTACGGCTATGAATATTTAATCCTCTCGGGATTTTGTCTGTTACATTTTTTGTATTGAAACCCTGAAAGGGTTTAACAATCATAGCCGTAGGTCGCACCTACGGAACATCGTAACAATGTATTAAAATGACTTCACAAAAGTTTCCAACTATTCGTAAAGTTTTCCATTATTTTTTGCTACTTTGTCCAATTAAATTTTTTGGCTCAAAATTTGTATCTCAATTTTTATTCAAAAAAACGTTTCTACAAATTACATTTCAAAATCTAAACCAAAACTATTATGAAAAATCAGCTCATTAAGTGCTTGTTCTCTTTCTTACTTACACTCTTTTCCACCCAAACCTACGCCCAAATGACCTACGAAGCACAATGGAAACTCGTCACAGATGCAGAAAATAAAGGTTTGCCAGAAACCGCTTTGAAAGCCGTAAATGGCATTTATGACCAAGCAAAAAAAGAGAAAAATGCCCAACAAATTGTCAAGGCTATTATTCATCAGCTCAAATTCACGGAGTACAAAGAAGAAAATGCTTTTGTGAAAAACCTTGTTAAACTCAAACAAGAAGCCGACAGCGCAGAAATGCCCGTAAAACCTCTTTTACACTCTGTTTTGGGCAATTTTTATTGGCAATATTACCAAAACAACCGCTATAAATACGGCAACCGTTCTGAAACGAAAGATTTCAAAAATGATGATATAGAAACGTGGAGTTTGGAGAAAATCACCCAAGAAACCGTAGCCCAATACCAACTTTCTTTGCAGAATAAAGAGGAACTCCAAAAAATCAAAATTGAGGTTTTTGATGCCGTAACCAACAAAGGAAACGCATTAGGTGAGAATTACCGCCCAACTTTGTATGATTTTTTGGCGCACCGTGCCGTTGATTTTTATATGAATGATGAGTCAGGCATTACAAACCCTTCTTATGCTTTTGTAGTAGATAAAGCTAATTATATTGCTGATGCACAAGTGTTTAGCGCACTAAAATTAGAAACCAAAGACGAACTTTCTTATAAGTTTTTTGCTTTGCAAATCTTACAAGACATTACAAAATTTCATTTGAATGATACGGATTTGTCGGCTTTCGTTGATGTGGACTTAAAACGCCTTAGTTTTGTTAGAAATCACCTGGTTTTGCCAAATAAAGAAGATTTGTATTTGCAATCTTTGAAAAATTTGGAGCAAAAAACAATTAAATTCCCTATTTCTACGAAAGTAACCTATCAAATTGCGGCTATTTCTATTGCTAGTGCCAATAACTACCGCCGTTTGCAAGGTGACGAAAACCGTTTTGATAAGAAAAAAGCTATTGCAATATGTAATGATGCCATTGCACGCTTTCCACAAAGTGCAGGAGCGCAAGATTGTCGTTCTCTAAAAAACGGCATAGAAATGAAAAACATCAACCTGAAAATAGAAGAAACCAACGCCCCAAACCAAAATTTTAGAGTTTCTGTTGATTTTGCTAATATTTCTGAATTACATTACAGAGTAATAAAAATTACTAGACAAGAAGTAAAACAACAACGAGAAAAAAATTACCGCAATTATGATGTGGATAAAGAAGTTGAGTTTATAAAGTATTTTTTGGCGAAAACTCCTCTCAAAACTATTAAAGTGGTACTTCCGCCAGATGAAGGCGCAAACAAAGATTATCAAATGCACAGCACAGAAATAGCTTTGGAAGGTTTGCCAGAAGGTGATTATATGATTTTAGCTAGTAATTTGTCCTCTTTTGCTTTTGGTCAGAATACACTTGCTTACGCTTTTACGACATTTTCTAACATAACATACATTACCAGAAATCTTGGAAATGCTACCACAGAAGTATATGCTTTGCACAGACAAACGGGCGAGGCACTTGTGGGCGTGAAGATAAATGTTTATAAAAACACTTATAATGACAAAAAAGGCAATTATGAAATAAAAAGCGGTGGGAGTTTTGCGACTGATACAGAAGGGAGAGCCATTATTCCTACTATCAAAAATGAAACGCCAAACTATCGTTACAACGAAAGTTTTTGGTTAGATTTTTCTTTAGGAAAAGATTTTATCAGCACACAAAGTATTGATAAAAACAACTATTACGGAAGAAGAGGAGCACTTACACAATACCTAAATTCTCCCGCACCAATCCAAACACGTACTATTTTCTTTTTGGATAGAATGATTTTCAGACCAGGGCAAACCATTTATTTCAAAGGAATAATGTTTAGTTCTGACGGACACAAAAACAACCAAATACTGCCAAATACGGCAACTGCGGTTACTTTTTATGATGTAAATCACCAAGTTATTGCTACCCAAAACCTTACTACCAATGAATTTGGGTCGTTTAATGGCACTTTTACTGCGCCTACAAAAGGACTTTTGGGCAATATGACCATTACAAATACTTCTGGTAGCACTTCTGTTTCTGTGGAAGAATACAAACGCCCTAAATTTGAGGTAAAGTTTGAGCCTACAAAAGGCTCATTTAGACTTGCTGAAAATATCAAGGTTGAAGGTGTTGCAAAGGCATATTCTGGTGCAAATATTGATAATGCAGCTGTAAAATATAGGGTTGTACGTGTGGCAAGTTTTCCGTATTGGTGGTATTGTTATAGAGGTTATTACCCTAATTCTCCAAGCGTGGAAATTATCAATGGAACTACCAAAACAGATGCAAATGGCAAGTTTTTTGTTGATTTTAATGCTATGCCCGACCTTTCTGTGGATAAAAAATCAGACCCAACATTTACTTATACGGTTTATGCTGACGTTACAGACATCAACGGAGAAACACACAGTACCCAAACCAGCATCAGTGTGGGTTATAAGGCACTTTCTGTAGGTGTGGATATACAAGATTTGGATAAAGCAGAAGACAAAATTCAAGAGAAAAAATACACTATTTCTACCAATAACTTAGCGGGGCAGTTTGAGCCTGCAAAAGGTGAAATAAAAGTATATCAACTCAAAATGCCTTCTCGTACCTACCGCTCTCGTGTGTGGGAACGCCCAGACAAACCACTATTTACAAAAGCAGAATTTGAGCAAAAATTCCCTACTGATGAATACGCAGAAGAAAATAATTTTCTGAAATGGGAACGTGATGATGTTGTTTTTTCTTTGAATTTTGATACTGAAAAAAATAAAAACTTTTCTCTTGAAAAAATCAAAAATTGGAAACAAGGTAAATATTTATTAGAAATTATTTCTAAGGATAAATACAATCAAGAAGTAAAAGAAGTGGTTTATTTTGATGTAATGGACTCAAAAGCACGCCAAACTACGCCTGAAAATATCCAACTCATAAAGCCTTTGCAAACGAGTTTAGAGCCAAACCAAAAAGCACAAATTTTGATAGGTACAGCTGCAAATATCAGAATGTTGTATGAGGTGGAATTGCACGGCAAAATCATTGATAAACAATGGCTTACACTCAAAAAAGAACAGAAAATCTTTGAAATTCCTATCAAAGAAGAATATCGTGGCGGTATAACTGTCCATACTATTTTTATGTTGGATAGTCGTGCTTATGCAGAAAGTTTTACCCTTGATGTGCCTTACAGCAACAAAGAACTTGATATTGAGTTTGAAACTTTTAGAAATAAATTGCTTCCAGGACAAGCAGAAGAGTGGAAACTAAAAATAAAAGGCAAAAATGCAGATAAAATTGTAGCGGAAATGGTGGCTACACTTTATGATGCCTCACTTGATGTTTTCAGGACAAATTATTTTTCTTTTAATGTTTGGGGGAATAATCAGGCTCGTTTGGGCTGGGATTCTGATGGAGTTTTTGGCATTGAGAATTTTACAGAGCGTGCAGGCGACGACTGGAATAGCTACATTTATGGCGGTGAAACCCCTTATTACAGAACGCTGAATATGTTTTCTTTGGATTATTATTCTATGTTTTATAACGGAGATAGATACAGAGGAGAAAGTTATGATGAGAACGCAGTAACGAGGTCAGTTAGCCCTAAAAAAGCTATGAAAAATGGCAATAAAGATAAAAAGAAGGAAGAAGCCATTGATGCTGAAATGCAAGATGAAAAAATGGCAGCACCTGTAATGTTAGCAAAAGCAGATGCAAAAGACGGCGTAGTAAACGAAAAACAAACAACAGAACAAGGTAAATTAGAAACTAAAAAACCTGATTTTGGAGATGTGAAAATCCGTAAAAACTTCAATGAAACGGCGTTCTTCTTTCCTACTTTGCAAACCAATGAAAATGGTGAAATAATTGTTAAATTCACTATCCCAGAGGCACTTACCAAATGGAAATTTTTAGGACTTGCACACACGAAAGACCTAAAAATTGGCTCAAAAATGGAGCAAACCGTAACGCAAAAAGATTTGATGGTTGTGCCAAATCAGCCTCGTTTTTTTAGAGAAAATGACAAAATGATGTTTTCTGTGAAGGTTACGAGTTTGGTAGAGAAAGAACTGAAAGGACAAGCACAATTAGAGTTTTTTGATGCTTTAACAATGAAAAATATTGATGATTTGATGAAAAACAACTCAAAACAACAAGATTTCAACGTGAAAGGCGGACAAAGTCAAAATTTAGAATGGAGCATAAGCATTCCTGAAGGTGCGCAAGCAGTGCTTTACCGCATTGTAGCTAAATCTGGGACGTTTTCTGATGGTGAAGAAATGGTTATTCCTGTCGTAACCAACCGTATGCTTGTAACGGAAACTATGCCTTTGCCTATTCGTGGTAATCAAACGAAAGAATTTAAGTTTGAAAAATTGCTTGCAAGTAAATCTTCTAATACCTTGAAACACAACCGTTTTACGCTAGAATTCACGTCTAATCCTGCTTGGTATGCGGTGCAAGCCTTGCCGTACCTTATGGAATACCCTTACGAGTGCGTAGAACAAACTTTTTCACGTTATTATGCCAATTCTATTGCAACAAATGTGGCTAATTCTAATCCAAAAATCAAAAGAGTTTTTGATACTTGGAAAAACTTGCAACCAGATGCGTTACTTTCTAATTTGGAGAAAAATCAAGAGTTAAAGTCTGCTTTATTAGAAGAAACGCCTTGGGTGCTTAATGCCAAAGATGAAAGCCAAAGAAAACGCAATGTAGGTTTACTTTTTGACCTCAACCGTATGGCAAATGAGCAAGAAAAAGCCTTAGAAAAAGTGCAAAAGCACCAAACGGGTAATGGTGGTTTTACTTGGTTTTTGGGTATGCCCGCAGACCGTTATATGACACAACATATTGTGGCAGGATTTGGTCATCTGGACGTTTTGGGCGTGAAAAGCATCCGTACAGATGCTAAGACGCTACAAATGATACAAAGAGCCGTTCAATACCTTGATAATGAGATAGCTGATGATTATGCAAGACTAAAAGCCTGCGTAAAGAAAGGAAATTGTAAGTTTTCTGATAATAATTTGGGTTACACACAGATACATTATTTGTATGTGAGAAGTTATTTTAAAGATATGCCCGTTTCAGGTTCTGCAAAAGAGGCTTTTGATTATTATCTTGGACAACAAAAAACTTTTTGGTTGGCTCGTAATGAGTATATGCAAGGTATGATAGCGCTTTCTTTGCACCGTTTTGGAGAGAAAGTAATTACTAAAAACATCATCAAATCACTCACAGAGCGTTCTCTGAAATCAGAAGAATTTGGTATGTATTGGAAATATGAGCGTGGTTGGTATTGGTATCAAGCCCCAATAGAAACACAAGCACTTATGATAGAAGTATATGATGAGGTTGCAGGTGATTTGAAAGCAGTTGAAGATTTGAAAGTTTGGTTGCTTAAACAAAAACAAACACAAGACTGGAAAACAACCAAAGCAACATCTGAAGCGTGTTTTGCGTTGCTTCGTAGAGGTGCAGATGCACTTGCAAGTGACCAAATTGTAGAAATTACTATTGGTGGTGAGAAAATTGACCCGAAAACTCGTGAAGATGTCAAAATGGAAGCAGGAACAGGTTATTTTAAGACGGCGTGGACAGCTGACCAAGTAAAACCTAGTTTTGGTAATATCAAAGTAGAGAAAAAAGATGCTGGCGTTGCGTGGGGAGCGGTTTATTGGCAATATTTTGAACAATTAGACAAAATAACGTCTGCAGAAACGCCTCTAAAACTCAAAAAACAGCTTTTTATTGAGCAAGATTCTGATAGAGGTAAGGTTATTGTTCCTATTGAGGGCAAAGACATCAAAATTGGAGATTTGATAAAAGTGCGTATTGAGTTGCGTGTGGATAGAAATATGGAATATGTGCATCTGAAAGATATGCGTGCATCAGCTTTTGAGCCAATCAGCACTATTTCTACCTACAAATATCAAGATGGTTTGGGTTATTATGAAAGTATGCGAGATTTGTCTGCTAATTTCTTTATTGGTTACCTCAATAAAGGTACTTATGTGTTTGAATATGACCTTAGAGCCTCTCAAAAAGGGGATTTCTCTAACGGCATCACCACTATTCAATGTATGTATGCGCCCGAGTTTTCTAGCCATTCTGAAGGAATAAGAGTAAAAATCAAGTAAAATTTAGTTGTTTGTCAAGATACAAACAACGGATTAAATAAAAAAAGCCTTTCCAATGTTTGGAAAGGCTTTTTTTGATTTTAATCTGTAATTTTTCTTTTATATGTTTTTCCTCAATATTTCTCTTAAATTTGCGCAAAGATAAAATAAAATCAGTTCTCCAAAAACAATGACCAATCACCAAATTATAGCACTTTTAGATACTTACGCAGACCTTTTGGAGCTACACAACGAAAATGAGTTTAAAATCCGTAGCTACAGAGCAGGCGTTTTTCATTTGGACAAGACCACCAAAAATATCAGTGCGCTTTCTTTAAACGAACTAAAAGCCCTTCCAAGTGTGGGCAAAAGTATTGCTGAAAAACTAGATGAAATCAACCAAAATCAAAATACGACCAATTCTTTTATTGATTTGGATAATATCCTCAAAATCACGCCAATAGGACTTTTAGACATACTCAAAATAAAAGGAATTGGTACGAAAAAAGTACGTGTTTTGTGGCAAGAACTTAATATCACGACAGTAGAAGCACTTTTTGAGGCTTGCGAAAACGACAAAGTAGCGGAAGTCAAAGGTTTTGGAGAAAAAACACAAGAAACAATTAAAAACGGACTGCTTTTTATGGCGTTTAGCTCTGAAAAAAGTCTATACAATGATGCTGAAAAATATGCTTTACAACTTGAAAAATACATTATTGCTAGCGGCTTTTTTGATATGCACAGTTTTGCAGGGCAAATAAGGCGCAAAACAGAGATTGTAGATGCTGTCATGATGCTTGTGTGTCCGCCCACGCCTACGGATATGCACAACGTACTTGCGGAATGTGATTTTATTGAGAAAAACAACCAAAAGTCAGGCGTATTTGTGTGGAGAGGGACTTTTAAGGAAAGTCCGCAACTCAAAATTGAGGTTTATTTTGCTAATCAAGCAGATTTTTATAGTAGGTTGTTTTTGCTTACAGGCACAAATGAGCATATTTCTCACACAACAGAAAATGGAAAAACATTGCTTCAAATAGCTTTAAACCAAACTTTTGTAGTTGAAGAAGATATTTTTATAAAAGCTAATTTGCCTTATATTGCTCCAGAACTGCGTGAAGGACTTTTTGAGTTTGAACTTGCAAAAAAGCCAAATATGCCTATTCTTATCACAGAAAAAGACCTCAAAGGCAGCCTACACAACCATTCTACGTATAGTGATGGCAAAAATACGCTCAAAGAAATGGCTGATTATTGTCAAAGTTTAGGTTATGAGTATCTAGGCATCACAGACCACTCAAAAGCCGCTTTTTATGCCAACGGACTATCAGAAAAGCGTGTGCAAGAGCAACACGCAGAAATAGACCTTTTGAATGCTCAAAACCCTCATTTTTATATTTTTAAGGGAATTGAGGCGGATATTTTGAATGATGGAAAACTTGATTATGATACGGAAACGCTAAAAACTTTTGATTTTGTGGTTGCTTCTATCCATTCTAATCTCAAAATGAACAAAGAAAAAGCAACAGAACGCCTAATAAAAGCTATTGAAAGCCCTTTTACAACTATTTTGGGACACCCAACTGGGCGTTTGCTGCTGCGTAGAGAAGGCTATCCTGTTGATTTTCATAAAGTTATAGATGCCTGCGCTGCAAATAAAGTAGCTATTGAAATCAATGCGCACCCTTTGCGCCTAGATTTGGATTGGCGTTATGTGCATTATGCGCTTGAAAAAGGCATTTTTATTGCTATAAATCCTGATGCTCACGATATTTTAGGCTTTCATAAAACGCAGTTTGGTGTGCATATTGCCAGAAAAGGTGGACTTTATAAGGAAAAATGCCTAAATGCACTCTCAAAAGAAGAAATCAAAGCGTTTTTTCAACAAAAAAAATAAAATTTATGATTGTGTAGTTTTTCCAAATCTTTAAGATTTGGAAAAACTGAAAACGCTGTTATTCTCTCTTAATAAGTTTATATACAAGTTTTTCTTTAAATAAAGGTGTTCCTATTCTGCCAAATCTTAGCGGCGTTTTAGTGAGCGAATATACTAAAAAAGCCCCTTTTTCAAATTTTATTACAAAATATTCTGTTTCTTTTTTGTTAATCAAATACAACATTTCTTCTTCCATTACAACTCCCTTTTTAAGATATGTTTCTATCCAATTTTGCTTTTCAGGTGTATTATTGCTAAGTTTGCTATATTCTACGAGTTCTCCTTTTATATTTACAGAGGTTGGAGCTAATTCACTCCAATCAAGTGTACGAACTTTATAATGCTCAGACTTTGGAAAATTAGTTTCTCCATTTTTATTGAAATACACATCTTCTTTGATAAGTTGTTCGTTACCAGTAAACAAATTATATTTTCCTATAATGATTTCAGGCGTTACAAGTTGTATTACATTATAAATTTCAGATGAAGTATTATCAGAAAACTTAGTATCTGACCTTACGCAGCACATTTTTTCATACGTGCGGTTTTAGGTAAAATTGTGATAGCTTCGTATTTATTTTTAAGTTCTAATAATTGTTTCCAGCTTGC
>JAYVGJ010000136.1:0-5844 GCA_043772375.1 Raineyaceae bacterium | reverse complement strand
CAATTATTTGGTTTTGATGCTCGTAGAAAGGGTAATACTTACTTTAAATGGGCTAAAAACTTTGAGGCTATTCGTCTGAAAGGTGGTCTGCCTTATTTTGTGCCTTATCAGAGTTTGGGGGCAGCAACGCTTACTGCCACAAGTACCCAAAGAGAAGAAGTAGTGGTAAATATAAAATACCTTCCAAAAGCTACAGAGCCTGCTTTTAGCGCAAGTAACCTCACTTTTAAGCTAGGAACAACTGTTGTGAGTGGCACTTTGGGAACAACCGCCACAACAACAGGTTATACGGCTTCTTTTGTGTTTAATTTGCCTGCTGTGCCAATTACTGGTACTGGTGATGAGCCGTTTTTATATGCTTACTATGGCACAGGAACAACTGCTAAAAAAATAGGTAAAATCAATATTGCTCCCTTCAAAAGACGAGAGGAAAAAGTAATTTTAGTACCTGTAAATGGTGCTATTGCACCTAGTGTGGGCATTTTGCAAACGTATTTAGACAGCGTTTATAGGCAGGCAAACGTGAGATTTACGGTTACAGAAAGTGAGGATTTTACCTTCAATTTAGATACTAATAATGTTGCAGGGCTAGAGCGTGGTGGTGATGGTATCAACAAATATAGTTCAGAAATGCGAATGTTGCGTGATAAATTTGCCACAGACAGCACTTATGACAAAAAAGCAAGTTATATTTTTGTTATACCTGCTTTTGAGAGTGGTACAGGCACAACGCCAACTGGTTTTATGGTACGAGGTCGTAGTATGGGCTTTGTGGTAACTGGTGCAAATAAGCGCACCTATGCCCACGAACTAGGACACGGACTTTTTGGTTTGGAGCATACTTTCCCAGAAATAGGGCAAAGCCTTTCTAATAATCTGATGGATTATGGAGATAGCACGCACCTGACCCACAAACAATGCAAAGATATTGCTAAACGTAAATTTGTTTTTAATTGGTTGGATAGTGAGGAAGATGCGAGTTCAAAACCTTGCGCAAGATGCCCTGCTACAGGAAAAGAAGGTGAAAAATTTGTAGATTTGCCTGCTTTTATATTCGTAACTTGGACACTAGAACAAATTTTTGATGTTACGTATAGGTATCATATTAAAAACTTTTATAGTAATAAACCTACTGGCTGGTACTTAGAAAAGACTTATTTGCAAATGACAACAGATGTTATTGTTGCTATTGCGTATTTTAATAATGTTTTGCCAAAAGCCTCAAGTCTTTCCACGATGTTTGTGCCATATTATTGTAAAAATACAATCAATGATTATGCAAAAGATTTTATGAAATTCCATTTTTCACGAAATCCACAGGATATTAGTGATGATTTTTATGAATT
Organism: Raineyaceae bacterium; assembly: GCA_043772375.1. Taxonomy (GTDB): domain Bacteria; phylum Bacteroidota; class Bacteroidia; order Cytophagales; family Thermonemataceae; genus JANYGM01. Next base: position 4,498 of record JAYVGJ010000136.1, on the reverse strand, counting down.
TATCTTTGATAATTTTAGGAAAGTAGCACAAAAGAATTACGAAACTTGTTGTTATGGTTGTGCTGTTGATGTAATTTCAACACTTGTAGGGGATATGCTTAGTAATTTAGCTAATGGAGCTACTAATATGCTTGTTTCTGAAAAAGATAAAGGGCTTTATATGTTTAATAAGGCACATACAGATGGAAAAGCATTCAGAGTTTTTTACACATCTCTGAAAAATGATCAACAACTAAAAGACCATATTTTTAAGGGATTTCCAGGTAAGAAAACACAAGGAGGTAGTACAACATTTAAGGTTGTGGGAGTTCACCATAAAAAGGCTTTTACAGATAAAACTACTGGTTTTGCAGAGGGTGATGTAAAGTTCAAAAATTACAAGACAACAGCACCAGTCAATGGGCAAGTACCCTATAAATGCAAAGTAGAAATGTATTATCCAGAGCTTTTGCTTTATCCTAGTGGCACTGGCTGGAAAACATCAGATGATAAATCATTTTTTCCTAATGATTGGTCAGAAGATAAAATTTTTGAAGAAATTGCAATAGCTTTTCAAAATAAAAACTCTAATCCAAAAGTAAGTATTAATGCTGATACACAACATATTACACATACATTTGAAGGGTTAAGCTCTGTGGGATTTGAAATACAAATTGTTTTTGATACTGTTACAAATAAAATTGTTTCTGCATATCCAAATTTATAATAAAATGATAATAAAATATTTCTTTTACACTTCTGGTAACCGTTATGTAGATATCTATGACTCCGAACGCATTTTAGAGGGCATTTTTAATCACCGCATTACAGATGCTCAAGACTGGTCAGATATTGCTGAAGATGTAGAGTTTATCATGTCTAATCCAAATGAATATATTTATAATGCTGATGGCAGTATTTATGAAGGTAAGTGGCGTATTGAGCCTTTTGGCTCAAAAGATTATTGTATGAACATAGATTTAAGTGCTGATAATGTATTAAATCCGCCTAATGCAGTTCTTAACAGGGATTATACCCACATATGGCACAATAGATATGAGAATAAAGGCATAGAAATTAAAATCTCTACTATTCAAATGCTTGTTTTAATCAAGAAATGGAGAGATTTCTTATTATCAGAAAAAATAGAAGAGAAGGGTGAGGTAGAAATAGACTTTTTGGAGGTAGTGTATTATGATAGAATAAATGGTTAGGAAATCCACAATTAGTTGCTTTATTGGCAGATTATCCTTATTATGCAGCGTTTTACCAGACAATAGGAAGTCCTAAATACCGTTTAAAAATAGGACCTACTGGAACGGTTGAGGAGCTTATTCTTTGGATAATTGGACTAAAAGAGTTTAAAGCAACAAGAGATTTAGCCACTATTGCAGGAATGCCTGATGCAGACATTGATGATGCCATTGATGAATTGTGTAGCATTCCCTCTCTGAACACCAGAATATGGCAAAATAATCAGTTATCTGTTTATACACCTGCGCAAGTGAGGTCGTTTTTGGAACACGTTTTAGCCACCAATAACAATATTGCCGTTGTTGATCAGGCAGAAGGAGAAAGTAATCCAATAACTGCACCATTTGTACACGCTTTTACTAATGATGCGGAAAAAACCAATATCAATACTTGGCTTAGAGGTATGAATGATAACCGTTTGTATGTGGCACTTCACGGACAAGGAAGCAAACTTTTTGTAAGTAGAAGTAGCCCGCAAGCCAATGGGTCAGTAGTGAGCGTGCCACTAACGACACGTTCTTTAGCCCGTTGGATAAAAGGTTTTGGTACTCCTGCTAACACAGAGATAGTTTTACTTTCTTGCGCTAGTGAGCAAGCCGCCCAAAACCTCGTAAACAAGCTAGGTGGGGCATATAGAGTAGTTTCTTGGACTGGTGAGGTGCGAGTTCATTTTAATGGTTTTATTGATGGAGATGGTGATTGTAAGCGTTATAGTCCTGCTAGCTCTAATACCATAAATGCTACTGTTCTTTTGGGCAGTAATATACCCAAAGGAAAAGCCACAAGTGGGTCAGGAGCGGTTGTGGTGCTTGCCAAGCCAATTTATGGTTGTACGCATTTTGATGGTGTGAAAGATGCTGCTTCAAGGGTAAAAACAGCAACATTCACTGATGACAAAATAAAAGATGCTATCAACAAACTTTGTTCAAAAATCAGTGTTGCTGACAGTGCTAGGATTATTAACGCACAGTTAATAACCTATTCAGATGCAACAGTAAAAAGTTTTTTGGAGCAAATAATAGCTACAGGTGATGATAGACATATTTCTGAACATATCAATGGTAATTTTAAAGTACCACAGCTCACGGCTTGGAAAAAACTCTACGGCTCTGGTTTTGAAACAGATTTTGAGTATCTTCGCACTTTGGTTTATGTGGGTGTGAATGCTTGTACGGTAACCATAACGCCTAACGTAACCAAAAGTGTAACTGTCGTACACGGTACTTTTACGACTACTTTCTCAGATAATAACATCACAGCAACAGGGGCAACAACACTTGCATCAGGGCTAAACAAAGTTCTGAATATTCACCCATTGATTGCTAATGCTAATTATATTATTGAAAGCAGATATAAATATGAAACAGATAATATTGGACGTGTGGTTAAGGTTACAACAGTTATAGGAGCATCATTAGCTAATCCGACAAGCGCAAGAGTAAAAGGATCAAGTTTTTATCCTAATGAACATACCAGATGCCAGACACTTAAAGGAGGCAATATAGGTTCTACACTTGATGATGATGACGCAGGGCATTTGATAGCAGCACAATTTAATGGTGTGCCCGAACAAATAAATGTATTACCACAAATAAGAAAGCAAAACCAAAACAGAATACCTGGTTTGTGGCGTGCAATGGAACTAGAATGGAAAGCTACACTTAATACGCAAACTACTGTATCTGTGGAGATAGTCCCAATATTTTTGGGAACTAATAGACGACCTGAAAGCTATAGAGTTGAATACGTTTATGGTACTAATCCACCAGTTATTAAAAATATTACAAATCAACCATAAACTTCTAAATAGATTAAATAATGGAAGAACTGAAGAAAACGCTTATACAGGAAACAGCGGATATGTTTTTGGAAGCTTATAAAAATACTCCATATGAAAAACTGGAGTATTTAAGAACTTATTATGATGGTGGAACTAATTCATTTATTTACCAAAATGGTGTAAAAGTTTATAATTTCATTAAAAATGTTGTTTTTGATGTTTGTGATAATACTGACAAAATCTACAAAATCAATACCACAGAAAAATTTAACGAATTTAAACTCGTAATCTATCCAAATGGTGAGTACAAAAGTTCATTTATTTGGAATGAGGAAGCATATCAAAAAAGTTTAAAAATGGGCTTCATTATTAATTTGGGCTGGTTTTTTGACCGTTTGAATGACACGTATATTTATGCTCCTGACTTGCTGCGTAAAGGCTTTGTAATGTATCCAGATGGTAGTTACATCAATAGTGAATTTTCTAATGTTGTAGAAACTGGCTATTGTATTATTGAAAGGAAAAATGGCTTTTTTAATATGTATGGAGAAGTTTTTACAAATGATAAACTAACATTTCCATTTGTGTACGAGCCTGCAGGCTCACGTGACCAAACGCAAGTATCATCTGAATATATCCAAGATATTTTCAAAAATCTCTATGAAATGACAGATGTAAACGGAGAACTTTATGGTGTTTATCCTAGATGGAATAAAATGACAATACAAATAAACTCTTCTACACTTGATTTTGATAAAGATGTTTCTTTTGAGTGGAGAGAAGAAAACGCATAAATTGTAAAAAAAGCTAGTAAGAAATTGCTAGCTTTTTGTACCTTCTCCCCCTATACGCTTGCAGGACACGTTTTTTCTGGTGCTGGGGTAGAACTCTCGCCCAAAAACTGGCGTGTAGGCATAATGGTAGGTCGTTTGCAAAAAGCCGTTCAGTTCAATTTAGCGGATTCTATTCGTTCAGAGCAAAACGAAAAAGCGGCTTTCAGACGTATGGGTTATGCACTAAAACTAGGCTACGAGGGCAAAGGCGGCACATTGTCTGGAAGTGTTTTTTATGCCAAAGATGATGCAAACTCTCTTACGCCTATTCCTTCAGGCACACTCCTTACGCCCAAACAGAACATTGCTATCAATTTTAAGGCAAAAAAAGTGTTTTTTAAGAAATTATTTGCGGAAATGGAATACGCCCTTTCTGCTATGAACAACAATACCAAAGCCAATACTAATTTAACTGGCGTAAATGCCAATCCTGATAGTACAAGCGTGCCAAAAAGTAGTAATCTTTTAGCTAAATTTTTGCCTAACAACCCTACCACGCAATTTTTTGATGTATTTTCTGGTAATTTGGGTTATCAGTTTGAGAAAGTAGGCGTTCAGATAAAATATGAACGCATTGCCCCCAATTATCAGTCGCTGGGAGCTTATTTTTTCAATAATGATATGGAAAACTACACCATAGCCACCACAACGG
>JAYVGJ010000135.1:0-2549 GCA_043772375.1 Raineyaceae bacterium | reverse complement strand
TTGTTCATAAGAATTTAATTAGTTTATGTGATAATAAAACCAAAATAGTAAATAATTACCTAATTATCAGTATTTTATATTCATTCGTAATTCGTAATTGATAATTCGTAATTGTCTAAACAGTTATTTCTTCTTCTATTTCAAGTGCTATTTTAATATCTATTTCATCAAATTCTAAGTACCAATCTACATGAGGCGAGGTTTTGTTGCACGCTAAACATTGTGTATGTAAGTGCGTATATTTGCACTTTGGACACTCTCCGTGAGTGAGAAAAGTATTCCAAACGTGGTTACAATGGCATTGCCAGAGGTCTTTTGGTGCTGGATGCCATTCACATTTTGGACAACGGATTTTTTCAAAATTATCAAACATTTTTTTTAGTTATGAATTATGAATTATAAGTTATGAATAAATACAAACGAAATTTCGTACTTCGTCCCTCAAACTTCGTACTTAAAAAATGTTATTCGTGTAAAATGCCTTTCAAACCAAGCAGTTTTATGTCACTTAAAAGTGTTTCTGATGTAGAAAAAGGTGGGAAAACAAATTTCTTATCATAAATCACGTCATTAACATAATAACTTATCCAATATTCGTTGAAAAGGTCAAAAACACTGGGGTCAATAGGCTCAATTATCTCTGTTTGATGCGGTTTTACGGCATCTATCATGTGGCGCAAGGTTGAAGTTTGGCGGTCGTCCCCTTCACCACCATAGCCACGAGAAGTAATAAGCACATTTCTAATCACAAACTCATTCGTATTGATGCAATAAACCGCCCATTCTGGTGCGTCAAGTTCAGTATCTTTTTTGGCAATAGCAAGTTTTACACCTTCTACTTTGGGGAATTCTATGTCTTTTTTCATTAAGTTTAATGTTAGCAAAAAAATCTCTCAAAACATAGGAAAAACTGCCTTTCAACAACTAAACCTTTTTTTGAAAGATATGATAAAATCTTTTTAAAATAAGATAATTTTGGAGCTTTGGTGAAGTCAGGTGTTTCCACCTGACTTCAAAAACATCGTTATACTGCAAACGGGTAGATTTTCGGAAAATAAAAAAATTGCTGTTTGTTGCCCCTAAATCCCCAAAGGGGACTTTAATACAAAATACATTCTCGTAAATGTATTAAAAGCCCCTTTGGGTTGGGGCAAAAACCGAAATCCTTCCCGTTTGAAGTATAAATACTGATTTTCAGAAAAGAAATGCAAAATTTCTTTTCTATCAAAGTCTTATAGTTATTTCTTGAAGTCAGGTGGAAACACCTGACTTCACAATAAATAAATTTTGATACTCAAATTTTTACATTCGTACTTCGTACCTCTTCCTAAGGAATGTAAGAAACCTCTACTCTAAAGCGTGTATCTCTGCCTCCGAGTGCTTCATAAGCATTTTTTGAAAGTTTGATAATAGTTTTTTCTGTGGCTGCAGAAGCTGGAAGTTTGCCTATGATACGTACAAAAACAGTTTCTCCATTCATTTGATTTTTGACAGAAACGATAGTCCCTACTGCCACATCTTTATGCAATCCGCAATAACTTGCTGTATTATCATCAGAGATAAGTTCAGCAATACCTTGCTCAACCACTGGTTTGTAGTCGCTTGTTGCCAAAGGATTTTTCTTTTCTGTTGGAGTTTCTATTTTGCCAGTTACTTTTTCTGGATTTTCAGCAGATTTTTTGTAGCCTGTTGGATATATTTCAAGTTTCTGACCTATGACAAGTTTGCTATCTTTTGTCAAATTATTCCATTCCTGAAATTCCGTTAGTTTTACGTTGTATTTTTTAGCAATTCCGTAAGGATATTCGTCTTCTTTTACCTCGTGAATGACCTTTTTGGAAGAGGTAAGTGTGTTGTTTTCATTGATTTTTTCAGTTTTTCTAGCAGAGTTATTTTTGCCACTAGAAACAATCAAAACCTGCCCCACACGCAACACGTCATCATCAGCAAGATTATTCCACTTACGAATTTCTTTCATAGTAACGCCATATTTCTTAGCAATGCCATAAAGCCCTTCACCAGTCGCTACGGTGTGTTTTTTTGGGTCGTCAAGGTTGGCGTTAGTGGTTTGTGCAGCCGTATAAACGCTCATTTTGTCAAAATCTTTGTAAGGAACTCTCAAAACTTGGTCAATTTTGAGTTCTTTCATTTCAGGATTTTCTGTTGCAATTTCTTCTGAGGTAGTTTTATAGCGTTTTGCAATGCCATAAATAGTTTCTTTTGGCTCTACTTTATGAATTATCCACGCTTTTTTACCATCTTTTGCCACTTCCACACGTAAAGAGTCTGCAGGAATAGCATACGCAAAAGATGCAAATCCGACAGAAAATAGAAGATTAAGGACTATTTTTTTCATACAAATTGTTTAAAATAGGGTTAACACTTTTTAATTGTGAATTATAAACTAGCAGTTGCTAGTGTGAATTGTATATTGTAAATGAATAGTTACTGTAAAAGTTCCGTTGCAGATTTATAGAAATTATTTTGGATAGTATAATCACTTGATTATCAATAATATAAATTAAAAAATAAATTTTATATGTATTTTT
>JAYVGJ010000134.1:0-2942 GCA_043772375.1 Raineyaceae bacterium | reverse complement strand
TGTAGCGCAAGTCAAAAATGAAGATAAAAATCCAGTTTATGGTTGTTATGTACTTGGAAGAAGTTGGTTTTTTGTTGTTCTTAATCATAATGAATATGCGGTTAGTAATGCGTACAATGCTTCTGACGAAGATATTTATGTAATTATTGCTATTTTGCGTAAGGTAAAAGAATATATACAAGCAATGCTATAAGTAATTGTGAATTTTTAATTATGAATTGTGAATGAATACAAAATGTTTATAACCAAATGATTAACAAATACACTTTTATTCTGTTCTCAAAGCGTGTATTGGTGCGCTAATGGCAATAATAAAGGCTTGCAAAATAAGTGGCAAAATAGCAGAAAATAATGCTACAACGCCTGCAAATGCAAATAAACTCCATTGGATTTCTGTTTTGTAGGCAAAATTATCTAGCCAATGCGAAATAATATAATAGCCAAGCGGCAACGCCAAACCAATAGCTATCAAAACCAGCCAAATAAAATCTTTGGAAAGTAACAAAATAATGTTTAAAGTGCTTGCACCCAATATTTTACGTATGCCAACTTCTTTTGTGCGTAGTTCGGAGCTAAACAATGCCAAGCCAAAAAGTCCCAAACACGAAATAAAAATACTCAAAACAGAAAAATATAACAATAACTCTCCTAATTTTTCTTCTTGTTTATAATGTTTATCAAAATTTTCATCTAAAAAAAAGTAGCTCAAAGGCTCACCAGAAACATTTTTTGCCCAAATACGCTCCAAATAATTTTCAATTTGTTGGATATATTGTGTTTCTACATTTAGGAATAAATTTCCTGTTTGGTTGCTATAAATAATCACCATAGGGGCAATAGCGGTATGCAAAGACGAAAAATTGAAGTTTTTGACCACGCCAACGACTGTTCCACCCACAGAAGCCGCTCCTGCGCTATCACGAGCAATAATAATTTCTTTGCCAATAGGCGAGTTGCCGTTGTCGCAATAACCTAGTTTTTGCGCTGCAATCTCGTTGAGAAGAAATTTTTTCTCTGTATTATTTTCTTGTGTTTGTATTATTTTTTCTCCATCAATTAGTTGAATATCAAGTGTTTCCAAAAAATCATCTCCTATCATAAGTCGCCCAAGAAGCTCTTTTTTGAAGGTTTTATTTTGTTGTTTTTTGTTGGATTTATTATTTTTCTGTTGATTATTTTGTTGATTTTCTACTTCAAACAAAAACTGCGAAGTAAAGTTTGTACCAGGAATTTCTACGGAACTCCCGACTTTTAAGATATGCTGATTTTGTAGTAGTTCTTTTTTGATTTGTGCTAATTTCTCCTCTTCAAGCACATTTTTAGGTAGGCGCACCACCAAAATATTACTTTTCTGAAAACCTAAGTTTTGAAAATGCAAAAAGTTAATCTGTTGATACACAATGCCTGTGCCTACAAGCGTAATGATAGTGATAGTAAACTGCAAGACAATCAAGATTTTACGCAAAGAAATCTTGTTTTTATTGGCATTTCCTTTGATAGCATCTAACAATTTAAAATTAGACATATAAAGCGCAGGATAAACAGACGAAAACAACACAATAAATAAGAAAAACACACCAAAACCCAAAATATTTTTCCAAGAAGCATACAATACGTTCAATGAAAGCGGTTTTTCTACAATATTTCCAAAAAATGGCAGAGAAATTTCGCAAAGTGAAAACGCAATAAAAAACGAAATAGTTGCCATAACAAAAGCCTCTACCACAAATTGCCAAATAAACGACATTTTTGATGCGCCAAGCACCTTTCTAACGCCAATTTCTTTGATACGTTGCACAGCACGAGCCGTATTTAAGTTGATATAATTGATACACGCAACAAGCATTATAAAGCCGCTCACCATAAAAAAAACATACAAATAATTGAGATTTCCCGTTGGGTATGGCTCACTCAAAAGTTTGGAATGAAGGTGAATACTAGCCACATTCATCAAAATTGGCTTAAAATCAAGTGTTTTTATATCATTTTGCTGATTGTTTTTCCCCCATTTTTCATCAAATTGTTTGTTGAAAATAAAGCTATTGATGTTTGCTTTTTCCTGAAAACGCAGGTAAGTATAAGTCCAAGAAATGCCTAAAAGCCTGTCGTCTTTGTTCCACGAAATCAAGGCTTTGAAAGGTAAATGTGTGTTCTTTGGTAAATCAGCTATGATTGCCGTAACTTGATGCTGTCCATCATAACGAAAAGCATTGGTACTTCTAAGGCTTATCATTTTGCCTATTGGGTCGTTTTCTCCAAAAAGTTCTTTGGCTAAACTTTGCGTGAGTACAATAGAAAACGGGCTTTGGAGAGCATTTTGAGGGTTTCCGCTAATAAAAACCTGTTTGAAAACATCAAAATAACTGCTATCTGCAAAAAACACATCATTACTAAAAACGCTGGCTTTTGCTGTACCCAAAATAGTACCTTCTGTGGGCAAAAGACGAGTTATTTTCTGTATTTCTGGGAAAGTTTTTTGGAGATTTTCCTCTTGATTAGGCGGAAAAGCAGCCATTTTGCGGTTTTTATAATCCGCACTTATGCGCCAAATTTTATCATAATTAGGATAAAAAGTATCAAAATTAAATTCACCTTCTATATGCAATAAAATCAGTAAACTACAACAAATACCCACCGCAAGCCCCAAAATATTGACAAAGCTATAAAATTTGTTGCGACTAAGGTTGCGGTAAGTAATTATTAAGTAATGATAAAGCATTTTTTTGAATTACGTTTTACGCTGATAATTCGTGATAGATTTTTTTAATTTTTGTAAATACTTGATAATCAAATATTTAATGTGCACAGAGTATAAAACTCTAGGGTGTAGGACAAGTTGTATTTGTAGGGGCTGGGCTTGCCCCATAGCCGTCAGGCTAGTCTGGTTTACTTTCGTTTTGGCACTTGAAGTTTTTTGCACCGTCAGCTAAAGCAGACGGCAA
>JAYVGJ010000133.1:0-1941 GCA_043772375.1 Raineyaceae bacterium | reverse complement strand
AGTTCCGTAAGTACGACTTACGGCTATGAATATTAAACCCTTTCAGGGTTTTAATACAAATACCAAAGTTGATGCATACAATTTATCAATGTCGTTATCTGAATAAGCACTCTAATAGACAATCCAAATGGACAACAATGTAAGGAGTATTTTCTGAAATACAAAAATAAATTAAATTTTGTTTCCTAAAAATACGAAATATTTTTTATTTTGTACGGATTTTGCTATATCTTTGTAAAAATATTTTAGACTAATTATATGAAAATTACACCAAACATTTTTTTCGTGGCTATTTTGTTGTTTTTTACTTCAAAATCTTATGCACAAGATGCGACAAAGGCTATTTGCTACCGCTGGGAACTTACAAGCCTTACAATGGGCGCACGCACAATAGAAACGGCAGAACTTCGTCAGAAAAAAAATAATATGAATATGGAATTTCAAGAGGAAGGAGCTTGCACCGTTATTCCTTCTATACAAGAAGCTCCAATCAAAAAAAATAAATGGCGTTGGGAGGAGGAAGGCAAAAGTTTGGTAATTATCACGCTTGACGAAAAAAACAAACGTGTAAATCAAACTTTCAAAGTAGAAAAACTTACGCCAAAAACCTTAGTGTTGTCTATTGGTGATAATAAAAACAAAGAAATTTTTACCTATAAAAATGTGGGAAAAGTAAGAAAGTAATAAAGTGTTTAATCAGGATTTTTGCTACCATACACAATTTATTATTAGCAGAACCTCCTTGGTTTGTGTTCCCACAAACCAAGAATTACGACAAAAAATATATTTCCTATCATAAGAAATGGGTGGTTGTACTACCTCATTCTGGTTTGTGGGGACACAAACTAGGGCGGTTTTAAACTGTGTACGGTAGCGAAAGCAGGATTTACAAGAATTCCAAGATTTTTAGGATAATACAATTTTTTGTATTATCCTTTTTGCGTATTTGCATTGTCCTTTTTTTAAATGTATTATCTTTGTATTTATCCTAAATTCCTGTAAATCCTGATTCAAAAATTGTATTATCCTACTTCAGACAACTGCACTCAGACAACTTCATTGTATTTTTTGTTAAATAGTTTCTTAAACTGCAGGCTTTTTGCTCCAAAGTTGATAAGTAGTCCAATAGGTAAATCATAAACATTTACATAATTTTTTGCTTGTGCCAAATGCACATCTTCTAAATTAATTACTGCTTTAATTTCTACCATAACATCCACACGTCTAGTACCTACATTTTCTCCGTGATAATAAAGGATTTGTTCAATTTCTCTCCCAAATTGCAAACCCGCATTTTTAAATTCTATTGCGAGGCATCTTTGATAAATAACTTCTTGAATCCATTTCCGAGATAATTATGCACTTTCATAGTACAACCATTTATCTTGTAGGTTAGGTCATTTAGTTCTAATTCCATTATAACTCACACTTTTTTATTTGTTAATTTTATAACTTCTGATGCAGTCAGATTTTTCGCAAAAATGTTCCACGTGGAACATTTTTGCTTTCTTTTGCATATTTGTATTTTGTATTATATTTATCTTGCAATCTTATAAATTCTGTTTCAGACATTGTATTATCCTTGTATTTAGCCTAAAATCTTCCAAATTATGCATCTGGCTATTTGCTGCTACTTTGTTGTTTTCTTTATTTTAGTTAGAAAAACGGCGGTTATTTAGTTGTAAGTATCAACTTGTTTTTGATATTTTATTAATTTAGGCAATGGCATTGATAAAATATACTTGCAAATGTACTTATCTGTATTAAAATCCTGAAAGGATTATTGCTGTAAAAGTTTCGTTGCAAAATAGTGTCTTGTTGTTTTGTGGGGACACCAAACAATGTTATAACCCACGTTTGGTGTCCCCACCAAACGTTTCCCCCAAAAACTGCAACGAATAATTTACAGTAACAAAGGATTTAATGTTAATAGCCGTAAGT
>JAYVGJ010000132.1:0-4331 GCA_043772375.1 Raineyaceae bacterium | reverse complement strand
TTATTGTTGCCTTTGTGGCTTATAGTGGAGTATTTGCATCATCATTGGTTTTTAGGTTTTCCTTGGCTCACACTAGGCAATGTATTTGGGCAAACGCCTGCTTATGTGCAATGGTACGCTTATACAGGCGTATTGGGTGGGAGTGCGTGGGTTTTGTGTGGGAATTATTTTATTTTTAGACTAACGCAAAAGTTTGGTGTTAAATTATTTTCACTTGTTATTTTCGTACTTCTCGCACCTGTTTTATCTTCTTTGTTTCTCCTTGGGAAAACAAAAAATACCTATCCAAAACCGCCTAATGTTATTTTTATGCAAACTAATTGGGATAATAAAGTGCTTACGGATAACGAAAGGGTAGCGCAAATCATAAAACTAATAACGCCACTTCTCACGCAAGAAACGGAATATATTTTGCTGCCTGAAGTGGTTTTCTCGCAAGTGATTTGGATATCTGAAATAAAACAAACGGTTTTATACCTCAAAATGAAAAATATCCTACAAAAATATCCAAACCTAAAAATTATTTTTGGTGCAACACTCCAAAAAGTAGTTCCAAAGAACGTAAATGCTTTATATTTGGATAAATTAAATCTTTTTTATGAAAGATATAATGTTGCTATTCAGATAGATACTACTGAAAATGTCCAAATAAAACACAAAGAAATTTTTGTTCCTATTGATGAATATGTACCATTTTGGCTTCGTTTTGTGCCTTTTGACTCTGAATTTTTGAGTGTATCAGCACGGAATAATCATTCTTTGAGCAGTTTTTCAAATAAAACCAATGATAATAATCAGCAAAAACAAACGGTATTTTTAGGTATTTGCTATGAAATGATAAATAGTTTTTTTGTAAATAAACATATCAAACAAGAAGATAAAGCTATTTTGATGCTTTCTAGTGAGGGTTTTATGAAAACCACTAACATTGGACGACAACAATACCTCAATATTTGCAAATTGCGTAGCATTGAAACACAAAAATACATTATCAAATCTTCTTATAAGGGCATTTCTTGCCTGATTAGTCCACAAGGAGAGGTATTAGATTTTGCTTTGCACCACGAGCAAAAAGCAATGACAAGTAGGTAGTAAATAATGGTAAGTATTTTGAAATAAAACAAAAAAGTAGCCATTCTGTACAAATGGCTACTTTTTTGGTTTTGGAATAAAAAATGAAACTAATCCAAAATAATAATTGTATCTTTGCAAGGAAGCAAAACTAAAATGAAAGATAAACTAAAAATATTCACTTTTGAGCAAATTAAGACTGAATTTATTGGAGAAAACGGTACAGAAAAACGACAACTATATGAGTAAGCACTACAATTAGAAGTTTTAGGAGATTTAATTAAAAAGTGCGTTTGGAGAGAAATCTTACACAAGAAGAATTAGGAAAACTCATAGGCGTACAAAGGGCGCAAATATCAAAACTAGAAAAAAATACTACAAATGTACGAATAGACACTATTTTGAGGGTTTTTAGCGCACTAAAAGCAACAATAAGTTTTAATATAGAACTTAATAAAAATAAAATTATTATAGCGTAAAAAAAAGTAGCTTAAACCAAAAAAGTAGCCATTCTGTACGAATGGCTACTTTTTTTATTGAAAAACGGATTATTTTTGTTTTTCTGAATAGGCTTTTACGGCATCTGAAAACTGCTCAACAGTAACATCAGTTTCTTCTATTTTGATGCTTCCAGCAAATATCAACGCAAGTTTTTTATTAATAACTGCTTGTTGCGTTTCTCTGAAATTTTTGCCATCTTCTGCTCTCAAATAGTTGCCTACAATGTCTTTCATATCACCAAATGCGCTCATATCAGTCATTCCGTACTTCCTAAACTGATCCATAAGCGAGTACATTGCTTCTTGCTGAATTTCTGCAGTAGTTGCAGTAACACTATGCTCTTTCACAAGCACATTCTGAATTAAAGTCCAACGGTAACCTTTTTCAAATTCACTATACTCATTCTCAATAGTTTCCTTTGAGAATTTGCCTTCATTAATAGTAAAAAGCCATTTTTTCAAGAAATCAACAGGCAAATCAAACTTTGTATTTTCAAGAACTGCTTGTTTTATCTCTGCATCAAGCAAATACTGTGTTTCATTGTTGTAGTTTTCACCCAAAATAGACTTCACTTTTTGGCGAAATTCTTCTTCTGTTTCTACCGTTTCAGTAGGAAAAGCCTTAGCAAAAAGTTCTTTATTAACTTCTGCTGGCACGCTTTCCATTATTTTGTTGATAGCAATGGTGAAAGTTCCTTTTGAAAGTGTTTCTAGTTGCTCCTCATTTTGATAAACACCCAAAATATGCCTTGCGCTCTCTGGTTTCAACAAAAATCCTTCCATTGCAAACGTAACTTCTTCTAGTTTTTTGCCCAAAAACAATGCTTTGCCTTCTTCTGTGAGTTCGTCAATAGGAATAGCAGAGTTTTCTAGTGTAAAATCACCTTCTTTTTGCGTCAGCGTACCATAAACCATACTGTTTTCTGTTATGACTTCTACATCTCCATTTGTGCCAAATTGTTTGCACAAATTTTGGATAGTTTCTGTGATAATTTCGTCAGTAATGATAATATTTTTCTTTGCAATACTCATTTTATCCAATTCCAACTTAATTTCTGATGACATTCCTAAGTCAAACAAGAATTCAAAATCTTTTGGGTCATCAAAATTACCAATATTTTCTTGTTGTGCAGGCAAAAGTTCACCCACAAGTGGCAACGGATTTTCTTTAAGATACTGGTTTACGCCTTCTTGCAAAATTGTGTTCACTTCTTGCATTAAAGCATCTTTTCCATACATTTTATGGACAAGTGCAGGTGGCACTTTCCCTGGTCTAAAGCCTTTTATTTGTGCTGTTTTACTAAATTCTTTAAGTTTTTTGTCTAGCTTTGGTTTGTAATCTTCTGGCGTAATGGTTACTTTGAGTGATGCAGTTGTAGCATCTTTTTTGTCAAGAACAATATTCACGTTAATATTTGGTTGAGTGATAAGTTATGAAATTCTTGTAAATTTTTTATGAAATTTTATGGTTTTTTCATAAAAAAACCCTTACTATTTAAAGCAAGGGATTTTTTTGTGCGGATAGAGGGACTTGAACCCACATGCCTTGCGGCGCTAGATCCTAAGTCTAGTGCGTCTGCCAATTTCGCCATATCCGCTTGGTGTTCCTTATTTGGAGATGCAAAGGTACACCTTTATTTTGAATAAAAAAACTTTTTTGAAAATATTTTTTACTTTTCTGAAAAAAATATGAAAATAATGTTAAATACTATCTTTTTTTGTATTTGATTGATATTTGGCTAAATTTGTCGGAGCATTTGAAGGCTAAATTATTATCAGAAATTGCATCAAAAAATTAAAATAAACCTTTGATTACCAGTTTGATTACCAATTAAATACAAAAATAATGAATTTTATCAATTATAATGTCAGTGAACGTGTGGCATACATCACGCTCAACCGCCCAGACAAACGCAACGCCCTGAATTTTGATGTGGTTTCTGAACTTAAAGATGCGTTTTTAGATGCAGAGCAAGACCCTAATGTAAAAGTAGTGGTTTTGCGTGCTAACGGAAAGGTTTTTTGTGCTGGTGCAGATTTGGAATATCTCCAACAACTTCAAAAAAATTCTTATGCTGATAACCTTGCTGATTCCTCTCACCTCAAAGACCTTTTTCACCAGATTTATACCCATAAAAAAGTAGTCATTGCACAAATTCACGGACACGCTATTGCGGGTGGCTGCGGACTTGCGACTGTGTGCGACATCAGTTTTAGTGCGCCAGAAGCACAATTTGGCTATACAGAAGTCCGTATTGGCTTTGTTCCTGCTATTGTTACTATATTTTTATTGAGAAAAATAGGAGAAACGAGGGCAAAAGAGATGCTCCTTTCTGGTGAACTTATTTCAGCAAAAAAAGCAGAAGAATATGGTCTAATCAATTTTATTGTGCCAGCAGACGAAATAGAAAAACGAGTTTTTGAGTATGCACAAATGGTTTGCAAACAAAATTCTATGCAATCTTTGCAACTTACTAAAAAAATGATTGCAGAAGTACAAGAAAAAGACCTTACAGAGGCACTCACTTATGCCGCACAAATGAACGCTCACGCAAGAGAAACAACTGATTGCAAGCGTGGAATAGGTGCTTTTGTCAATAAGGAAACCCTAGAATGGTAAAATCATCAGGAATTAGGAATAAATAACTGGTGTTTTACGTAGTTAAATTTTTGATAAGGTCTATATCATAGCGGAACAGAGATCAGACTGTTCAAAAGTTTAACAATGATTTTGTTCAAAAAATGCCTTCATAGTTTGTA
>JAYVGJ010000131.1:0-14663 GCA_043772375.1 Raineyaceae bacterium | reverse complement strand
ACGGCACACACAGAAGAAGTACACATAGCAAACGAATGGGCAGTACATCAGTTGAGTGGAACAGCTAATTTTGCTCGTGATGACAAATTTATTTCTTGGTATGTGGGCGGGCTGAACTACCAAATAGAACATCATTTGTTTCCACGCATTAGCCACGTGCATTATCCTGCACTTAGCGAGATAGTGAAAGCTAAATGTGAAGAGTTTGGCGTTGAGTACAACGAATCTCCTACAATGTGGACAGCAACACTTTCTCACATTAAACTTATGAAAGAACTAGGCAAAAAACCTGTTGTTGCAGTTGCGGCATAATGATAATGGAGTCTAATAATGTCAAATTATTAGACTCCATACCGTTATGGGTTCAATGGCAAGGAAAATGACAAAGATTTTGGCACAGCGGGTCTGACGCAAGATTATGGGTTTAGACTCTATAACCCAGCTATTGCCAAGTTCTTAAGCGTGGATCCACTAACGAAATCTTATCCAAATTGGACTCCTTACGCATTTGCAATGAATAGAGTAATTGATGGAGTAGATTTAGATGGTTTGGAATGGAGTCAATCAACTACAAATATGGGAGGAGAAATATTTACAACCTATACACTTAAGCTGAAAGTTATAAATTCTTCAGGAATAGTGATGTCTAATAAAGATGTAGAAAGCTATGCTTTAGAAATTGCTAAATTTACAGAAGAAATATATACTAATTATAAGGAAAAATATGAGACAAAAGTAGAGTTAGAATTTGTAGATCCAGAGAAAATTGATAGGAAAAATGATTTTTATCTGGAATTTGTAAATAATTTAGATATTGGTGTTTTGGGTAGAGTGGACTCAGATGATAAAATTGGAGATACCCAACATAATAGAATAAGGATACTGGCAGGACTATTTAGTGAATTGACGGCAAAAGTTGCTGCGCATGAGATAGGTCATACTGGCGGATTACGTCACGAAGATGATGAGAAAAATCCTAAACATGTATTAAAATCAATGAAAACGGATAATCATATGAATTTTTCTGGTTTGGGAGGAATTATAACACCAGAACAAATGAGAGAGATTAGTAAGCATATCCCAGCAGATAAAAAAACTGTAAAGAATTATAAAGATGTAGGGGAATATCTTGCGATACCAGCTCAGAAAGATATCCCTAAGGTACCTTTAGGTTTAAACCCAAAAATGCGTCCTGGGATTAAGTTGAATAATGAATTACCATCAGATCGTTTAGGAAAGAAAAATACAAATGAACGCTAACACGAGTGAAAGTAAATAAAAATTCACAAGTAATGTGAATCAGGAGTAGGATTTTGTCATTTAACTGTAAATCACCACTAGCCCTCCTTAGAAAGAAGTGTTAAAGGTGGTCTTAAAACATATTTTTTAACTCTGATTAGTATAATTATTACTAAAATCTACGGAAATGAAATACAGTCAACTAATTCTTCTTTCTTTTCTTCTTTCTTGTGATAGTTCTAGAAATAAGAATGAAGTAAAAAAACAAATAGAATATTCTCAACAATTTAATTTCTATAAAATAGAAAGAGAGCTTATACTTATACCTATTTGTAAAGATTCTACTATCATCTTTTTTGAATCATCTTTTGAAAATGATAATATTAAATTATTTGCTGATTCAAAAATGATACTTAATAAAGTGATTACCACTGAGCGTAGTTTAAGTTTAGCTTATAACTACATCTCCAATTTTTCAAATTTTAAATCAGTAAAATTACAATTCAAAGATTATCCTACTCAATCAATCAACTCAATAAAATATTATAAATATTTATATGTTTCAAGAAAAATGGATTCTGATATTATTAATTTGTATTTTTCTAATGAACTACGGAGGTATTATTAATCCCGCAGTTGCTAGGCTCTGTCTAGTGAATCTTATCATTCCTGCCGTTGGTGGTGCAGTTACACTTGGACTTTCTGGTACATTTGGCAGTGGTAGTGGTGTGGAAACAGACGTAAACATATTTAATAGTAGTACAATTTCAGTAATAAAAAATAATTTTGAAAATTCAGCTACATTAGGTACTAATCTTACGTATAATAATGCTACTGGATTTAATAGAGCTTGGGCTGTTGCTGGAAAACGTGGTGGTTTTACTGTAACTCTCAATGAAGATATTTCACTTTTAAAGAATGGTGGACCATTAGCCAGCGGGTTAGATGAGGGAGAAACGGGGGGGGCATTTGTAGGTTTTACTTTTGATAACGGTATGTCTATTTTTGCGGGTACTGAGATATTTACTGGAAAACCTACCCAATATCCAAAAACCCAAAGTAGCAAATATCCTGGTTTTGTAAATCAAACTGATGCTCAACAACAATTCAATGTAGGCAGAACATTTTTAAAAATAGAAAATGCACCTAGTATAGGTAATATCAGATTTGATTATTCAGGTGAAAGTCAAATGTGGTCTCAAAATATCATTCATGATTATTTTGATTATTTTTATGTTGTCAGGGCGAAAGTTCTGACAATATAATAAAAAATAATTTTAAAATGATACCAGTTGATTTAAGAAAACCTATTATTGATTTTTTAGATAACAAAGACAAATTTGTTGGGAAACAAATAGAAATTATAAAAACTATTTCTTATAATCAAAGTTATGAAAGCCCAGCAATAAGTGAGGTTTTTGAATATAATGTTATAGCTATTTATTGGACTTTTAGTGGTTCTAAGTTAGTTTTTGAAGGTGGAAATAAAAATTATTTTATATGTTTAGACTTAGTTAGAGGATTTACAGAAGTAAATGTTAACGAATATTGCTTTGTTGAAAGATATGGTGATGAGTATAAAAAAACTGACATTAAGTTTTCATAAATCACAGTAATTAGGTTTGTACTAATACCAAAAAACTAGTAAACAAAAGCCACCGTATCCGTGTGGCTTTTTGTAATTTATGATAAAAAGTTAGAATAAATACATTGCTCTACCTAATTCATTTTGAAAATAGTAGGTCTTGGATTTTGCGGTTTTTTGCCAAGTTATGGCGCAAAATAATTTCTAAAATTTCCATTTTCAAAATTTGAAAAAAATGGTTTTATTTCATCAATATTTTCAAGGGGATTGTTATGCAAATTAAAAAACTCTAAATTCTTGAGCATTGCAACTTTCTTTGGAACAACTTTGATTTGGTTGTCTTCCAAATATAAATCCCTCAACCACTTCATTTCTCCAATTTCCTGTGGAATATTTTGAATTTGATTGTTACGCAAACTCAAGCGGTGTAATTTTTTAAGCTGCCCAATTTCTTTTGGAATTTCTTTAATTTGGTTATTGTCCAATTCCAAATAATATGTCAAATTTTCAAGTTCTCCAATTTCTTTTGGAATTTCTGTAATTTGGTTATCACGCAATACTAATGTTTCCAGTGTTTTCATTTCTCCAATTTCTCTTGGAATTTCTTTAATTTGGTTATAGCTTATATCAAAATCCACCAAATTTCTAAGTTCAAATACTTCTTTTGGAATTTCTGTAATTTGATTTTTTGTTAAGTATAACCGTTTCAGTTTTTGGAGTTTATTGATTACTTTTGGAATAATAGTGATTTTCTTACCAATCAAAAGCAAGTCTTCAATTTCAAACAAAGGCCTTTCTATATCCCAACCATTATTTATGAGCAGGAAAGCCATTAATTCTTTCACATCTTCATTATATTCAAAACCAAAATGATTTTTAAAATCTTCTTGATGATGTTTAAGTTGTAAAATTGCAGTTTTTATTTTGGTTTTATGTTTGCTTCCTAAAAGCGTTATCAAGCCTTGAAATTCGTCTGTCATTATTTTTGCGCTTTTTTAGAGTTGCGACAAAATTGTGGGTAAAAAAGTTCTTACTGTGAAAATTGTCGTACTGGTATAAAAGAGTGTATCTTTCCTGCCGTTGAATTCTATGACAAAATCAATAAAATTATTGATTTTTTGGAAATTTTGTTGATTTTCATTATTTTTAAATTTAATTTTGTTTTAAAATATTTGTAAATGCAAATATAATAAAAAATACGAAATAAAAAATATATTTTTAGTATTTTTAATATTTTTTATTGCAATAATCAATAAAATGTAAAAAATTGCATTTTATTTAGAATTATTGTTGATTTTTTTATATTTTTGCGTGCTGTAAAATAATAAATTCCCAAAAAAGTTCATCACAAAAATCAACTAAATCATTCTAAAACGCTTATAATCAAAAATATGTCTATAAAAATTCGTAAAGGAGATGCGCTTGCCTACCATACCACAGGGCAACCTGGCAAAATAGAAGTAGTGCCGACCAAAAATATGTCCACACAGTTAGATTTGGCACTTGCCTACTCACCTGGCGTGGCAGAGCCTTGTCTTGCTATTGCTGAAAACATAGATGACGTTTACAAATATACTGCAAAAGGAAACCTCGTAGCCGTTATTTCTAATGGAACAGCAGTTTTAGGATTAGGAGATATTGGACCAGAAGCTTCAAAACCCGTAATGGAAGGAAAGGGCGTACTTTTCAAAAAATTTGCTGGCATTGATGTTTTTGATATAGAACTTGATTGCAAAGACCCAAAAGAGTTTATACGCATTGTAAAGGCTATGGAGCCTACTTTTGGAGGCGTAAATTTAGAAGATATTAAAGCTCCTGAATGTTTTGAGATAGAACTTGCCTTGCGTGAGCAAATGAATATCCCCATTATGCACGACGACCAACACGGAACGGCTATTGTATCTGGTGCAGCCCTTTTGAATGCTTTGGAGATTATTGACAAAAACATTTCTGACATTTTGCTTGTCGTAAATGGTGCGGGTGCATCTGCTATCTCTTGCACACGCTTGTATGTGGCATTAGGCGTAAAGCGTGAAAATATTGTAATGGTTGATAGTAAAGGAGTTATCAGAAAAGATAACCCAAATCTTGATGCTACAAAACAAGAATTTGCTACTTCTCGTGATATACACACGCTAGAAGAAGCCCTAAATGGTGCAGATATGTTCTTAGGACTCTCAAAAGGTAATATTTTGCAACCAGAAGTATTACTAACTATGGCAAAAGACCCTATTGTTTTTGCCTGCGCTAATCCTGACCCTGAAATAGCGTATGATGTAGCAATGGCTACTCGTAAGGACATTATTATGGCAACAGGACGTTCTGACCACCCTAATCAGGTGAATAATGTACTTGGTTTTCCTTATATTTTTAGAGGAGCTTTGGACGTTCGTGCTACCAAAATCAATGAAGAAATGAAGTTGGCAGCCGTTTATGCCATTGCTAATCTTGCTAAACAACCTGTTCCAGAGATAGTTAAACAAGCTTATGGCAAACAAAATATTGGTTTTGGGCGTGAATATCTCCTTCCTAAACCACTAGACCCACGTTTGATTACGGCAATCTCTCCTGCCGTAGCAAAAGCAGCTATGGATTCTGGTGTCGCAAAAGTTAAAATTACAGATTGGGAACAATATAATCTTGATTTGCAAAAACGCTTAGGAATTGATGAAAAACTCGTTTCTTCACTTATTCAGAAAGCAAAAACAGACCCAAAACGTGTGGTTTTTGCAGAAGCAGACAACCACAAAATCCTCAAAGCGGCACAAATTGTACAAGATGAAAATATTGCTATTCCAATTTTATTGGGAAATAAAGCTAAAATTTTAGCACTTATCAAAGAACACGAACTTGAACTAGATTGTGTGATTATTGACCCAACAGAAGAAGCGGCAAAAGTAGAAGAATTTGCAGCTATTTTGTACGACAAACGCAAGCGCAAAGGCGTAACGCTTTATGATTGCAGAAAAAGAATGTTGCTTGACCGCAATTATTATGGTGCAATGATGTTAGAAACGGGTGAGGCTGATGCTTTTATTTCGGGAATGACAAAAAGTTACCCAAAAGTTATTCGTCCTGCGTTGGAAGTGATTGGCGCAAGAAAAACGGGCAGATTGGTTGCTGGAATGTACATTATGCTGAATAAAAACCGTACTTTATTTTTCTCTGATACTACCGTAAATATTAACCCAAATGCGGAAGATTTGGCTGAAATAATCAGAATGACACACAAAGGCGTTGAGTTTTTTGGCTTTGAGCCACGTATGGCAGTGCTTTCTTATTCTAATTTTGGCTCTGCTGGCGGAGAAATCCCTGAAAAAGTCCAAAAAGCAGTAGAAATCACTAAACAAAATTTTCCAGATTGGGTTGTTGATGGTGATATTCAGGCAGATGTGGCACTAAATCAGGATATTTTAAAAGAAAATTACCCGTTTAGTCCACTTGCGCAAAAAGCACCTAACACACTTATATTCCCTAACTTAGCTGCAGGAAATATAAGCTACAAACTTATTAAAGAAATAGGAGGAGGAGAGGCAATAGGACCTATTTTGCTAGGAATGGGCAAACCAATTCACGTTTTGCAACTGGGTAGCACAGTCCGTGAAATTGTTAATATGGTGGCTATTGCGGTTGTAGATGCACAAAGACACTCTTGAGTTATGAGTTATGAATTATGAATTATAAGTTGTGAGTTAAAAATACATTGTACTTTGCATTTTAACTCATAACTTATAATTCATAACTCACAACTATATAGTATTTTCTATTAAAAATAACTAAAAAGTAATAATTTATGAGCAAGAGTATTATTAAAGAAAAAAGTTTTGATTTTGCAGTTAGAATAGTTAATTTATATAAATTATTAGTATCAGAGCGTAAAGAATTTGTAATGTCTAAGCAAATGTTACGTTCTGGTACTTCTATTGGTGCAAACACAAGAGAAGCTGTCAATGCACAAAGCCCTGCGGATTTTGTACATAAATTCTCAGTTTGTCAAAAGGAATGTAATGAAACAATGTATTGGCTAGAATTATTGAAAGCAACTGCTTTTATCAGTGAAGCGGAGTTTAATAGCATTTATGCAGATGCGGAAGAGTTATATAAAATTATCACAAGTATAATTATAACAAGTAAAAAGAAAGTGCAATGAGTTATAAGTTATGAATTATAAGTTGAAATACATTGTACTTTGTATTTCAACTTATAATTCATAACTTATAATTCATAACTCAATAACTATTCAATGGCGGTTGTATTATCCACTATTTTATGAATAATCCTATCTAATTGCTCTGCTGATTGTTGCAAATATTGCAAATAAAGCGGATTATAGGTTTGTTTGTCTTCCGTTTTGATAAGGTTAAGTAGTCCTAAAATGCTGGCAACAGGTCCTCTGACTTCGTGGGATTGTTGCCACGCAATGACTTTTAGTTTTTCATTTTGACTAATAATTTTGAGTTCATTTTGCTTGCGCTCCGTGATATCTGTCACAAAAACAGTAAGTCCTATAATTTGATGTTTTTCATTAAAAACAGGCGAATACCTATCTTCCCAGTAGGTTCTAGCACGGGTTTCATCTCCAAATTGTTCTATTTGCACGAAATATTCCCCTTTGAGTGCTTTATCAAAATTTTGGCGGGCATTTTCTTTGTCATTTTCCGAGGCAATATATTGCAACATATTTTCACCTATTTTAATATTCACGTCCCAAATCTGTTGCATTGCTTGGTGGTGCGTTTGTGTGAAAGAAAGATAATTATAGTTTTTATCCAAAGAAAAAATAATAATACCTTTTGGACTTTCTAAAATAGCATTTAGGAGCTGGTTTTTGTGTTCTATATCACTTTTGGCATTTAATAATTCCAGTTCTGTCTGTTTTCTTTCTGTAATATCACGTAAATTGATAGCAATTCCTACAAGCTCTTCTTGTTTATCATAAACAGGAAATAAAGAGAAAGCCCACCAGCCTTCATTATTATCTTGTTTTTCTACTTTAATAATTTCGCCCAATAAAACTCTTTGATAATATCCCAAAAACTCTTCCTGCAAATGTGGCAAAATAAAATCTAAAGAATAATCACCTTTTTTGGGTTCTTTCCCAAAAATATAAACGCATACTTCGTTGGTAACTTTATTGGTATAAAGTATATGAAAATCTTTTCCAACAAAGGTTGTGCCGTCTGTGGTACTATTGTATATAGCTTTGAGGATATATTCAGAGTTGTGTAGCTTTTGCTCTACTTTTTTCCTAGCGTCAATATCAATAATATTAAAATTAACCCCTATGAGTTGTTTCTTAGTATCATAAGCAGGAAAAAAATAAAATTCTCTCCAAACTTGTTCCCCACTTTCAAATATCATTTTTTTCTCAAAGCGTATAGATTGCTCATTTAAAGCATTTTGAAAGTGTTTTTTAAATTCTTCTTCTGTTCCTTTGGGTATGTATTGATGAAAATCTTGGTCTTCTTCTGCTGTTGCATTAAATAATTGTTGAAGTCTTTTCTTTGCAGTTTTATTGATACTCAAAATTTTAAAATCTGGACTTATAAGAATATGCCCATCTGTGCTACTATCCAAAATAGCCCGTAGTTTGTCTTCTGAATGTCGTAATTTTTGCTGTACTTTTTTTTCTGTATTTTCTATTCTTTTGGTTTCTGTAACGTCTGTTCCCAAACAAAATATGCCTAATGGTTGGTTATTATCATCTTTGAAGAGAGAAAACTCCCAATTAGTCCAATAATAATCACTTTCCAAAGTAGCAGACGCAATATTAGGTTTGCGTACTTGCACTTCTACCACCACATTGGGGGTTGTTATGCAGGTATAAGACGCTATATTACACTTTTCTACATCTTCTGGGTGTATGGTATCAGACGAAGGTATGCCAATAAAACCATCTAAGAATGAAAAACGGGTTTTAAAAATATCATTCACAAAAGTATATTTGCCTTCCAAATCTGTAACGACAACCATATAACTTTTTGAGTGCAAAAGGTATTTAGGTATTAGACTGGCTATTTCATCATAGGTTTTCATTGATTTTCATAGGTTTATAATTTTACGGATAGTTTTAATAGTTACTTTAATGGTGTGTTATTTTACTTTTGTTCTCTCCAAAAAGAGGATACACTTTTGACATTGTCTTTAAAGTCCTCTTTGGATTTAGGGGCTTTCAAAATTATTTTGCAAAAAGCCCAGAAGGTCGTGTAAGGACGTTAAAAGCAAATGCTTTTTCTTCAAAATTAAATAAAAATAATCTTTCTTTCTTATTATTATTACTATTTTTTGGCATTAAAACTAAAATTTCCTCATTATCTTCAATAGGTATTCCTGCATCTTTTGAGTCTGTTTCATCATATTTTCTAAATTTTAGTTTAGGGTTTTGAAGTTGCCATTTACCTGTTTCACTGATGTTTATATCTTCCAAACGTGCTTTCAGTGTGTATGAACCATTTTTTTGGAGGTCCAGGAAATAATTTTCATTGCTATTAAATGTTTCTATGGAACTTACCCAATAATTGCCCGTAATTTCCCATTTTTTGGTGATTTTTGCAATAATTGCAATAGAATCTAACTTTTGAGGAGTTTTTTCTGTTGATTTATCAGCAAGATTGTCGCTAGAATTATTGTCAGTTTTATCAGTTTTTTGATTATTGGTATCAATTTTTTCTCTAAGATTTTTTAGAGAATCTTCTGCGGATTTATCTGCCTTATTTTGGTTAGTTTTGTCCGTTTCTTTTGTTTGACAAGAGGCAAAGACACAACAAAAAATTAGTAGAACAGCCTGTAAGTAGGGAAGTGCAAAAAGTAAAAGTAGCTTTTTCATATTGATTTTTTGAGAAATTGAAATAGATGTTACTAATTTTCCACAATGTAAATCTTTCTTTTTATATTTACAAAAAAATACTCAAAAAAATGATATTTTTTACTACTTTGTAATATAAAAAGTAGGCAATAAGTAATTGTGAATGAATACAAAATGTTTGTATTCAAATGATTATGTATGATTTTTGGTCAAATCAAAACATAAACTAATTAAGAAAAATAGTAATTGTTTAGGTATTTGAATAGATTTCAGATGTGTTGGTGCATATTAGAGTTTATGAATAATTCCATTTTTAACCACCCCTAACCCCTCCTTAGGAAGTAGGGGGACTTTTCAAAGATATTTTTGAGTTATTCATAAACTCTATTAGTAAAAAGGAATTGCCACAAATACACGAATATGCTTTATTTATGTATTTTATTCGTGTATTCGTGGCAACAGAAGAAAATATAGGTAATAAGTACAATAAAAAAATAAAAGTGCGTAAAACCTGATTATCAAATACTTATGAAAATAAAAATAAAAGATATTTTAAGTGTTTTAGAAACGCTTGCACCGCCAAATTACCAAGAAAGTTATGATAACTCTGGTTTGATTGTAGGCGAGTATGACACAGAAATTACGGGCGTTCTCATTAGCCTAGATTGCACAGAAAGCATCATTGATGAAGCAATAAAAAGAAAATGTAACCTTGTGGTGGCGCATCATCCTATTGTTTTCAAGGGCTTAAAACGCTTTAATAATAGCAATTATGTAGAAAAAACTGTCATCAAAGCCATTAAGAACGACATTGCTATTTATGCTATTCATACCAATTTGGATAATGCTACAAATGGCGTTAATTTTCATATTGCAGAAAAATTAGGGCTACAAAACGTCAAAATTCTTGCTCCTAAAAAGCAAATGCTCAAAAAATTAGTGACTTTTTGTCCAAAAAATGCCACAGAAGAAATTTTAGCCGCACTTGCACAAGCAGGCGCAGGACAAATTGGAGATTATGCTAATTGCAGTTTTGTGTCAGAAGGAATGGGACGTTTTATGCCATTAGAAGGTGCAAATCCATTTATTGGAGAGAAAAACAAACTAGAAAAAGTAAAAGAAAATAAAATAGAAGTGATTTTTCCTAGCTTTTTGGAGAACAAAGTGATGTGTGCCTTGCGTGAGGCGCACCCCTACGAGGAAGTTTCGTATGATATTTTTCTGTTGGAAAATTACAACCAAGAAGTTGGCGCAGGAGCAATAGGAACACTTAAAAATCCTGTCAAGCCAAAAGTTTTTTTGAAATATCTGAAAGAAAAAATGCAATTAAATATTATTAAACATACAGCTCTTTTAGGAAAAGAAATAAAGACAGTTGCCGTTTGTGGTGGTGCAGGAATATTCCTTTTGGGGGCTGCTATGGCACAAAAAGCAGATATTTTTATCACCGCAGACGTAAAATATCACGAGTTTTTTGATACAGAAAACCGTATTATTTTGGCGGATATTGGACATTATGAAAGTGAAATTTTTACAAAAGACTTAATTTTTAAGGTATTGTCAGAAAAATTTAGTAATATTGCACAAATATCCGAAATAAATACAAATCCTGTTCAATATTTTAAATAGTAAAATATTGAATAAATTTTTATTCAAAAACAAATCCTACTCAACGCATAATGGAAAAAACTATTGCCCAGAAACTAGACGCACTATTGAAACTGCAAAGCATTGATTCTGAAATAGATGACATCAAAAAAATTAGAGGCAGTTTGCCTGATGATGTGCAAGATTTGGAAGATGAAGTAGCACGTTTGCAAACCAGAATGAGCAAATTTGAGGAAACTGTCAAAGAAATTGATAAAAATATAGCAGGATACAAAATTGCTAAAAAAGATGCTGAAAAACTTGCTGAAAAATACAAAAAGCAACAAGATAACGTCAAAAATAACCGTGAATTTGAAGCACTTTCTAAAGAAATAGAGTCAGAAGAGCTTGAAATGCAACTAATGGACAAACGCACCAAAGAAGGAAAAGACCAAATTGACGGCAAAAAGCGTGAAATGGACATCTTGAAAGAAGAACTTGATGACCGCAAAAAAGACCTTGCAGCTAAGAAAAAAGAACTTTCTATGATTCTTACTGAAAGTGAAGAAGATGAGGCTAAACTCAATAGAGACAGAGAAAAACAGTCTAAAAATATTGAAGAACGCTTGCTTATTTCTTACGACAAAATCCGCAAAAATGCTAATAATGGGCTTGGTGTCGTGATGGTGAAGCGTGAGGCTTGTGGTGGTTGCTTTAATATTGTGCCTCCACAAAGACAAGCGGATATTCGTAACAAAAAGAAAATCACTGTTTGTGAGCATTGTGGGCGTATTTTGGCTGGTGTTGAAGATATTGTTATTAAGGAAGAAGAAAAAGTAGTGCGCAAACGTGCTACACCTACACGCATAGCAGCAGCAAAATAAATTTTATTCAAATTCAATTACGAATTAAAAATTACGAATTACGGATTTTTCCCTGTAATTCGTTTTTTTTATTTAAAATTTATGCAATAAACTTATTATTAACATTATGTATTCATTTATAATTCATAATTCATAATTCATAATTTATAATTTATAATTCATAATTCATAATTACTTATGATAGCTGTCATTCAACGTGTTTCTTGGGCAAATGTAGTTATCAATAACGCCATAAAAGGAGAAATAAAACAAGGTTTTTTGGTGCTTTTGGGTGTAGCGCAAACAGACAACATCAATACACAAGAAAAGATAAATTGGCTTTCTAAAAAAATTATTGGTTTACGTATTTTTTCTGATGAAAATGACAAAATGAACCTTTCTTTGGAAGATATTGGAGGAGACATTTTGCTGATAAGTCAGTTTACGTTGCTTGCAAATACAAAAAAAGGCAACCGTCCTAGTTATTTGGAAGCGGCACGTCCAGAAATAGCTGTGCCAATATACGAGCAATTTATTTTGAGTTTGGAGCAAAACCTCAATAAAACAATCCAAACGGGGTTTTTTGGTGCTGATATGAAAGTTAGTTTGCTCAATGACGGACCAGTAACCATTATTATTGATACAGATGCCTAAACTCTCCCAAAAAGTTTCTGTTTTGGAAGGTTTAGGCATTTTTCTTTATTTTCTGATGTGAACTTTCCAAATGACAGCCCTAAGTTTGATGCAGCATTTTTAGAAAGCAACTCCAACACTCACGCCAAATCTAAAACCTACAGGGCTAAGCCCACTAATACTAAGGTTGTTTTGGCTTCCTGATGAGTTTTTAATATTAACAGTATTTAAACTAGGTCCTCCATATAAGTCAAGCGAAATTACATCACCAAAAATCCACTGCCCACCAACTATAATAGCAGAACCGAATGCAGTAGCAGTAGTTTCTGAGCCTGTGCCACCATTGTTATTAGACTCCTTGAATGTGTATCTTTGATACCTTGGAGAAACACCAACGAAAAAGCCCATTGGTGCAACCCCTTTAGGATAAAACCTAATTTCAGGAGTAATACCAAAGCCCCCAAATGTATTACTGTCGTTTGTAGAACCATTAATGGAATTTCCGCCAAAAAAACTATAAAAAGCACCAAGTTGCACAGTGATTTTTTGAGTAACAACTCTCTCATAATTAAGGTGAAAAGTTCTTAATGCAAAACTTGTGAGGCTCGTTTTGATAATATTTTTCTTTTCAGAAACAACATCTTCTTTTTCTTCCTTAGCTTGTTTAACTCGTTTGGAAGGCTTTCCTCCTCCATCACCTTCTGTGGTGATGACTGTGGTGGTCGTTATTGTTTTAGTTGTTTTGGTCGTTTTGGTAGTATCCGTACCTTGTGCAAACACAAGATTTGCTGTCATAAGGCATATTACAAAGGAAAGTGTTTTTTTCATTGTGTGGGGTAGTTTAAAGTGATTATTTTAGGATTATTTTAGGATTATTTATAGTTGTAAATTTAAAAGACATTTGCTAGCGTACACTTTTTTATTACTGGTCTGACCTCCGTTCCTACGGTACAGACCAATAAAAAAGGACTTATTTGGTTAAAAAAGAGATTACGGTCTGTACCGTAGAGTAGCGAAGGTCAGACCGCAATCTCTTTTTTAAAACAACGTACAGTGGCAAATAAAATTTTTGTGATGGTTTGATATAGATATGAAAAATATCAGCAAAAATCATACCAAAAAGTTAGTTTTAAGGTGTTTTTGTTAATATCTCTAAAAGTTCACTTGTAAGCAATGTGTTTTCAACTCCTTTTTTTCTTAATCCTTCTACAAGTACCTTATCACCACTCCAAATTTTGCAATTCAAATGTTTACTCATTGCTACAAATATGGTATCTTTTTCGTCAATATCCTTTGTCAATTTGTATGCATCTTCAAGAATTGCTTCAGAAATACCACTTTCATTAACAAATTTTATTCGTTTTATGATTTGATACATCATGTCAAGCAAATCCGTTTCATCTAATTTTGAGGCTTTCAAAAGTTTATTTTTATGCTTAAAGAGTTCAATATAGCTAAAGTAACAGCCCATTAACTGCAGATTAAATGCTGGGTTAAGAATTATTTCAGCAATTCTTCCATCTGGTTTTGAAACGGCACTAAAAAGCAAATTTGTATCTATGATTAGTTTCATTTTACAAATTTATTTTTATTATTTTTCCACCAATTTTCTTGAGCATCTTCTGCTATTTGGTCAATTTCTTCCTCTGTTGCTTGGCTATTTGACACTATTGATTTCACGTTTAGATAATCAATGAAGTCTTGTAAATATGAAAAATTAACAGAACTGGGAACTGTTATGATAGTTTCGTTATTGATTGTTTGAATAAGCATTATTGTAATAATTATAACTTGATAAATGATTTGATATACACTTTTATAAAGATACTATAAACTCCCGAGAAGTCAGTTTTGATTTTTAAATTTTGCCATAAACTCGCTTATATCCTCATTAGAGATGTTATTTTCTATTTTCCATAGCTCTACTTCTTGGAAATTTACAAGTTTGGCC
>JAYVGJ010000130.1:0-4553 GCA_043772375.1 Raineyaceae bacterium | reverse complement strand
ATATTACGCTTGTAACGACAGCTGGAACAGATGAAGAAGGGCTTGCTCTTTTGGTCGCACTAGGAATGCCGTTTACAGGTCAAAATAAACAACAATAATAGTGAGTAGTGAAATAGTGAGTAGTGTTTAGTGAAATACAAATTTATCTAGATATTTATTACTTATCACTACATAACGTATAACTACATAAAGCAATGGCTAAAGAATCAATGAAAGCGCGTGAGCGCAAAAGACAAGCCTTAGTTGATAAATATGCAACTAAAAGAGCTGCCCTTAAAGCTGCTGGCGACTATGAAGGACTTGATGCGTTGCCTCGCAATGCGTCACCTGTACGTTTGCACAACCGTTGCAAACTGACTGGTCGTCCGAAAGGTTATATGAGAAGATTTGGTATTTCTCGTGTACTTTTCCGCCAAATGGCTTCTGATGGAAAAATACCTGGTATCACAAAATGTAGCTGGTAATTTTTGCAGAATAATAAAAACTCCCTCTTATTTCTTACGAAATAAGAGGGAGTTTTTTGTTTGGAGAAATTATTTTAAAGATTCAATTCTAAATAATTTGTCGTTTTGAGATAATTTTAGTCTAAAATATTCTTCTTTATTTAGTTCTGCTGGCAGTTTATCTTTCAGTATAGCCACAACAAACTGAATATTACTTCTATCTACTAAATCTGCTATTTTTACCAGTTGTTTGTCGTCCATTAACTCTTTTTTGTCATTTAACACAAAATGTAAACAAGATATATGCTCCGCATCTGCAAATAAAATATAAGCTATATCAAAACAAAAAATCTCCCCTTGTTTTGTACCAGAACTTTTAGCCTTATTTGTATCAAAAATACTAAATTTATAAAATTTTTGCCCTTTCTTTGTTGTTGCATCATAATTCAAAAAATATTTGTCATTGTACAGCCCATTTGAAATATTAGCAAAATACCTATTAAATTTATCTCTTTGCGTTTTAACAATTAGTTCAAAATCATCAGCAAAAAGAATATCATTTATATCAGAAAGCTCTTTATTGAAGTCTTTTAAATGTTTTTCTGTTTCTTCTATCTGCTTGATAATATTCTCATATTCTCCTTTTTTCCTAAAATTTTCCGTTAATGCCTGAATTATTTTTTCTAAATCAGCAAAAGAATCACTTTTAGCTACTAATTCTGCTACGCTTTTTTCTTCTTCTAATAATTTTTTCAAAGATGCTTCTTTTTCTAATAAATTGGCTTCAATACTAGGTAATTCTCCAGTAATAAATTTGATTTTCTCTACCACCATTTGATTATGATAATTGACTAATTCATCAAAAGTTCTCTGAATATTTCCAATATTTTTAGTTGCTTGTTGATAAATAAGTCCTAATTGCTTTAAATCAGAATTAAAATTACTATCTTTTAATTCTTCTTGTGCTTCTAAAATAATATCTTTACGGATAGATAATATACTAATCTCTGAACTTATCTTGTTAATGGCGTATTTTGTATTATTTAATTTATCTAAATCTTTCTCAAAATTATCATTAACATTTAGACTAGCTTTTTTATCATTAAGCATTTTAATGTCGTCATCAATAAGAAAAAGTTGGCTTTCGTAACCCGTTTTGGTTTCTGATTTTTCAAGACGGTTTTTAAATTTATTTTCTTGCGTAATTGCTGCTGTTACTTTGTTTTTAGTATCTCCTACATTGGTATCACATCCTAATAAATATAAGTGTAGTGTTTCATATTCTACATCTGTAGTGTATTTATCTAAGGTTTGTAATGTTTTATTTAGAGTATCATCTTCATAACGCATATTGTGCGAAATAATTTGCCTAAAAGTAGGTTTGTCAGCTTTTTGATTAGGAAATATCAAAGACAACAATGTTAGTTCAAAATCTTGAGCCAGCACTTTTTGCCCATTGATACTACGTATTGCTTTGACTCCTTCTGAAAAATTTCTTTCAATTACAATCTCTTGAGAATCAGCAATTTCAAGATTTTCTTTTAATACTAATGTGATTAAAATATTTTGTTCTACAAGGAATTTCTTAATATTTTCATATTCTTTTTTTGTTTCGTCATCAGTGTAAATAGCTTTTTTATCTTTGCCCAAACAAAAATCTATCAATTTCAAAAAAGTAGTTTTACCAACACCATTTCCAGTAATATCTTTGTTACTTTCATCAACGACCAAGTTGAGCCCCATTCGGAATTTTACTTCCCGAATGACCTCGTTTGTTTTTAAATTTAATATGATTAATGATTTTAAGAACACAATTCTACGTCTCCGTTTTCGTTTAAAATAGCTACATTGATAAGATAAAGCCAATCTAGGCATAATATGAAGATAGGAAAACTCATATTACGCACTTTTTTGACTACTTGGAATAATTCCAAAATATTTTGTTTTGGTTGTTTTTGTAAAACCTGCAAAACAATAGCACCATTATAATAAATGGTGTTTTCTGGGTGAATATTGTCAGGTAATAGCATAATTAGGATTTATTAGGATTTTCAAAAATCTTACAACGAATAAAGGCATCAACCACAAGAATATTAACACACAATTCTAATTCTTCATAAGGTATTTTAACAAAATTAGCACTTTCTGTGGCAACATTAATGACTTTTTTTATTACATCAAAGAAAATAGCATCAGGATTTTTGATAGCCATTGTTGTTTCAAGATATATTTTTTTGATAACTGCCAGTACAGAAGAGCTTTTATTTACAGCGTTTTTATCAAATTCTGTATATTTTTTCTCTACTTGTATATGATTTTTTGCGTAATCATTGATAATATATCTTGCTCTATCCAAATCATTGTAAGTTATCTTTTGTTCAATTCCAAAGGCTCTGGTTTCCGAATTTTCATCAAGGATATTCAAATCTTCTTTTGCAAGAATATTGATAATTGTTGCTAAATTACTATCTAGTTTTACTGCATCAACTTCATTTCCTAACTCTTTTTTAATAAATTCATAAATTTCCCTTTGAGTGTTAATATCTAAGTTAAGGATATATGCAATAATAGCATCTTTGTCAATAACATCATTTTTAGGCTCAAAACTGATATTATGAGGATTTTTAAAATCTGTTATTTTTCTTAAATTATCAGCATTATTAGCAATGGAAACAAATTTAAAAGTATAATTTGAATAATTTTTTAGACTATCTTTCTTAAGACTATCTTCAATTTTCTTTCTGGTGCTGGTTGATGATACTTGAATAACGAATTTATTTACGCTATCTACTAAATCTATTGCTTCCACATTTTGTAAATTTGCATTGAGATTATCTAATTTCCAACCATATAATTTATTCAAAAAATCTCTATAAAAATTTTCTGAATGAACGTGTAAATTCAAAATATTGAGTTTACCTCCTGAATTTATACGCACAGAAAGTACATTTAATCTTTCTTCTATGTAATCAAAATACTTGGAACGGTTCATATTGTTAGTTTTTTGCAAAAATACTGCTATCACTCCGTAATTTCTTTGCGGACTAGCATTATATTTTTGCAAATTTAGTAAAATTTTCCTAGTATTTTCTCCTTTTGATTAGAATGGCATAAATCATATTTAAAAATTCAATAAAATACGTATTTTTGTGTAAACCTAAAAATTAAGAATATGGAAACTGCTATAATTTTGTCAAAAAGCTCACAAGAAGTGAAAGAGTGGTTAGATAGAGTAGGCTTTCCTTCTAAAGAACTGCTAGAGAAGCTAAACCAAAAATAAAAAAATCCCTTTGATAATTTCAAAGGGATTTCTGCTTTTGCTTGTGTTTTAGCGCAGCAACACCAAAAACGAATGAATACTTGACAAATCCCCTGGTTTAGTAGGATTAGCATAGCCATTTCAAATAAATTAAAATATATTTGGAGAATAAAAATAGTTTGGTTATGTTTGTAAGGTAGGCACACACTTAGACCCACAAAATAAACACAAAATGAAAAATATACGCTTGATAGCGCTATTGTTTAGCATATTACTTACTTCTACTGATTTGTCGGCGCAAGACAAAATAGACAAACTTTCTGACAAAATTGATAAACTTTCTGATAAAATTGATAAATTATCTGATAAGGTAGCAGACATTTCTAAGCAACAAGCAGTTACGGCTACAAAAGTAGAGAACGTAGAAAAAACTATGGATAAGCGTTTTGATGATGCTAACAAACGTGTTGATATTTTACTTTTTGTGATGTTGGGCATTATGGGCGGTACTTTTGGGCTGATTGGTTTTGTGGTCTGGGACAGGCAAGCCTCCGTAAAACCTATTTTAGAACAAAACATAACACTCAAAAAAGAAATAGAACAACTTGCCCAAAGAGAACTAAGGCACGAAGAAGCCGTTGCCAAAAACTTTAAGAAAATACTTGACAAATTCCCTGATTTAGTAGGATTAACATAACAATTTCAAATAAATTAAAATATATTTGGAGAATACAATAATTTCAGTATCTTTGTTTTGCTACCGTACACAATTTATTATTAGTAAAACCTACTTGGTTTGTGTCCTACAAACCAACAATTACGACAAAAAAAATATTTCCTATCATAAGAAA
>JAYVGJ010000129.1:0-15860 GCA_043772375.1 Raineyaceae bacterium | reverse complement strand
AAAGTAGTAGAGCCAGACCCCACAAGTACCGCAAGCCTACCAGCCGCCACACAGACTGGTGCAGGCACTTTTGGCTGTATGCTAAACGGGCAAGTCTGGCTACCTGTAAGGCAAGGCGTACCACTAGAAATGTCTAACCCCAAACTTGTATACGACCCTACTTTTGAAGGTGGAAGCTTTTCTCTTTCTGGGACTATTTATGCTGATAAACGCTCACAAGAAGCAATAGCAATAGGAGGGCGTGGTATTGGAACAGTAGGAGAGTATAATCTTACTAATAGTGGCATAAAGTTTTTTTATGACAACTTAACTACTAGTTATGCGTCTGATATGGGTGATATTACTTCAAATTGTAAACTCACCATCACAAAGTTAGATAAAACTAACGCCATTATTGCTGGTACATTCTCTTTCACCATTGAAAAAAGAGACACAGGCAAAAAAGTAACCGTTACAGACGGTCGCTTTGATATGAAGTATCTCTAAAAACAAACTAAAATTAAAAAAACATGACAAATTCTAATCTTATAGTTCACAAAATAACTAAACTCACTTCATTTTTTATGTAACTAGTTCACAAAATAACTGAACTCACTTCATTTTTTATGTAACTAGTTATATTCTGAACTGATTTTACGCAGTTAAATGTTTGATAAGGTGTGTACCTTCGTTCCATTACAAAAAACTTTTGGAAGTTTGAAACTTTCCAAAAGTTAAACACAGATAAAAAAGCCTTTCCAAACTTTGGAAAGGCTTTTTTAGTACTATTCCCTTTGGTTAGGAGCTAGTTTTTAGATAATCTTTTAAGTATTCTCCCTTTTGAGGTTTCCACTTCCAACAGATAAATACCACTTGCAAAATTCCCTAAAGAAATAGTCATTAAGTTAGTATTTACATCAGATGCAAAAACTTGTTTTCCTTGTGCGTCATACACACGCACCGTAGCTTTTGCTAAATTAATATTACCAAAATCCACATTAAAATCACTATTAGAAGGATTTGGAGAAACTTTAACAAGATTAGACAAATTATTATCTATGCTTGTAGTTGGGTTATCCAGCACATTAAACCTATAAGTAGCTGTTCCTGCACAATTTCCTACTGATGTAGTTGCCCTTATTGTAAATGTACCTGTTGTAGTTAGCGTTGTTGGCGTTCCAGAGATAACATTTCCTACAAGTGTAACGCCTGCGGGCAATACTCCTGCTGAAATAGTATAGCTATAAGTAGTTGCACCTGCTGGTCCGCCACTTGCACCCAAAGTAATATTTGTAATAGCCGTTCCTGCTGTATAAGTAGTAGCAAAACCTATTGGCGTGATACTTACGGCAGTTTGACAAACACTAGCAACACCACTTACGCTGTAATTATAAGTAACAGTTCCACTACAACCTCCCGTAGAAGCCGTTGCAATTACTACAAATGAGCCATTTCCTACTGTTGTTGGCGTTCCAGAGATAAGCCCAGCACTAGATAGCGTAACCCCTGCAGGTAATGCCCCTGCTGAAACGGCATAAGTATAAGTTGGTGTGCCAGTTGGTCCACCGCTCGCACTTAGCGTTACGTTTGTAATAGCGGCACTTTGTATGTAAGCAAACGTAGTAGTAGCTGGTGTGATGCTTACTGCAGTTGGACAAGAAGGATTAGCAACAACATTATAAGTAAAAGTAGATGTACCAGTACAAC
The DNA here is from genome assembly GCA_043772375.1 of Raineyaceae bacterium. Classification (GTDB taxonomy): domain Bacteria; phylum Bacteroidota; class Bacteroidia; order Cytophagales; family Thermonemataceae; genus JANYGM01. Next base: position 14,174 of record JAYVGJ010000129.1, on the reverse strand, counting down.
CTGAAGGAGAAGAAGTAGCTCTTACTGTAAATGTACCACTTCCTATTGTTGTTGGCGTTCCAGATATTATATTACCTAACAATGTAATTCCTAATGGTAATATACCAGCAGAAATAGTATAAGTATAGGTTGGTATTCCTGTTGGTCCGCCTGTAGCACTCAATGTAATAGATGGAATAGCTGTTCCTATAGCGTATATTGGTGAGCTAGACACTGGACTTACAACTACTGCGGTTGGACAAGTAGTATTAGGATTAACAAAATAAGTAAAAACAGATGTAGTTGTACAACCACCAGGTGTAGAAATAACTCTTATGGTAAACGTACCACTCCCTGCTGTAGTTGGCGTTCCAGAAAGAGTATTACCCACAAGCGTAATTCCTACGGGTAATGCACCTGCTGAAATACTATAAGCATAAGTAGCTCCTGCTACCCCACCACTTGCATTAAATATAATGTTTGGTACTGGCGTTCCGACTGTGTATGCGGATAATCCACCAGACGGCGGGTTAAGTGTAATACTTGATGTGCAACTTGGATTAATAACATTATAAGTTAAGACAGTATTTCCAGTACAATTACTAGGCGTTGAAGTAGCTGTAATTTCACAGAAATTAGGATTTGATGTAGTTGTTGGCGTTCCAGATATAATATTTCCCACTAGAGTTACGCCTGCTGGCAAAGCACCTGCAGTAATAGTATACACATAAGTTGGTGTGCCTGCTGGTCCGCCAGTAATACCCAATACAATGGGGGTAAGAGGTATCCCTACTGTAAATGTTGGTATAGTAACAAATGGCGGTGTTATTGCTATTGGTGTAGTACAAGCTGCGCTAGGAGCAATAAAATAGTTAATAGTGTTTATGCTTACACAATTTCCTGGAGTGGAGGTAGTTGTAATATCAAAAGTACCAAAACCTGATAACAATGGTGTTCCAGAAATTGTATTACTTGCAAATGTAAGCCCACCTGGCAATCCTACAACTGTATAAACATAAGTAGCTGCCCCTGCTGGTCCACCTATTGCATTCATTACAATGTTAGTAATTGGTGTTCCTTGTGTGAAAGATACAAAATTAGTTGGAAAAGATGTAAGTAATACTTGTGTTGCACAGGCAGGATTAAGGTTTACAACAAAATTAAAATTAGAGGTAGCAAAACAATTTCCAGGTGAAGTTGTAACCTCTACTGAAAAGAACCCAGACCCACCAGGAGGTGGTGCAAGTGGCGTACCAGAAATAATATTCCCTGAAAATGTAAGTCCTGCTGGTAATGTACCAAAAAGATTATAAGAGTAAGTTGGTGTGCCTATTGGTCCACCTGTAGCACTAAAAATCACATTTGTAATAGGCACACCTGCTGTGAAAACTAGCGTAGTAGCTGCTGGAGTTAATACTACTGGTGATGCACAAACTATACCAGGAAGTGGATTGAAACTGATAGTAGATGAGCCAATACAATTCCCTGGCGTAGAAGTAGCTTGTATAGTAAATGAGCCAAAACCCGTTGCTGTTGGTGTTCCAGAGATAGTATTTCCCACACGTGTAGCCCAAGCAGGTAGTCCTGTAACCACATAAGTATAAGTAGCACCTGTCACGCCACCTGTTGCACTAAAATTAATAGGGGTAATTGGTGTTCCTACTGTATAATTTCTAAACCCATTTGGAGGCGTTACTATTACGGTACTACAAACAAGTGGCGCAAGAATAGTATAATTATAAGTAGTTGAACCAGTGCAACCTAGTGGCGTAGAAGTAGCTGTAACTGTAAAAGAGCCTGTGCTTGCTGCACCAGTTGGCGTTCCAACAACGGTAGTTCCTGTAAATGTAAGTCCAGATGGTAATGCAGAAACTGAATACGCATAAGTAGCACCTACTGCACCTCCACTAGCACCAAACGTAATGGTAGGAATAGCCGTTCCTATGGTGTAAATGAATGAACTTGTTGCTGGTGTTACTGTTACTGTCGTACAAACTGGTGCTGCATTGATAGTATAATTATAAGTAGTTGAGCCCGTGCAACCTAGTGGGGTAGAAGTAGCAGTAACCGTAAATGAGCCTGTACTTGGCGCACCTATTGGCGTTCCAGAGATAGTATTTCCAGAAAAATTAAGCCCTGTAGGAAGTCCTACTACTGCATAAGTATAAGTTGGTGTGCCTGTAGTAGGTCCGCCACTCGCACCCAAAGTAATATTTGTAATGGCTGTTCCTATGGTATAAACAAGCGGACTAGCCGTAGGCGTTACCACAACTGCTGTACAACTTGCAGCCAAATTAACAGTAAATGTGAAAGTAGATGTACCAATACAATTTCCTATGACTGATGTAGCCGTAACGGTAAATGTACCTGTACTAGCTGTTGTTGGCGTTCCAGAGATAGTATTTCCAGAAAGTATAAGCCCAGCAGGCAAAGTTCCAGCAGAAATAGTATAATTATAAGTTGTACTAGAAACGCCACCAGTTGATGATAATACAATATTTGTGATAGCCGTTCCTGCGGTATAAGTAGGAGAATTTGATGCAGGCACTATGACAACAGTAGTACACGCAGGCGCAGCAAGTACGTTGTATGTATATGTAGCCGTACCCGTACAACCGCTAGGCACAGAGGTAGCCATTACGGTAAATGTTCCTGATGCGGTTGCTGTTGTTGGCGTTCCTGAAATAATACCACTTGCAAGTGTAAGCCCAGCAGGCAATGTACCTGCAGAAATGCTATAAGTGTAAGTAGGCGTGCCAGAAGGTCCTCCACTTGCACCCAATACAGTATTTACGGCAGTTCCTACCGTATAAGTAGGAGAACTAGAAACAGGCGTTACAACTACTGCCGTTACACAAACAGGACTAGCAATCACATTAAAGGTATAAGTGGCTGTTCCTGTACAAGCACCAGGCGCAGAGGTAGCCGTAATAGTGAAACTTCCAGAGGCAGTAACAGTTGTAGGATTTCCAGATAAAACATTTCCTACAAATGTAAGCCCAGCAGGCAATGTACCAGCAGTAACTGAATACGTGTAAGTTGCACCAACTATGCTACTGCTTGCACTTAACGTAGTATTCACAGCAACACCAACAGTATAAGTAGGAGAACTTGAAACAGGTGTAACCGTTATTGTACCACAAACCACGCCAGAAGCAATATTTATAAAGTAATCTTCAGAGTCTCCCGACAAAAATGTAGTACAAGCATCTGTAGCATTGTTATTAGTGAATGGAGTTTTAGAGCGTACACGCATTTTTGTTGTTCCTACAACTGCCGTAAAAGGTGGAATAATACTGACCGTTCCAGTAGTTGCATTTGCGACTGCTTGTACCCATTCTGAAGCATCAAAAGTACCATTTTGGTTATAATCTATCCAAACAGAAACATCAGCAGCAACTGCCGTTGTTACAGTAATTGGGTAGCTTATGCCTTGCGTGAGCGTTGTGGTGATTGTATTTGGATAAGCATCATAAAAATTGGGTGCAGTACCACAACCAGTAATATTATTGATAGCACCAATAGTAACTCTTGTAATACAAACTACTCCAGCAGAAACAGGAGCGCAATAACAATTAGCCAAAAGTGCCATTGTTACGTCTGTGGGCGCAGACGTGGCATTTGCAGCACCACAAGAAACCACACATTGATAAGAAGTGCCTACTGTTTGCGTAGCGGCATAAGTAGATGATGTTGCGCCTGTTATGTTAGTATAAGTGCCTGCAGGAAGTGGTGAAGATTGCCATTGATAAGTAATACCACTACCAATACTTGCAGTAGGCAAAGATAAAGTAACATTTCCACTACAAGTGCTTGCCGTTGAGGCGAGTGTAGTTCCTGCCGTTGGAGTTCCCGTACAAGAAGAAAGTACGCTTAAATTTACTTCATCTAAACCTAAATCAGAAACGCCATCACCAGTGGCTGTAAAACGAATAACCGTTGTCGCAGATGAACTAGCCAAAATAACCGTTGATTGTGTCCAAGAAGTAACTGCCACGCCAGCAGCCACAAGTGCAGGTGTGCTTGAAAGTGCGCTAAAATTTTGTCCACCGTCAGTAGAAATAAATAATTCTAGTCTATTTCCGCCTGTTGAGGGTTTGATATAATAAAAACTTAGTTGTTTTGTGCCTACACTACTCAAATCAACATAAAAATCTAGTGAGCCTTTTGCGCCAAATAAGGTATTAAAACTATGAAAACGAGCGGAACGGGTGGTACTATTTGCACCTGTTGGGCTATACATTCCAGAAGGAGAAGAACCCCAACCACTCAATGCTGCTGTGGTATTATCTGCACGCCAGCCAGTATTTAAGTCTGCGCTTGGTCTGTTTCTCCAAGAAGCGTCTGGTATATCTTGCCCTAATGGTGCAACTACGCAAGTAGTATTCCATAAAGTTTCAAAGTTTTGTACGTAAGGAACAGTGGCATAAGTAGGAGGCAAAACATTGACTGTTGTAGCTACAGAAGTAGCTGAAAGTGAAGAACTTGTGCAAGTTACAAGACATCTATACGAAGTTGAAGCTGTCTGTGTTGTGGTATAAATAGCCGTTGTTGCACTTGCAATGTTGGTATAAGTTCCTATTGGAATTGGTGAAGATTGCCACTGATAAGTAATGCCTGCACCTGCAGTATTTCCTGTCAAATTTAATGTAAAATTTGAGGCAGCGCAAACAGTTGCAGAGGTAGTGTTTGTTGTGCCTCCAATAGGTGTTCCCGTGCAACCCGCAGGTGCTGTCCAACTAAAAGTAGTTCCATTTGCAGGGAAAATAGCAGTATCTATCTCACAAATAGCGGTATCAGTATTGACAGTACCAGGAATAGTAGCAGCCCAACTTGGTGATACAGCAGTAGTGATACGGTTTTTAAAATCCGCTATATTTATGCCTCTAAGCCCTACTTGTGCGAAATAAGCTGGCATATTACTAAATGCGCCATAAACAAATTGTATAGTATTAGTTCCTTCTGATAACCTTATTTGAAAGTTCATTAGTTCTGGTCCACCACCTGTAAAACCGTAATCTTTCCACTGTATAACCAAAGTACGGGCAGGCGCAATACCCAACGTAATACGAGATAACACACCTGTTGTGCTGCTTAGAAGGTCAGTGCCTAGTGGTGCAATGATATTATTGTTGGCAAATGTATTGCTGAGAGGCGAAAAATTCCCCGTTGAGGTGCTAATGCTTGCACTTGTTCCAAGTGATATAAATCCGTTAGAACTTACGGCAAAATGCGAGAAAACAGTTGCGCCATATGTAAATGAGAAAGGCAAGGCAATACCATTAAAGCTCTGATCATCATTTGCAATGGTCCCCATTACGGTACCGCCCGTAGTGGGGGTATAAGTTCCTGATGTTGAGGCAAATGTATAGCTATTCACTTGCGCAAATATACTTTTGGGAGTGCCTAGTAATAATAAAACCAGCAATAAAAAAGGTTGGATTTTTTTCATAAGTGTAACTAAAAAGTGAGAAATGAATATTAAGGAATTATACTAAATTGTATGGTATTTATTTTATGAATTTCTTTGTAAGAAATTTTGTAAATAAAACACAGTAAATAAAACATAGTAAATAAAACATAAATGTAAGCTAAAATAATTAAAATTGCAATTCTTTCTCTAAAATTAAAAAAAAAATATAATATGAAAAAATAATCTACCTACTAAAATTTACTTGTTTTTTGATATTTTAGAATGAAAAAGTAGTAAATTTGTGGAAAATATGTTTAATTTATCATTAAGAATTAAAATTCATCATTAAGAATTATTATTAAAAATTATCATTAAAATGGCTGAATGTTCCGTTATTATTTCTTTTTATAACAAAATAGAGTATCTAAAACTTGTATTAGAAGGATTTGAAAGACAATCTTACAAAGATTTTGAAGTAATTATTGCTGATGATGGCTCTAAACCAGAAATTGTTGCGCAAATCAAAGAAATACAACATAAATATGCCTTTGATATTGCTCACGTATGGCACGAAGACTTAGGTTGGCGCAAAAATGAAATACTTAATAAAGCTATTTGTATCACAAAAACGCCCTATATTATCATTATTGATGGTGATTGTATTCCTCACAAACATTTCATCAAAGAACATATTACGTACAAGCAGCCTAGTGTGTGTTTGACAGGAAGAAGAGTTAATTTATCTCAAGAAATGACAAACAAAATAACTGCTACGTCAGTAAAAAATGGAGATTTGGAGCATATTGTAGCAGAATTTATTATTAGCTCTCTTAAAAGACAATCTAGCTACATAGAAACAGGGTTTTACCTCAAAAACAAGTATTTGCGCAAGTGGAGCGCAGAAAAAAAAGTAGGTATATTAGGCTGTAATTTTTCACTTTATAAAGAGGATTTACTCAAAATAAACGGTTTTGATGAGCGTTACAAAGCTGCTGCTGTAGGAGAAGATAGTGATATTCATTATAGATTAGAGCTTTTGGGAATGAAAGTAAAATCTATCAAGAATTTAGCTGTACAATACCATCTCTATCACGTAGAATTAGAAAGATTACCAGTAAATCAGTTGCTTTTTGAGCAAATACAACGAGATGCAATAGCTTTTACACCTTTTGGAATAGAAAAAAATAAATAATTATAAATTTTTAATTGTAAACTAGCAACTGCTAGTGTGAATAAATACAAAATATTGAATATCAATGTATTATATATCATATTGGTGTTATCAAAACATTCATTGTAGAAATTCACTTATTTTAATTATTCTAAAACTAAACAACTTGTATTTCATTAATAATTCACAATTTATAATTTATAATTATTCAGAATGTCAGAAATAACAATTTTTGTAGAAGAAAACGGACAAAAAACGCCACTAACAGTTCCTTTAGGCATAAATTTGAGCTTAATGGAAGTTTTAAAGGGCTATGATTATCCAATAGAAGCCGCTTGTGGTGGTATGGCTTTATGTGCTACTTGCCATATTGAAATCCTTGAAACCAACTTAGAAAGCCTAAAAACTGCTACTTCTGATGATGAATTGGATATGTTGGATACTTTGCCTGTCGTTACAGTAAGTAGCCGGTTGTCGTGTCAAATACGTATTTCAGTGCAATTAGATGGTTTGGTGCTAAAATTAGCCTAAAGAAGAGGTACGAAATAAGAGGTATGAGGTACGAATGTAAAACTTTGATTATTGAGTTATTGTGAAACAAAAAGATTAAGTTGTTGATAAGAAAGATATGTAATAGCTTGATAATTAAGCAGTTTTAGTGTTATTTTTTGCAAAAGGTATCAAAAAACCGCCGTTGTTTGGTGTCGCTGCGCTAAAACACCAACAAAGGCAGTAAATTAAAAATAAAATCAGCTTAAAAATTAGTAATAAATCAACTTAAAATCATAAATAAAATGAGTGAGTTTTTACAGCAAGTTATCAATATCCCCAAAGGGACATTCAAACGCATTGATTTGAGCATTGCCCGCCTGCCTTCACATACATTGATAGAAATGCCTATTTTCGTTTTTCGTGGAAGAGAAGCAGGCAAATCTTTGTTACTTACGGCAGGCATTCACGGTGACGAAATTAACGGAATTATGATGCTCCGACAAATGATTTCAGAACATATTTTGATGCCTGACAAAGGCACAGTAATTGTTATTCCGCTTGTAAATGTGTATGGCTTTCTGCAATCTACACGAGAACTTCCTGATGGGCGAGACCTCAACCGTAGTTTCCCAGGCACGCTCACAGGCTCACTTGCTACACGTATTGCATATATTCTGATGCACGATGTTGTGCCTTTTATTGATTTTGGCGTAGATTTTCATACAGGAGGCAACCGCATCACGAATTATCCACAAATTAGGTGTGTTTTTAATGATGAAAAAAACATAGAATTAGCAACTGCTTTTTCACCGCCTTTTTTGCTAAATTCTGGACTTATAGAAAAGTCTTTTAGAAAAGAAGCTGCCAATTTAGGGAAATCTATTCTTGTTTATGAGGGTGGAGAATCTTTGCGCCTTGATGATTTTGCCATAAAAGAAGGTAGAAATGGTATCAAACGACTTATGCACCATTTGGGAATGAAAGAAGATGATTGCCCTGCCACAAATGAAACTATTATTTTACATAAAACCTCGTGGGTGCGTGCTAAGGCATCAGGGCTTTTTGATACCAACCTTAAATATGGAGAAAAAGTACACAAAGACCAGATTTTAGCCTACATTACAGACCCTTACGGAACAACACAGATGGCCGTAAAATGCAAAACAGATGGGTACATTGTTGGTATCAATAATATGCCTATTGTCAATGCAGGTGATGCACTCATACATATTGGACAAAGAAAATAAATAATTATGAATTTTTAATTGTGAATGAATACAAAATGTTCATAATCAGTTAATTATGTTTCAATAATATGAAAATGAATACTTTATATTTTAGAATAGCTTTTATCATCTTCTTTTTTTGTTTTACTTGTTGCTCTCGTGTGTATAAACAAGAGATTGCAGAGGATAATTTTCAGTCTGAAATGAATGCGTCAGACCAAATTTTCTTCACGAATACTCGTCAGATATTTTATGATACACAAAGTGTTGGAGAAAATGCAATGACTACTTTCAAGAAGAAAAACCGCCTTATAGATGCCAAAAAGCCTATTTTAAATCTTGCTATTGTACGAGATAACAAAAATAGACAAGCATTTATTTATTTTGATTTGAATGATTTTTTTGAAGATAAAATGTATTTTGAAATTATTTGGGAAAGCACAGAAAATTCAAAAAACGCATCAGAACAAGCTAAACAGCCAAAATCAGGGAAATATATCTTTAATGGAGAAAAGAAAGAAAATCATTTCCGCCTTGCCACACAAATTAGAAATGCAATGATGGATAAAAAACATTTTTTTATTATCAGAAATAATAAAAATAAACAAGAAAAAATACCTATTCTCACCACAGAACAAGAAAAAGATGTTTTTAGGGTTACAATGGTGGATTTTTATAGATTGGTAGGACTGCTTTGAGGTAACGATGTGTGATATATGATGTATTTTTTGATGTAGAAAGTTGTATTTACATCACACATCATATATCACACATCAAGAGTTATTTTCTAAAACCTGTAGCTGACACAATAGCCGTAAAAAAGCCTATCATTAGCTTAAAACCTGCTTCTTGGTAAATTATTTGCCAAATAGTAGTATTTTTTATATTGATTTTGTAATTCTCAAAATCTTGTGGAGTCTTAAAACGAGTAAGTTGTGCGGGTTTATTAGCATTGATTTCCGCTAGCTTTTCATTTACGAAAACAGGGAGAAAATCAGGGAAAACATTAAAAATAATTGCTGTGGCAAGCCCAAAACCAATTATCATAGCAAAATTAACCAAACTAACCATTACTATCCCTTCTTGAAAATTCAGAGATTCCTCATTTACTCTAAACTTAAAAAATAGCATAGCACCAATAGGCACAATCAAATACAAAATAAAATCAAAGCCTTTAGGAACGCTAGAAAGTGGGTTTTTGTAAACCAAACTAAGCATTACCATAAAAAAAAACATAATAATCAGTCCAAAAACACTAGACAAAATAAGGGTACGAAAATACGGATGTTTCAATGAGTTGTGAGTTGTGAGGGGTGAATTTTACGCAAAATTAAGAAATTATTTAGAAATTATCCTCAAAAAATACTATTTTTGTGAAAAATTCGTATTGGTTGTGTAATAAATACGTTTGCGTAATTTCGTAATTGTTAATTTGTAATTGAAAAATGGCTCTTATTCTATCTGTTAGAGGTTTTACGCCCATTATGGGTGAAAATTGTTTTGTTGCTGAAAATGCAACCATTGTTGGAGAGGTCGTTATGGGCAATAATTGTACTGTTTGGTTTAATGCTGTAGTGCGTGGAGATGTTAATTTGATACAACTAGGCAATAATTGCAATATACAAGATGGCGTAGTTCTCCACGCCACTTACCAAAAATCTAAAACTATCATAGGAAATAATGTTTCTATTGCCCACAATGCCATTGTACACGGTTGTACCATAGAAGACAATGTTTTGGTAGGAATGGGCGCAATCATTATGGATAACGCCATCATTAAAAAAGGGTCTATTATTGCTGCTGGAGCTATTGTTTTGGCAAATACGGTGGTAGAAGAAGGCAGTATTTGGGCAGGAAATCCTGCAAAATACCTCAAACCAACAGGCGACAAAATATCAGAAATAGAAAGAATTGCTAATAATTATCCAATGTACGCAAGTTGGTTTAAATAATTGTGAATTGTGAATTTTAAATTGTGAATTTTAAATTGTGAATTTTAAATTGTGAATTAGAATACAATTAACGACAAAAAATACATCATACATCACACATCACATATCACACATCATATATCAAAAAATATGTCTGAAAAAGATAAAAACATTACTTTAAATGCAACTGCTACAACGGCACCTGCAAAAAAATCTATCATAAGAGAATGGCTAGATGCTATACTTTTTGCTGTTGTGGTAGCTACAATAGTGCGCTGGTTGGTTATGGAGCTATTTATGATACCCACGCCCTCTATGGAAAAATCTTACCTTGTGGGAGATTATCTGTTTGTAAGTAAGTTTCATTATGGCGCAAGAACGCCAAAAACACCTCTGCAAGTACCTCTAACACATCAATATATTTGGGGAACACAAATTCCTTCCTATACTGACGTGATACAATTGCCTCAATTCCGCTTGCCTGGCATTTCAGAAGTGAAACGTGGTGATGTGGTTGTGTTTAATTATCCGCTTGACAAATTCCCTACTGACCTTAAAACAAATTATGTAAAGCGTTGCGTAGGCGTGGCGGGTGATACCATAGAAGTACGTGATACTCAAGTTTTTATTGATAGTAAGCCCGCAGAAAATCCTGCTGAAATGGCATATCAATATCTTGTAAAAACAAATGGAGAAGTAATTAACGACATTAAATTTAAAGACCTCAAAATGCGTACTACAGGTGCTTTTCCTGATGCAAAACATAAAGGCGTGCCACAAATTGCGCCAGACGGAAGGCAGTATAATGCTGTTCCAGAAGGTTATGATTATGTGCTTAATTTGACTAATGACAATTTGAAAGCTATCAAAGAACTTTCTATCATTAAGGACATAAAAGTAGATACACGTACCAAAGGAGAGCCTGAGGCAGGTATTTTTACTGAAAATAGTGCGCAAAATTCTAATAGAGATTTCTTTGGTAAACTTTATATTCCTAAAAAAGGGGCTACAATGACAATGAATGCCCAAAATGTGGCTACTTATTTTAGCACTATTCGTAATTATGAAGGACTAAAAGCAGGGAATGTAACCACGAAAGAAGGAAAATTACTTATTGATGGAAAACTTGTTGAGAAATATACTTTTGTGCAAGATTATTATTTTATGATGGGCGACAACCGCCACGACTCCGCAGACTCTCGTTATTGGGGCTTCGTGCCCGCTGACCACGTAGTAGGAAAAGCTGCTTTTGTCTTCTTTTCAGTAGATTCTGAAAGTGATTGGTTTAGCGGAAAATTACGTTTTGAGCGTTTTTATATGGTTTGGCTGATTATTTTAGTGCCTGTTTTTCTGCTTTATTTGATTGTGTATAAACTATTTAAGAGAAAAGATGTTAGTGAAACCACCGTAGTTGCCACAGATGCACAGATAAATACAAAAAAATAATATGCTTTCTCAAGACAAATTTAGTATTTCCTTTGCACGCAAAACGCCTATTGTGATGCTCGTAACGCTTGTAATTGTGCTTGCGTTTGTCAATATAGCACTTTTTGTGCAACCTTTGGTACAACAAAAAACAATTATTATTATCAATGTTTTGGCGGTTTTGGTGGTATTTTGGGTGCTTACTGCACCTTATGTACTGCTACAAAATGAATCAATACGGATAACTGCTTCTGTTTTTAGTACTATTGTTGCAAGAAAAAATCTCATAAAAGAAATCATCATCAAAGAAGAAAAAGCTATTATTTTGATGCAAAACGACCAAAAATATTACATAGAATTTCTAAAAATCAAAGAAAATCAAAGAGAAGATTTTAAAGAAAATTTAGCTAAATATCTCACCTAAACAGGCAACGTAATAATAAACTCACTACCTTTCCCTACTTCACTTTTTATTCTTATGTTTCCGTTGTGTTTTTCTATCACGCCATAAGAAATAGACATACCCAAGCCCAAGCCATCACCTATATTTTTTGTGGTAAAAAAAGGCTCAAAAACTTTTCCCCGTACTTCTTCACTCATTCCTGTTCCTGTATCTTTTATATAAATTTTTATGTAATTATCCAAATAACGTGTCTTGATAATCAGTTCTCCTTTTCTGTTCATTGCTTGAATGGCATTGGCTATGATATTCATAAAAACTTGATTAAGTTCTCCTGCATAGCATTGAATAGCACGCATTTTTGCATCAAAATCTTTAATTATTTTAATATTTTGCAAACTAGGTTTCAAGATAATTAAAACGGCATTAATAAGCATATTTACGTTAGCGGTTTGCAATTTGTCAGTATCAGTTCTAGCAAATACTTTAAGGCTTTTTATTATTTCAATAGTGCGCAAAGCACCATCTCTGATGTTTTGAGAAAGAATATCAACGTCAGTAAAAAGTTCTTTTAGGCTGTTATTGTCTTCTGGTGAGCGTATATTTTCATATTTGGTAACAATATTTTTCATGTCTTGTACAAGTTCAATGAGTGTGTTTACGCCTGCATACACAAAGTTGATAGGGTTATTGATTTCGTGGGCAATACCTGCAGAAATAACGCCCAAAGAAGCCATTTTGTCAGATTGAACAAGGGAAGATTGCATTAGTTTCATCTTGTTTTCTGCTTGTTTTTTTTCTGTAATATCTCTCTGAATAGTGGCAACAGAGATAGATTTTTTGGTTTGCTTATCTCTTAAAATGAAAAAAGTAGCATCTGTATCAATTATATTATTCGTTTTTTGGTTTTTTAGTTGGATTTCTCCTTGCCAGTCGCCGTGTTCTGCAATATAAGGAATGACGGTATCTACTAATTGATGCCTGTAAGCGTCAGAGGTAATATCCCAAGGGCGAGAACTCTTAAATTCCTCTTTATCAGCAATGCCAATCATTTTTTTGCCTGCTTTATTGATGTAAAGCAGGCTTCCATCTATGCGAGTAAGGGCAATCAAATCTAAGCTATTTTCTACAATATCCACAAATTTTTGTTGCTCTCGTTGCGTTATAGCTAGTTTTTCTTGCAGTTCTGCCAGACGTTTGTTTTTCATGCTAACTTCCACAAACATACGTGTAAGTTCTGTTTGATTATCAGAAATTTCTTTTGTACGAGTTTCTACTGCATTTTCTAGGTCATTTTTTTGATTTTTGATTACTTCCAATTTTTTTGCCAAACTTTCCTTAAAAAAGTAAACAAGTGCGGCACTCATCATAAACACACTAAAAAACACAATATGTTTTACCCAAAATGCTTGTTCTATTGTATAAATTTCTTTTTCTACCAAAGAATAATTAGTGCCTTCTAAGATAATATAAGCTATAATTGGGCTTGCAAAAGCAACTATTGGAAACGAAATTTCGCCTCTATTTTCCAAAAAAACAGTCAAAATAAAAATGATTATTAGCGCATATTGTAAGTGATTTTCTTGCCCCACAATACAAGCAGAAACGGATATGAGTGATGTAATAATAAGTATAAAACTTGTTTTGATAACACTAATAGATTTTGTAATGAAAGGAAGTATAAAAATAATTAACGAAGGTAGCCCAATTTGCATAGTAGTGCGCATTGATTGCCAATAACCCATAGGAATATACATCAAAGACATAAAAAAGCATATAAAAGCTATCCAAAAACTATATTTATTGACCAACATTCGTTTTTCTGTAACGTCTTTGTCTTCTCCAATAGGCGTACCTGAGCTATATATTTTATTTACAAGTGCTTTGATTTCCATAGTATGTTTTTGATAATTTTTTATTAAATAGTTTAAAAGCACTAAGAGCGCAACGAAATACAAAATAGTACAACTTTGCGCCCTTTAAGTTTAAATTAGCTTTTGTAATTTGTTTATGGTTTGTATTCATTCACAATTCACAATTTTGCTACCGTACACAATTTATTATTAGTAAAACCTACTTGGTTTGTGTCCTACAAACCAACAATTACGACAAAAAAAATATTTCCTATCATAAGAAA
>JAYVGJ010000128.1:0-33084 GCA_043772375.1 Raineyaceae bacterium | reverse complement strand
TTGGAAAAGTTATATTTTTATTTACGACATATCATAAAGGCGAAAGATGAACATTCTATTCACTCGCCTTTTATTTTTGCGCTTTATTGTGAAGTGATTACCTCAAAAGCGCATTATTACGCCTTTGATGAAATAGAAAAACTAAGAGAAAAACTACAAAATAATCAGCAAAAAATTACCTTTGAAGATTTGGGGGCAGGCGCAAATAATTTTAATAACAACAACAAAAATAAATTTAAAACTACTTCAATTGGTAAAATAGCAAATAATTCTGCTAAAAGTCCAAGACTTGCACAATTACTCTTTAGGTTAGTAAATTATTTTCAACCAAAAAATTTATTGGATTTAGGCACTTCTTTGGGCATCACGACTGCCTATTTTGCAAAAACAAACGCAAAAATAAAAATTACCACGTTTGAAGGAAGCAAAGAAATTTCTGAAATTGCAAAGCAAAATTTTCAAGGGTTGAATATAAATAATATTTCAATTATTACAGGGAATTTGAATAAAACACTTTCTACGTATTTAAAAGAAAATTTTTCAACAGAAAAATCAGATAATAATTCCTTAGATTTTGTTTTTTTTGATGCAAATCATCAATATTTGCCCACAATTAACTATTTTGAAACCTGTTTGCCTTACGTACACGAGAATACAGTTTTTATTTTTGATGATATTTATTGGTCACAGGGAATGGCAAATGCTTGGAAAATTATCAAAAAACACCCAAAAACACAACAAACCATTGATTTATATTGGTTTGGAATTGTATTTTTCAGAGAAAATCAAGCAAAAGAAAACTTTATTTTGAAAATATAATTTTATTTTTAATACTAAGAACATTAAGAAATACACACTAAGAAAGCACTAAGAAACAAAAAATAATAATGAACAAACAAGTGAAAAACAGTATTTTTATAGCCTTATTTTCCCTACAATTCCTGTTTTTTGCGGTTTCTTGCAAAGACAATGGTATTATTTATGAACAAACAAAAGACATAGATAATGGCAAATGGAAGATTGCTGATGTGTATTCTTGTGGTTTTGAAATCAAAGATATAAGCCAAAATTATGATATTTCTTACATTATAAGAAATTCGTCAAAGTATGCGTTTTATAATCTTTATGTAACTTATTATTTGGAAGATGACAAAGGCAAAGTAATTTCTTCCTCTTTACAAAATTTGCAACTTTTAGATGCTGGCACAGGTGAGCCTTTTGGTAGCGGTTTGGGTGATTTGTACGAACACGAAATAACAGCACTTGCTAAGTTTAAATTCCCTCAAAAAGGAAATTATAAGTTTAAAGTGAAGCAATACATGCGCCAAGACCCTATAAATGAGATATTTACGGTAGGTGCAAGAGTGAAGAAAAACCTTTAATACAGCCCCTAAATCCCAAGCGTAGCGCAAGGGGACTTTAATACAAAAAATAAGGAAAGAAACTATAAATTAAGAAGTCTCTAAAAATTAAAATACTAAGATTATGGGTAATATTTTTTCAAGTGTAATCTTCATTACAGTTGCTGTGGTGATAGGTTATGGTACTTTGGAGTGGTTGCAAATCCCCAAAGGTACACTCACAGACTGGATTGTGGGTTTAGTGTCGTGTTGGTGGCTTATTGTGGTGGTGGTGATGCCTTGGAATGTGCATTTTTCTGCCAAAGAGGTGCTGGACGAAATCAAAATTTCTCGCCAAAGAAATATGAAAATAGACCCAGAAAATGAAATTTATGCCCAAAAAATAACAAAAAGGTACTTGATTATTGCCATAAGTTTACATATTATTTCCGCTATTGGACTTGCCCTACTGACATTTTTCAATGTAACCGTTATTGGTTATTGGGGTGCTATTGTGGCACTTTTGCTGATGGGTTTGCGCCCTGCGGTGCGTTTGCAGGCGTATATTGTGAGCCGTTTGTATAGCATTAGAGAAACTACTTTTTATCCCCGTGAAGATACACAAGAATTGCGTAGTAGGTTTTACGAAATGGAAACTCGCCTAAATTCCTTAGACAACCTGCTTGATATGAACACGCCTAGCTCTTTTATTTCAAAATTGCAAGATAATATCAAACATCAAGAGGATATTTTGCAAAAAATGCGTGTCAAAGTGGAAGATAATGATGTAAAAAACAAAGCAGAACACGAAAAAATCAGCCGCAGCATAGAAGAAGGTATTAGTAAACTTTCGGAAGATACCAAATTTTTGGGTCAGGTGCGTGATTTGGTGAAGTTTATCAAAACCGCTTAGTTTTGAAGTACGAAGTTTGAAGTACGAGGTACGAATTTTTTAATACAAAAAGCCTTTTCAACAATGAAAAGGCTTTTTGTGTTATTATTTTTCTGATTTTTTCTTTATTTTTCCTAATTTTTCCTACAAAGAAAACGTATAATACCCTTCTGGTGTGTTGTAAGTGCCTGTTGCAAATGCCGTTATCTAATTGATGATTTCATTTGACAAAATTGATGCCAAAATAATGTTTCTAATCACTGCAAATTCAGTCCTTCAAGGTTTTAAAAAACCTTGAAGGACTAATAATTGTAATAAAAATTACTCAAATTTAATAATGCCAAAAGAATACTTTTTGCCTCTTTCAGCATAGATAAGCACTTCTTTTTCGTTGATTTGCTTGCTAAAAACAGGATAAATCAAAAAGTTATTTTCTTGTTTTCCAAATAATTCTGTTTTTTTCAAGTTGTTGCTAGCGTCAATTTTAACCATAAAGAAAGACGGTTTTCTATTGTTCATTTCTTTGACATCTTTGCTATAAATAAAATCTTTGTTCTTAATGTTGTCATTATAAAGAAGATACAAATCATTTCCAGTTTTGTAAGTAACGTAGGAATGAATATTGGGCTGATTGATAGAATAAATGCTGCCACTTGTTGCTACGGTTTCTTGATTTTTGGATATTTTCTGCATCTTACTATTGATTTTCAGGTTTTTATCCAAATTAAATACCATTATATCTGCGTCATAATCAGTAGTAATGGTGTAAGAGCTGCCATTTCCTCGTTGATAGTATTGCGTGATGCTAAAAGATTGTTCTGCTACCACTTTGATACTGCCGTCTTCACTTTCCGTAACAGTCTTAATATCAAACTGATAAATCTCTTTTTTGCGTTTGCTTTTCCCAGAAAAAGTAGCCAAAAACTCTGCAGTAAACGGTTTTTGGTCAATGCCTGTGTTGTTCATTTCTTTATCCAAGGTCATAGTAAAAACGCCCTTAGCCACGTCTGCTTGTGCTGTTTCTCCATAAAAACCAACAATATTCAATGCGTTTGTTTTGCTAGAAAATATGCGCACATCAGTCATATACGTAGTTGCGTTCAAGGAAATAGTTTTTTGTTGTCCGTTGTTTTCTTTGGTATAAACAAACGCTTCAAAGGTATAATTTACCTTGCCATTTTTCTTTTCTTTGAGTTTTTCATTGAATTTCTTACCTAAAATACCCACCGTTCCTTCATCTGTAAGATTGAAATTACTTGCAATAAAAAGTTTGTCTGTGTAAGGCAAAGTAACTTTTTTATTCCATTCTTCTTCCATTGTAAGCGCATCATAGACATTGATAGCAAATTTTTGCGGATCTTTGTCCTTAAAATCATCTTCACCAATCAGACAAATCTTATTTTCTGTGGGAGATTTAAGCAACCTAAATTTTCCTGCCTCACGCCTGCTGCGCCCGCCTATGGTCGTGAGCATACGTAAAGTGCCTTTGGGTGCAAGATTTTCGTCGTAACTTTGCAAGAAAATGTATTGCAATTCCTCTTTTTTAGCATAAACGGTGTAAAAAACGTGAATTACATTTTTTGACATGTAAGAAAAAGTATAACCTATTTCATCTTTGCCAATCATTGCTTTTACGTCAATTTCTTTGCTCATTTTGAGGTTTTCATTGAGTGCATAACGCTGAATGAAGTATTTGTTAGATTCTCGCATCATTACAAAATAAGTATTGTCCAGTTTGCCAAGCAAGCTAACAGGGTTAAAATCACGCCTGTCTGATTGATTTTCTGCGCCAAAAGTAACCGTTTGCGCAGACAAATTGAAAGCAAAGAACAGGCAAATAAATGCCATTGAGAGTATTTTTTTCATTTTTTTGATAGAGATTGTTGTTTTGTTGTTGGTTTGAAGAAATTATTTAAAAGCCAATTTTCACTGAAAAAAAGTTAGAATAAAGTGCTTCTGCTGTGTTTGCTGTGTCTGTGAGGGCATAATCTATGCAAAAATTCCCTAGTTTTAGACCAACTCCAAAATTTATCTGAAAAGTGTTATAAGTAGTATTATCAAAGTTGCGGAGTTGCTGGATTTCGCCCATTCCTGCACGCAGGAACACTTTTTGCTTAAAATCAGCCTCCACTCCTATTTTAGGGTCAATAGAAATTAGTTTTGATTTGACGAGTACATTTCTACGCCCATCAAAGGTAGAAGCAAGTTCTATTGCGCCCAGAAGCCCAAAATTACCCTGAATGACAAATCTTTTGGCAACCCCCAAATTTAATTTTGGTAGCGTAACTTCCACAGAATTTTGTGGAATAGGATTGCCCGTTTGGATATAAGTGGCATAAATAGCACTCACATTGTGATTCCACGCAGTAAAAGTACCAAAAACATCTTTTGCCATTGCGCCAAATTGCCAGCCATTTCTCTCGTATTTTGCAGATAAATCCAAACCAAAACCCCAAGCATTAGCAAATTCTCCTGCTTGTCTGTAAATTATCTTAAAATTTGTCCCCCAACTAAGCCCTTTGATAAGTCCGTGTTTGCGTGCATACGTGAGCAAAAACGCATAATCAGCGGAAGAAAAAAAGCGGATATTATTGTAATTTATTGCGCCATTTGCGTTGTAGAGGTATTTTGGGTCATTTTGATTGCCCGACACATCAAACAAAAAACGAGTATCAGGAATATCATCAACGCCAAAACGCAAGGCAGAAACGGCAATACTACTCAAAGAATCCACTTTTGTAGTAAAACCCAAGTAATCATATTGCGCAATTCCTGCAAAATATTCTGCGTGCATTGCACCAAATTGATACTTTTCTTTGATGTTTAGAAGTCCCGCAGGATTCCAAAAGGCAGAAGTAACGTCATTTGAGGCAGCAGTTTGCACGCCACCCATAGCCAAAGCACGCCCACCAACACCAATATTTAAAAATTCGTTGCTGTATTTTGGGGCATTTTGGGCAAGATTTTCCGTTGAAATCAGCAAAGAAATCAAAAGGAAAATGCTAAGGAAAATGGAATATTTTTTGTCGTTTTGCTTCCGCAAATGGCTTTCGCAAGTGGCTTTCGCATATTGGGCAGGGGCAAGCCCAGCCCCTACATTTTTTGTATTCATTCACAATTTAAAATTTAAAATTTAAAAAAAATCACAATTTAAAAATTATTCTCCCACATTTGGAATATTATCTTTAGCCATTTTTGTGCTTGCTGCGTTATACTCGTTGATAATTTTGTTAGATTTTTCGTTGTAGAATTTGATAGCGGCATTAAAACTGTCCACATCATACTTATTTATCTCTTTTTTATTGGAAACTTCTAACATAGTTGCGCCTTCTTTTGTAGCAAAATCTCTATAAAAAGTAACCATTTCAATAGCTTTATCTCTATAATTGGCATCTTTATTGAAATCTGGCATTAGTTTTAGGGTCATAAGTGCCGTTTCTGCCTCTGTAATGATGTTTTTGCGCTGATTTTCTATTGCTTTTTTCTCTCCAATGGCTTTCATAAAAATATCATTGTTCTTTTTTGGTTTGAAAATAGCGAGTTCTATCTGACGAGTATAGGTATTTATACGTCCAATCACGTCAAAAGGGCTATCTTTTTTTTCAGAAGTCATTATTTGCATTTTATTGCGTTCTGCAAAGCGTGTTTGTGCTTTTTTCATATCTTCCATAGCATCATTTATCTTTTTTTCTGCTTTATCTTGCGCCTGATAGTATTTTTGGAGGTTTTCGTAAGAGTCATTTCTTTTTGCAAGAAGAGAATTAGCATCTTTAAAATCCACGTTGTAGGTGTTACGAGAAAGCATAAAAACATCAACAGTTTCATCTCTAAGGCGTTTATCACCGTTAAAGTCGGGCATTTTCTTGACGTTTATAAGTGCTTCATCAATTTGTTTGATAACTTCTGCACGCTTTTTTTCAACCTTGCCCACGTCCTCACTATGCACAGACGTAGAAACGTATTGCATACTTTTCTGAACTATTTTTGCTTGTTGCAAAATGATAAAATTGTTGTATTCTGATGCGTTTTTGAAGTTTTGCGCAAGGATTTCAGTAGAAAATTTTAGAGAAAATAATGTACTAAACAGGATATATAGGATAAAATATTTATTTTTCATCTTTGAAAATATTTATTTGAAAATTATTTTTACAATATTTTTGAATTAAAAACCAAACTTACAAAATCAGTACCAAAAACACAAAAAAGATTTATATTTTATGTTTTATTTTCTATTTATATTTTATTTATTTCTTCTTCTAAAGTCCTTGAGCCGTTGTTTGTGTCTTCACAAACAACACCCAAGTCCCGTAATTTTGGGGATTTCTCCTAAATACAAAAATTCCAAACAAATATACGCTTTCCACTAAAAAAATTATATCAAAAATCTAAAATATTTTTCAAAAAACAACTAAAAAATGTTTAAAAAATGTTTAAAAAATCTTAAATTTACTTGTTTTTTGCTTATAAATTTAGTATATTTACGTAATATTTATAGGTAATTTTTAATAATTTTTTGATAAAATCTTATTAAAAATTATTCTCACCAAAACATTTCTACCGTAACCTAGTATAATCATTTCAAAATGAGCGAAAATATAGAAAAAGTTGCTATTCCTGCCTCAAATGAGGACTATTCAGCCGACAATATCCAAGTCTTAGAAGGGCTGGAAGCTGTCCGCAAAAGACCTTCAATGTATATAGGAGATGTGGGCGTGCGTGGTTTGCACCATCTTATTTGGGAAGTTGTGGATAATTCAATTGATGAGGCACTTGCAGGGCATTGTGATACCGTTCACGTAACCGTTCACCCTGATAATTCTGTGTCTGTAGAAGACAATGGGCGTGGTATTCCTACGGGAATGCACACGAAAGAAAAAAAATCAGCCCTAGAAGTTGTTATGACGGTTTTGCACGCAGGCGGAAAATTTGATAAAGATACTTATAAAGTGTCGGGCGGACTTCACGGCGTTGGGGTTTCTTGCGTAAATGCTCTTTCTACGCATTTGCACGTTACCGTTTACCGTGATGGCAAAATTTTTGAACAAGAATACAACATTGGAAATCCGCTTTATCCTGTGCGTGAAATTGGCACAACAGACAAACATGGTACAACCGTCCATTTTAAGCCTGACCCAACAATTTTCACCACGCTAGAATACAAGCACGAAACCATTGTAGGGCGTTTGCGTGAGCTTTGTTTCCTCAATAAAGGCATCAAAATTACGCTGAAAGATTTACGTGAAATGGACGAAGAAGGAAATCCTATTTATAATGAATTTATTTCAGAAGGTGGGCTTTCTGAATTTGTAGAATACCTTGATGCCACGCGTGAAAAGCTCATTCCAGAGGTGATTTATATGGAAAATGATAAGGGAATAGTGCCTGTACAAGTTGCTATGCGCTATAATACTTCTTATTCTGAAAATGTTTTTTCTTACGTCAATAACATCAACACACACGAGGGCGGAACGCATATTGCGGGCTTCCGTAGTGCGCTCACACGTACACTCAAAAACTATGCTGATAAGTCGGGAATGTTGGATAAACTCAAAATAGACGTTACTGGTGATGATTTTAGAGAAGGTTTGACAGCAGTTATTTCTGTAAAAGTACAAGAACCACAATTTGAAGGACAAACCAAAGCAAAATTGGGTAATTCTGAAGTGCGTGGAGCGGTGGATAGTTGCGTGAGTGAGATTTTGTCAGATTATTTGGAGCGTAATCCAAAAGTAGCACGTCAGATAGTTGAGAAGGTTATTTTGGCAGCGCAGGCACGTAATGCTGCTAAAAAAGCTCGTGAAATGGTGCAACGCAAAAATGTTTTAGGCTCAAATTCTTTGCCAGGAAAACTCTCTGATTGTTCTGAAAGCGACCCTAAAATATGCGAAATTTATCTTGTAGAAGGGGATTCTGCAGGCGGAAGTGCCAAACAAGGCAGGAACAGGGCTTTTCAGGCTATTTTGCCTTTGAAAGGTAAGATTTTGAATGTGGAGAAAGCACAAGAGTACAAGATTTATGACAATGAAGAGATAAAAAACATCATTACAGCACTCGGAATCACGTTTGGTGTGAGAGGAGAAGATGGAGAAATAGACGAAAAGGCTCTTAATTTGGACAAATTGCGTTATCATAAAATTGTAATTATGACAGATGCGGACGTTGATGGTAGCCACATCAGAACGCTGATTTTGACACTTATTTTCAGGTATATGAAAGATTTGATAGAAAAAGGCTACATTTATATTGCGCAACCACCACTTTATCTTGTCAAAAAAGGTAAAAAACAAACCTATTGTTGGAGTGAAGACGACAGACAACGTGCTGTGGCTGCTATTGGAGAAGGAAAAGAGGATAGCGTTGGTATTCAGCGTTATAAGGGTTTGGGCGAGATGAATCCAGAGCAACTTTGGGAAACAACAATGAACCCAGAAAACCGTATTTTTAAGCAGGTTACCATAGAATCAGCCGTTGAAGCTGACCATTTGTTTTCTATGCTAATGGGTGATGAAGTGCCTCCTAGACGTGATTTCATTGAGAAAAATGCTAAATATGCAAAGATAGATAGCTAAAAAATTGTGAAAATATAAGTTCTCCAATCAAACATTTAAAAGTGCATTATTTCTTGTGGTGTCAGGTGTTTCCACCTGACACCAAATGCGCTTTTTAATGTTAATTTGCAGAAAATATAAGTTCTCCAATCAAACATTTAAAAGTGCATTATTGAAGTCAGGTGGAAACACCTGACTTCACACAAAGTTTACAATTCACTTTTTAGTAAAAAATAGTAAATATAATGAATTTATGGAACAATTATTAGGTATCAATGAAATTAAGGCACTTTATCCTGATGAATGGGTGCTTTTGGGTAATCAAAAAATGGATAATAATCAAATTGATGTAGTTTCAGGTATTCCTATTTATCATAGCAAAGATAAAAAAGAAGTTTGCTATATTGGCAGAAGCAAAACGGCTGATTTTGATAAAATAACGCTGATTTTTACAGGCAATTTTAGTAAAATAAGGAAAATAACAGGGATTTTTAAATTGTGGCAAAAAAACATAATCCGTAATTTTTAATTCTTAATTTTCTGCGGTATTAGGCAGAAATACCTGACTTGGCAAGAAATACAATTATATTTATAGTGGTACTAAATATAACACGTACTTATGAAAAAAACATTGATTTTAATTACTTATTTATTATTTTCGTATAATATTTATGGTCAAAACCTAATAGACTCTTTAGGACGTAAGCAAGGCAGGTGGACAAAGTCTGAAAACCGTAAGCTGAAAGAGGAATACTTTTACAAAAATGGTGTGTTGAATGGTCAAATGGTTATTTTTGATAAGCGAGGAAGAGTAAAAAAAGAAATAGACTATCTCAATGGGAAAATACACGGAAAATACAGGATATACAAAAAAGGGATATTACTGCATGAAATATCTTTTAAAAATAATCTTGTTGATGGGTACTATTTCTTTTATGGTATTGATGGTAAAACAATAAAAGAAAGTGCTTGTTTCAAAGAGGGTAGAGCATTTTTAACGTATAACTACCATTTTGATGGACAAATACTTGCAAAACTACTATCTGATGAAGAAAGAGTAGTTTATATAAAATACTGCCCCAATATTGGTAATGGAGTATATAAATACCGACAGCCCTTTTACTTAGAATTACCCACTATAGCACTAGTAGGATTAGAGGCTCATTCTCAAAAAGTACAAGAATGGATGAAAAAGAGTGAAAAAGAGAGATATGAAGAGTTTAGAAGATTAGTCACTGAAAAAATCCCATTGCAATTGTATCCACCTAATAGTGGAGAGTAAATATTTCTTGTGGTGTCAAGTGGAAACGCCTAATTTTACATAAAAAACTGTAATTCGTAATTGAAAAAAGCGTTTGGCACATAAATTGTTAGACAAATATCATTAAAATAATCCGTTAGGATATTTATCAGAAACATACTTTAAAACATAATTTTTATGAAAACTAACTTTTTTACTAAGTCTTTGCGTACTGCGTTTGCAAGCCTTCTTTTGCTTACAATGGGCATTTCTTTTAGTGGTTGTTGCTCAAGAAATTGGCACAAAAACGGTGAACAAGATGATGTTTATGCTACTATCAGACCTGCAGAATGTGATGCCTATGTTTCTGTAAGGAATAATGATGATGACTATATGCAATACCAAGAAGCTCCCACAACTGTTTATCAACCGCCTTACACACCTACCATATATACGCCTCCAACGGTTATATATGTGCCACCGCCTGTGTATATTCCTAGACCTGCGCCTGTCTTTATTCCTAGACAAAATACGCCTATCTATAATGAAAGCAATAATAATTGGGGAAATGGTAATACTAGCACAAATGGCAATCCAAAAGGTACGTGGACTTCTACCGCCAACCCAAATGGGGTGAATACAGGCACTTATAACAACACAAATGGTTATAATAATGGCACAAATGGTTACTATAATAATGGTGCATATTACTATTATCCACGTATTCCTAAGCAACAACTCAATACACCAAAAGACAACACACGCAACGGTGGAGCGGTTATTCCTGTTACACCAAATACAACTAATGTAACAGGCAACGTAACTGGTGGACAAGGTGGAAATGATGCTGGTACAAGTGAAAGTACCATTTATAATGCAGAAGTGAAAGAAAAAATACGTGTGCAGGAGGGAAGAAACCGCTCAACTATCTACAATAATACGGGTTCTAATAGCAATGTAAATACTTCTCGTAGAGAAAATAATTCTGGAAGTAACAATAATACTTCTACTAATTCTGGAGGAAATACCTACAAACACACGCCTTCAACTTTCGGAAATCAACGTGGTACAAGCACACCAAGAATTGGAGGAGGGCGCACACGCACACCTAGATAGTGTTTTTTTGATGCTTCCTTGATTACGAAAAAATAAAATAATTTTAAAAACCTAGAAAATTTGGTAAATTCATATTTGATTTGTATGTTTGGGGAGTATTTTTAATATTTATTCATAAATCAACTTTAATTTTAAAATCAACAAAAAATGAAAAAAATCTTGCAAATTTCAGCAATTTTGATGTTTTGTATCACTTTTGCAGCCTCTGCTCAAATAGAAGGCATTTGGGAAACAACGGACGAAAAAACAAAAGAGAAAAAATCTCACATCAAAATCTATAAAACACAAAGCGGAAAATACGCTGGGCAAGTAGTCAAAATCTTGAGGGAGGCTAAGAAAAACGCACTTTGCAAAGACTGTGACGGAGACCGCAAAGGAAAACCTGTACAAGATTTGATTATCTTGATTGGCTTACAGACAGACGGCAAAGAATGGTCTGGTGGGCGTATTTTAGACCCTGAAAATGGCAAAGAATATAAATGCAAAGCGTGGATGGGCGCAGACAACAACACGCTAAACATTCGTGGATTTGTGGGCGTGTCGTTGATGGGACGTAGTCAAGTCTGGAAAAGAGTCAAATAAGTTATGAATTGTGAGTTATGAATTATAAGTTAAATACAATACGTTCATAATAAAAACCTATTCTAAGCAATTAGAATAGGTTTTTTGTATTTGACTCACAACTTATAATTCATCATTCATAACTCATAACTTTTTGGTGATTTGGAAAAGACAAGGGAAAATGCCAAAAATAGCCACTCCTTGTTGCACTGACAAAGAGGCTTCTGTAAGAAAATACAAAGATAAAAGTAACATTACATTGATATAAAGCCAATTTTTTTGCTTAGTAGCTTCTTTGAAATGAAGATATAAAAATAACAAAAACAAACAAAAACCTATTATTCCTGTGCCAAGCAAAGTTTCTAAATATTGGTTGTGTGTATTGTAAGTATTGTATTGCCAAATAAAAGCAACTTTTTGTCTTTTCCCCGCATCAATAATTGCTTTTTTGGTGTCGCCACTACCTACTCCAAACAGAAATTCTGCAAAACTATTATTTTCTATGGCATTGATAGAGAGTTGAACAATGGCAATGCGCAGGGGAATACCGTCCCAGTCGTGGGCGAGAGAATTATCAGTAATTCCGTTGGTATTCATAAGATTTTCTTTATTAAAGCTGCTCAAAATATACGCAAACCGCTTTTTTGCTGTTTCTGAATAACTTAAAAAACTTATAAAAACAAGCAACATAATACCAATAATGCTAACACCTATAATATATTTTTTGCTTTTGATGATAAAGTAAAAAATGCCACAGGAAATCAGCACAAAAAGCAACATTATGGGCATTCTGGAAGATAAAAACAACAAGAAAACACTAAAACAAATCATCAAAAAGATAAAACTAAGGAGTGTTTTTTTAGGTAGATTTTCGTGTAAGATTTTATCAAATAATATCAAAATACCCACAACAATATAAAGGCTGTGATAACCTGCATGTCCAAAACCAAAAGAGATATCATGATAAAAAAAAAGCGTTGGAATAATGGTTTCTAGCTGATTTTGAGCATAATTTTTCTTAAAAGCAACAAAAAAACTCAAACAAATTCCTACAAACAAAGCTGTTATAAAAGCATAAAAAATAATATCTAATTGTTTTTTGGTAAATTTTGGTGATGTAAGAAACATCAAAGGACACAAAAAAATTGGCAATTTTAGTTGTAAATCTGTTAGTGCTTCTTCTTTGTTTTCAGAATAAAAAACGCTCAAACCATACAATAACAAAAATGCTCCTGCAACCCAAATAATAGGTTTTTCTTTTATTATTTGGATTTTTCCAGCATTTCCGCTAAAATTATTAGCTAAAATCCAGTTTACAGCAGCAACTATCATAGAAATACTCAAAAAAGCAGGTTTGTTGAGAAAATTCATAGTAATCACCACACAAATAATAGCAAAAAAATGTATTTTTTCGTGGATAATTGGATTTAAAAGCGGTTTTTGGGTCATAAAAGGTATGAAGTATGAGGTATGAAGTATGAGGTATGAAGTATTTTTTAATGTAGAAGAATTGTATTTACTTCATACCTCATATTTCATACCTCACACCTCAAATAAATATATTTTCTTGCACCTTAGCATCTGGAAGCGGTTTATCAAGTGGCACTTCCATTATTTCATAAACATTAGCCTTAATCACGTTAGAAATATGGCGCAACGGCAAATCATTGGCATCAACGCCAAAAGGTTGCTCAATTTCCTCCGAAATTACCTCAACGCCAGCAAGCGCATAACTTATCAAAAACACTGCAGGAATAGTATAGAGCTGGAATTTGTCCACCAGACCAATAGGCAAAAATAAGCAATAAAAGAAAATAAAAGTTTTGATAAAAGACGTGTGAGAAAACGGAATAGGAGAATTTTTGATGCGCTCACAAGCTCCCATAATATTTATAAGTTGTTCTATTTGATGTTTGATGTTCATTTTGTCCGCCTCTGAAAATACACGTTTTTTGTATAATTCTTCCATTTTGAGAAAAATATTAGTAGCTATTTTGTGAGGAATATGTTTTGCGGTTTTCAAATCATCAATATAATAGGTGTCGTGAGCATCTAAAACATTAAAATCAACGCCCTCACGCAGATGTCCTTTGAGTGCGTAGGCAAAGTTAGCTATTTGAGAGGCTAAATAATGCCTTATTTGCTTGTCGTTTTGTGGCAAAATAGAGTGAAAATTAGATGCCATTGTGCGACTGTCGTTGATGAGTGCGCCCCATAATTTGCGCCCTTCCCACCACCTATCATACGCAGAATTGATACGAAAAACCAGCGTGAGCCCCAAAATAACGCCTACTAACGACAAAAAAGTTGGGTCTAAATGTATCTCTAATATCTTAGAAGGAACATAATAAATCCGCCCCAGCGTGATTGTGGCGGTATAAATCAAGATGGCAAGTTGTATTTTGAAAAGCTCTTTTGTGTCGTAGGCGTTGCCTAGCCCAAAAGCGGTTTTAATAGGAATAGTCCAATTTTTTGTGTCGTAATTTATCATTAAATAGTTGTGAGTTGTAAATTATGAATGAATACAAAATGCTAAAAATAAGTATTCTGTCTTCTCAAAACCACAGCGTAATTATCATAACTTGCTTAAAACGCTTGAATATTTGAACAAATTTAGAGATAAATTGAAGATAACTAGAAAAAAACTGAAAAAAAACTGAAAAAAGTTTGGTAATGCCAAAAAAGATGCTTTCATTTGTATATAAATACGAAATAAAAATCAAATAAACCCCGCAAAATCTTCAACATTTTATCTAACTTTTATCTAAAAAAATGCTTTTCAATGTTTCCTATATTACTTCTGCACCAGCCACAAAGCAAAATCAGCTTTGTGTAGTGTCCCGCTTAGCACTCTGTGCGGTAGGCTTATGGAGTAGTTTTGACAGAGAAAATGGTATCCAAAATGATATGAAAAACCATATCAGCAACCATAAGGGCAAGCATATAGATAAAAATAAAAAAAATCATATATACAGTTTTAAACTGTCTTAGAGATTTTTATTTATTAGATTTTATCAAAATATTGCAAACGCCCAAAATCAAAGATTTTAGGGCGTTTTTTATTACTTTTTTATTTCCACAATTCCAATCAAACATATTTTTCACTTTTAATTATTTTCACTAATGAACAAGAACATCACCAAAATAGGCAAACGCTGCCCATTCATCAACAATGACAAAAAAGACCCGTTTATGCAAAATAGGTCTAAACTCACAAAGCAAGCACGCAAAACCAGACCGCTAGAAAATAGCGAATAAAAAATGTGTAGAAATACGTTTAAACGTACTTCTACACATTTTTTGTCATTTTTATTATTTTGTAAAAGATGATTTTTATAAAACTTTCACTTCTACACGTCTATTTAGCTGACGACTTTTTTCGTCATCTTTTCTTGTAATAGGTCTGTCGCCACCATAACCTTCAATTTTGATGCGTTTTTCTGGAATTTTCTTTTTACTAACAAGATAATGCCTCACAGAAACCACACGTTCTTTTGCCAATTTTCGTAGTCCTTTAGGATTGCCAAAAGGCTCTGTATGCCCTTCTAACAAAATGCTTGTAGCTGCATTTTTCTCCAAAATCTCCGCTAATCTATCCAATTCTGGGAAAGATTCTGGCAAAAGTTCTGCGCTTGCTCGTCCAAAATAAATAAAATCCAAACGTATTTTCTCTCCTTTTGCCACAGGTGTAAGCATCAAAGTATCTAAAAATTCTTTATATTCTGTTATTTTAGGAATGCTAATGTCTTTTGTAGCAGCAAAATAGCCATCATATTCTGCGGTAACTCTATATTTTTTTTCTTGTTTTAATACAATTTTAAACTCGTTGGAATTGAGCGCATTTTCAAGTCCTTTTACTTCTTTATTATCCTCCAAAGCAATAATATGAACCTTTGCAAAAATTGGCTGATTTGTCTTTGAATCTAAGGTTTTTACTATAAAAAGTGGCACAGCAGGCTTCAAAGGGTCTATTAGGCGTACACGAGAGATATTTTTATCAGAAACAAAATAAGCATATTCACCAGACGACATAATGCTGAAATACATCTCTGCACTTGCCGTATTGATACTTTGCCCTACATTTTCTGGCTCACTCCAAGACAACCAACTTTCATCTAAGCGGCGTGTTACGAAAATATCATAATTACCATAACCTCTATGCCCCAAAGACGCAAAATAGAGCGTTTTGTTGTCAGATGCCAAAAATGGAGAACTCTCATTTTCCGCAGTATTGACATTTTTCCCAATATTTATGGGTTTCCCCCACGTAGTAGCAGTTTTTTTGAGGCAAACATACAAATCTTTTCCGCCTTGTGAGTCTGTGGGCTGGA
This sequence comes from Raineyaceae bacterium, assembly GCA_043772375.1. Lineage (GTDB taxonomy): Bacteria > Bacteroidota > Bacteroidia > Cytophagales > Thermonemataceae > JANYGM01. The sequence continues at coordinate 17,056 of JAYVGJ010000128.1, read as the reverse complement.
TAGCTGCAATAATAGTTTTTCCATCTGGTGATAAGCAAAATTCAGAAAAATCAGAAAAGTTTTCCAAACTTTCAATAATTACTTCTTTTGGTTTCCCCCAAACGCCATTTTCTTTGTAGGTAATAGACAAACCACGCTCCAAGCTACCATCAGGCATATATTTATTATTTAGAAGCATTGAATTTCCATCATCAGTAATAGAAAATGAAGTATTATGACCACTTGTATTGAGTGGTGCGCCTACGTTTTGCGCCTTACTAAATGTACCGTTTTGTGCATCTTGCAAATCAGCAAACCAAATATCTTGCTTGTAAATAGTTCTTCCTGAACTGTCTTTAAAAGGCATATTTTCTGGGTGGTCGGAGCGTGAAAAATACAATCTTTTGCCATCAGGCGTAATATTTGGTGCAAAAGCAGGATATTGAGAATTGATGCTATTTCCCAATCTTTCTGGTTTATTTTTGATAGAAAGTGCCGTTTGTACGTTGATAGGGAAAGTTATAGGAGCATCATTATCAGCAAGTCCAATGGCATCAATTTGGTTAAAACCTGGAATTCTGTCTGTTTGAAGAGTTATTTTGACAGAGAAAATACGCTTTGCACTATCTAATTTTATGTAAAGCATTTGTCCCTGCTTGTTTTCTTGTCCTAATTTTTCGTTATTCCAAGTAAAAACAGCTTTATCTTGCTGATTATAAGCGACTATTTGGGCTATTGTGCCACTGCCATAGCTTTCAGCCACAATAATCTGACGGGCGTTCATAGGCGCAAAACTCACTTTAATAAATTCAGGCTTTGCGTTGTCTTCTGTTGCAGGCGACCACGCAGCAGGGCTAAAACGAGTATTTGGCAAAAGTGTAGGTTTGCCTAAAGCTTGGCGTGCTGCATACTGATTGGGGTCTGTCGTTATTTTCTTTTCAGAAGAAACACTTATTACTTTGGTTGCCCATTCTACTTTTTGAGCAAGTATTTTAGTAGAAAATCCAATAGAAAAAGCAAAGCAAAGCAGCAATATAATAGATATGTTTATTATTTTTTTCATAAATTATTTTAAGTTTTTTTAGGTTTGTAAGGTCTTCTCAAAATTTTCTTTGGAAATCTTTTAGATGTTATACGTTTTATTCAAACGAACAAAGTAACAGAATTTAGTTAGAAAAACCTATTTTTTTTCTTATTTTCTGAAATAAACTTACTAAAATCATACCAAAAACTAAAAATTTTGTATATTTGTGTGCATTTGCATAAAACAAAAACCTATAATTACTTAAATATGATAAATAATTTAAAAATAGCTATTGGCGCAGACCACGCAGGGTACGAGTACAAAAAAATCATCATAGAATTTCTTAAAAATAGAAGTGCAGAAGTAGAAAATTTTGGTACAGATAGCGGAGAATCAGTAGATTATCCTGACTTTTCCCACCCTGTCGCACAATCTGTACAAGATAAAAAAGCTGATTTTGGTATTCTTATTTGTGGCTCTGGAAACGGCGTGGCTATTACTGCCAACAAGCACGAGGGCATCAGGGCGGCACTTTGCTGGACAAAAGAGATTTCTGAACTTGCAAGGCAACACAATGACGCAAATATTTTGTGCATTCCTGCTCGTTTTGTGAGCATTGAAGTGGCTAAAGATATGGTTTATGAGTTTTTAAATACTGCTTTTTTAGGTGGAAAACACCTCGTCAGAATTGAAAAAATATAATCAAAGTAAAGCACCAAAGTATAATGAAAAAACCACTTTTAAACCTTTTTATGTGCGTTTGCGTGTGTGTATGCGTACTTTCGCAGGTGCAAGCACAAAATTATTATTATATTGACAAAACGACAGGTGTCAGAGAAAAACTCGTCTGGATTCCTACGCCACTTGGCACAGATGCACGTCTTTTGATAGATAGTAAAATCTACAAAGAAGATGATTTATTGGACGTAATTACGGTAATAGACGAGCCTTACAAATCAAAATTTAAAGGAAAAGGATTTGAAATAGTGCTTCCAGATAAGCAGAAAGCCGTTTTAAGAGAAATTTCGGACAACAAGAAAATAGTTGCGAGTTGCGAGTTAAGATATTTTTATGATTTTCTGAAAATACGGCATTTGTCATATTTTTGTTAAAAAATATCTGTTACTTTGAGAAAAATAAATCTACTCAAATCACCCAAATAATCTATCAAAATGAAAAAAAATAGTTGGATATTATTCGCTCCTTTTGCTTTTGCGCTTGCTTTATCTTGCAAAAACGCAGAAAATTCTCAAAAAACAGATACTGTTGATAATGAAAGTATTGATACAAATACTGCCCTTGCCAAAGCCTCACATTTGGACAGCCTAGAAAAGCAAGTATTTAGCGTTTCCGCTGATTCTACGCATTTTCTTGTAGGCAAACAAGGTGGCGTGATTTTGGTTCACCCACAAAGTTTTATTGATGAATCAGGAAAGCCAGTGCAAGGCAAAATTGATATTGAATTTAGGGAAGTACAAGAAGCCAAAGATTTTGTAAAATCAAGAATATCAACAGTTTCTGATGGAAAGATTTTGCAAACGGCTGGCTCGTATTTTGTTGGTGCTTCGCAAAATGGAAAAGCATTACAAGTAAATCCCAAAAAAGGTGGTTTGTTTGTAGCCATTCCTGCACTCAAAAAAGATACACTATGCGTTTCTTTGTAGGTGAAAAAACCGCTTCTGGTGATATTAATTGGAAACTTGAAACTGGTACAAAGGAAACCAAATTAGATGCTCCAAAGCCGCCTATGCAGGAGTTAGCAGATTTGAAACTCTCGCTAAATGATAAACTACTCGCTGATGAATACAATAGTACAAAAGATTTTTTAGATGGTATTGCTGCTGACTATGTGCAAAAAGGCAATGAATATGTAATGAAAGTAGAAAGTGGCAATAAAAGCACTTTTAAGGCTACTTTTGTGGAGCAAATCCGTAGAAAATACCAAATGATTGCGTGGGCAAGAGATTATGTAAAAGGTAAAGAAAAATTTTTGCAGCAAAAAATCAGCAAATTAAGTGCCGCTTGGGACAACTACAACAAACTCAATCAGGCTTGGAAAGTAGAAAATAACCTAGAACCAACTTTTTATGAGTATCAGCTACAAAAAACTGGCTGGCTAAATTGTGATAAATTTCAAAATGAGCCTCTTATTGCATTTTCTGGTAATATTTTAAATAACAAAGGAAGCAAAATAAATTATGCTCGTGTGCATCTTGTATCAGAAAAAGAAAGAATACATTTGCAGCAAGTGTGCGAAAGTGGGAGTTATAGGTTTAATTTTCCTAAAAATAAACCATTCAAAATAATGGTTTTCAGAGGAAATGACACACCAAAAGAAATAGAATTTGATGGCAAACAAACTAATTTGCCAGACGTAAAAATGTAAATAATTATGAATTATAAATTGTGAATTATGAATGAATACAACTTTCAGAAAGCTGTTGTTTATGTATACACAAATAATTAATGGCTTTTTTTAGATTATGAGTTATTTTTATTTAGATTTACTACCATACACAGTTTTTATTGTTGGTCTGTACCTCCGTTCCACTACGGTGCAGACCAACAATAAAAACTGTCATTTCATTTTAAAAAGAGATTATGGTCAACCTTCGTTGCTCTACGGTACAAACTCATAATTTCTTTTTAAAATTGTGTGCGGCAGCAAATTATTTAGAATAAAATTTTTTTCTTTTTATGTATTCTTCCAGCATTTCTGGCACAAGATACCTAATACTTTGCTGGTTTTGGATACGTTCACGCAAATAAGTTGCCGAAATTTCTAGCAGTGGCGCATCTGTAATATGTACGTTTGGGTGCTTGTAAAGTTCTTCAAGTAAAGTATTTTCTGCGGTTGCAACTGCACCTATATTTTTGTTTGGACGTGGATAAACGTGTATTTGATGATATTCAAGCACTTTCTCATAGTTTTTCCAATTTTTGAGATTCACCAAATTATCACTTCCCATCAAAATACTAAATTCGTATTTTGGATACTTTTCGTGTAGATAAGTAAGTGTATCAATGGTATAGCTAGGTTTTGGCAAATGAAATTCTGCATCACAAGCCGACAGGTGTGTGTTGTCAAAAATTGCTTTTTGCACCATATCATAGCGGTCAAACTCGTGCAAAAGGGTTTCTTTCTTTTTAAACGGATTTTGTGGCGACACTACAAACCAAACTTTGTCAAGTTGTGCGCTTTCAGCTATGGTATTTGCCAAAATAAGATGCCCAATATGAATGGGATTAAATGAGCCAAAAAAAAGACCTATTTTCATTGTGAGGTATGAGATATGAAGTATGAGGTATGAAATACGAGGTACAAAACAAATAGACAAAGAATAAAATCAAATGATTTGATAATCAAAGTTTTACATTCGTATCTAGTAGTTCGTACCTCGTACTTTTTCGTTATCCAATAGCTTGTTTCAAATCAGCAATCAAATCTTCTACATCTTCAATTCCTACGCTCAAACGTATTAAAGTATCTTTTAAACCAGTTTTTTCACGTTGTTCTTTTGGAATACTTGCGTGTGTCATAGTGGCTGGATGCGTGCAAATAGACTCCACACCACCCAAAGATTCTGCCAAAGAAAATATTTCAAAGCTACTCATTACTTTTTTTGCGTGTTCCAAATCATCTCCTTTCAAGATAAAAGATACCATTCCGCCAAAATCTCGCATTTGTTCTTTTGCAATATGGTGGTTTGGGTGGTCTTCAAAGCCAACCCAATACACTTTTTCTACTTTTGGGTGATTACGCAAATAATGTGCAACTGTTTTTCCGTTTTCAGAGTGGCGTTGCATACGTATATGAAGCGTTTTAATACCTCTAAGCATCAAAAAACAGTCTTGTGGACCAGCCACAGCACCACAAGAATTTTGCAAAAATGCCAATTCTTTTGCGAGTTCCTCATCATTTGTAACCAAAACACCCATCACCACGTCAGAATGACCTCCTAGATATTTTGTAGCAGAGTGCATCACCACATCTGCGCCCAAATCCAGCGGATTTTGAAGGTAGGGAGAGGCAAAAGTATTATCAACGGCAAGCATTACCTTGTGTTTTTTTGCAATGGCAGCAGCTCCTTTGATGTCAATAATGTTCATCAAAGGGTTCGTAGGCGTTTCTACCCAAATCATTTTGGTTTGTGGCGTGATAAAATTCTCTATATTTTGCACATCTTCCATAGAAATAAAATGAAATTTGATGCCAAAATTTTGGTGAACTTTCGTAAAAATACGGTACGAACCGCCATACAAATCATTAGTTACAATAATCTCATCACCAGGACGAAAAGTACGCAATAAAACATCAGTAGCCGCCATTCCAGAGCCGAAAACCAAACCAAATTTGCCATTTTCTAATGCTGCTAAGTTTTTTTGCAGGGCATCACGAGTAGGATTTTGGGTACGAGAATATTCATAACCTTTGTGGTCGCCTGGTGCGGCTTGCACGTAGGTAGAGGTCTGAAAAATAGGAGTCATAATTGCTCCTGTGCTTGGGTCGGGCGTTATTCCTGCGTGAATAGCTTTTGTTCCAAATTTCATAAATGAGAGATTTTTATTTATTTTTTGTTGATTTTTTAGTCAGAATTATGAGCAAAAATAGTATTTTAAAATGATTTTGACAAAAAATTTAAATACATTATTACCACGTTCCGTAAGTACGACTTACGGCTACTAATATTAAATCCTTCCAGGATTTCAATACAAATGACCGTATTTATAGATGTGTTTTAAAATGATTTTGACAAAATTTAAATACATTATTACCACGTTCCGTAAGTACGACTTACGGCTACTAATATTAAATCCTTTCAGGATTTCAATACAAATGACCGAATTTATAGATGTGTTTTAAAATGATACTATCAAATTTTTGTATTTAATTCGTATCTCGTAGCTCGTACCTCATACCTCCCTTTGGTTTTCCTTCAAAAAATCTTCCAAAGAAAGGGCGTTTGCCACGCTAAACTCGCCTATACGTGTGCGCCTAAGTGCCGACATATACGCACCTGCGCCCAAGGCTTTGCCCAAATCACGCACCAGACTACGAATATACGTACCTTTTGAGCAAACTATCCTAAAATCTAGGGCAGGGAAATTAGCAAAATTAGAAAGTTCAAAGACCATAACCTCTACTTCTCGTGATTTTATGGCTATTTCAATGGTTTCATCAGTAATTCCTTTGTGTGCTTGCTTGTAAAGGCGTTTTCCATTCACTTTTATAGCAGAAAAAATAGGTGGAACTTGTTGTATTTTCCCAATAAAAGTGGGTAAAATTTCGTTTATTTTCTCTTCTGAAATGTGAGAAATATCAAATTCTGCATCAAAAGGCGTTTCTAAGTCGTGAGAAGGCGTTGTTTTACCAAAAACAAGTGTGCCTGCGTATTCTTTTTCTTGTGCTTGGTATAAGTCTATTGATTTTGTTTTTTTGCCTGTGCAAAGTATCAAAAGCCCAGTAGCAAGTGGGTCTAATGTGCCTGCGTGTCCTATTTTCTTGATTTTTATAATATTTCTGACCTTATGAACAACGTCAAAAGAAGTCCATTTTAGTGGTTTATCAATAAGTAAAACTTGTCCTTCGTTGTATTCTTCTGGGGTCATTTTTGGAGATTATTTTCTTTAATTTGTTTTATAAAATCAGTCTTTATTTTGATTATCAGTACTTTGTATTTAATTCACAATTCATAATTTACAATTATTTCAGGCAATATTTTTTTATCATTTCATCAATATTTTCTAAAAAACCTAATTGTTTAGCTTTCTGAAATTCTAGGCACGCACCCGACAAATCTTTGCCTTCTGCACGTATCAAACCACGTTCAAAATAGGCTTGTGCATTGTTTTTATCCAAAAAAACAATACTATTCAAATCATTGATAGCACCAGAAAAATCTTCTAATTTTTTTTTGCATATAGCACGCCCAAAAAACGCTTCTAACTGTTGATTAAGTGTGTTTTTATCAAATTCTAAGGCTTTATTAAAATCTCTGATAGCATCTCTAAAATCATTTATTTGCCTGCGTGCCGTACCACGAATAATAAACTCTTGTGCTGTTTTTGGATTTGGATATAAAGCTAAAATGCGGGCAAATTTCAATGTTTTCTCGTCTTCTTTTTGTGGCGTTTGCGCTCCGCAACTCATCTGAAAAAGCAATATAAAAAGTAATAAAAAATAAATAAATAAAATTTTTGGCATAGTTAGGAATGGAAATTCAAAAATATTTTTAGGAAATCTAATAATACTGTGTTTTTTTTTGTAATATTGGTGCAAAAATAACCATTTTTTTTAATTTTCTGATTTTATCACCAATTAAATTACTCAAAACTATGATATTGTACAATGTAACTGTTAACGTTTCTCACGAAGTACACACAGAATGGCTCAAATGGATGATAGACAAACACGTTCCTGATGTGTTTGCAACGGGTTGTTTTGCCAATTACAAGATTTTAAAACTTCTCACAGAAGATGAAGATGCTACTGGCGTTACGTATGCAGTGCAATATTTCCTCAATGCAATGGCTGATTTGGAGGAATACCAAGAAAAACACGCTGCACGCCTGCGTAAAGAGCATACAGAACGTTACAAAAATAAATTTGTTGCTTTCCGTACTGTTTTAGAGGTTTTGGACGAGAAAAAATAGTTTGATGTATGATATATGATGTGTGATATATGATGTAAATACATTGTTTGTCGTCAAACAACACATCATATATCACACATCATATATCACACATCAATATGGTTTTATATTATGCTATGGGTGGCGGTTTGGGGCATCTTACTCGGGCTGGCGCAGTCTGGAATACGCTCAAAATAAATCTTTCGGAAATTTTGCTTCTTACCGCTTCTTTGCACGCACACGAGCCTTATGTGCCTGCAAACGTGTGTGTGTTACAGGTAGATACAAGTATGCAAGAGAAAGAAAATCAAAAAGAATATCAAAATTTTTTAAAGAAAATTCTGTTAGAAAATGCTATTTCTGCCATTTATTTAGATGCTTTTCCGTTGGGAATTATCAAAGAATGGCATTTTTTGGGTGATTTCTTGAAAGAAAATAAACTAAATATCAAAATTTATTATTTGGCACGCTTACTCAATGATAATTATTTTGATAATATTGAAGATTTTAATGATATTTCTGGGGAAATTTTTACAAGTATTTTTTATGATACTGTATTTTTACTAGAAAATCTTACATCAAAAAATATAGCTTATATACAAAAAAATACAAAAAATACAAAAAATCTTACATTAAATTATCCAAAAATAGTCACAAATAACCTAAATACTGGTTTTTTTGGAAATTTATCAGAAGATTTGTCAGAGAATTTACCAGAAAATTATTGGCTTATTGTTCATTCAGAGCCACTCAAAGAAGTAGAAATGCTACTTGATTTTGCCACACAAATAGCCTACAAAGAGAGAATAAAGCCCTTTTTTGTAATTATTTGCGCCTTAGAAGTTTCTGAAAAAATGAAAGATTTTAATAAGCAAAATAACAAAAATATTCTTTGGGCAAATTATTATCCAGCTAGTGATTTATTTAAAAAAGCAGAAAAAATATTTTCTGCTGCAGGTTTTAATATAATGCAACAAATTTTGCCCTATTACCGTAAGCACTATTTAATGCCATTTCAACGAAAATTAGACTTACAAGAAGTACGAGCTAAACAATATGTTTTAATGCACGACACAAGACAATCATAAAACAACACCATGCTTTTTGAATATTTTATTTTTTTTGAACAAAAGTTACATTTTTTTAACGTATTTTTTGTTGTTTTTATCAAAAATATATTACATTTGCATTCCTAATGAAAAACACGAAATAGAAAAAAAATACTTTTTTTTATTAAAAAAGTTATATATTTCGGAGCGTTTTATCAAAAAGCATCAATTATAGTTTATTACTATATAATTATTACTTACGCCTTCTAATCAAATTATGCCAAGTAGCGAAATACTTTTCTTTGCAGGTTTTATCTTCTTTATCCTAACTATGCTAGTGATAGATTTGGGAGTTTTCTCTAAAACTAATCATATAGTAAGTTTCAAAGAAGCAGCTATTTGGAGCGGTGTGTGGGTTTCTCTCGCAATGGGATTTTATTTTGTGCTGCTTTATAAAGGTGACTGGATACATAGCGTAAGAGATTTTGATGCACTAAAACTGTTGTTTACGCAATATGCAGCAGAAGGCGTTGTTCCTGTTGCAGGGAATTTTGAGGCAAGCCTTGAAGTTTATAGAACTAATATGGCTTTTGAGTTCTTAACAGGTTATTTTTTGGAGTATTCGTTGTCAGCTGATAATATTTTTGTAATTATTATGATTTTTACCTCTTTTGGAGTAAAAGAAAAATATTATAAGAAAGTGCTTTTTTGGGGCATATTAGGTGCTTTGGTGATGCGTTTTATCTTTATTTTTGTGGGTTCTGCATTGATACAAGAATTTCACCAGATACTCTACCTTTTTGGTGCATTCTTAGTTTTTACAGGAATAAAGATGTTTTTTGATGATGGAGATGACGAAGTAATGGAACCAGACAAGCATCCTGTTGTGAAGTTTATGTCTAAATATTTCTCTGTTTATCCTCGTTATGTACGTGATAATTTCTTCGTGAAACGCAAAGGAAAAAAGTTTATAACGCCTTTGTTTTTGGTACTTGTAATCATAGAACTTACGGATTTGCTTTTTGCTGTGGATTCTGTGCCTGCCGTTTTTGCAGTTACAAAAGACCCTTATGTGGTATTTTTCTCTAATATTTTTGCTATTATGGGCTTGCGTTCTATGTTTTTCTTCTTGTCAAACATTATGCACTTGTTCCATTATCTAAAAATTGGTTTGGCATTTTTGCTTACTTTTATTGGTTTGAAAATGATTTTTGGGCATTATCTACACGAGTTTGGCTACAAAAATGAATATTCTTTGTTTATTATCTTAGGTATTTTGGTCGTGAGTATTGGTGCATCTTTGGCTTTCCCACCCAAAAAAGAGCCTGAAAGCATTGTGCCACCTGAAAATAAACCATAGTGAGGTACGAGTCAATTACGAATTATCAATTACGAATTACGAAAAAATACAGATTAAAAACTAATAACTAAAAAACAACCTAAGACTTATGAGATACGTAAAAATTGCACTTCTTGTTATTATTCTCCTTGCCATTGGCGTTGGTGTTTTTACTACTATGGCAACATATAGCACAAGCGCACGTGTAGGACAACTCTACAAATTTGGTGAAAAAGGTATGCTTTTTAAAACATACGAAGGAGAGCTAAACATTTCTTCAAAGGGTGCGCTTGGTGAAAAATGGGCTTTTTCTGTCAATGGGAATGATAAAGAACTTATCAAACAACTCAATGATGCAATGGGAAAAGAAGTAAAACTAGATTATAACGAAAAATATGTCAAAATGTCTTGGGCAGGTGACACCAAATATTTTATTACTAAAATGGAAAAAGTACAATAATTTTCTATTGTTATTTTCTACCAAATAGGCACATAGAGAACATAGAAATACATTTTTTGTATTTTATGTTCTCTTTTTGTTTGAAATGTTAGCTTGTTTTTATCTAAAAAATCTAACATTTCTTGATAAATCAGCGTTTTGTTGATAGATACGCAAGTGGGCATGCCCGCTTGTCAAATATGTAAACGTAATTCGTAATTTCTAATTCGTAATGGAACAAAAAATGTCAAAAAAAGTAATTATTATTGGTGCTGGTTTTTCTGGGATTTCTGCAGCCACAACGCTTGCGGATATGGGTTGCGAGGTAACTGTTTTAGAAAAAAATTCTATGGCAGGTGGGCGGGCAAGAGTTTTTGCTGAACAGGGTTTTGTTTTTGATATGGGACCTAGTTGGTATTGGATGCCTGATGTTTTTGATAGATATTTTGAAAGATTTGGTAAAAAAGTAGCTGATTATTATACCCTCAAACGCCTAGACCCTTCTTATACGGTGATTTTTGGTGAAAATGATTTTTGGAATATTCCTGCAAATTTGGAAGAACTGGGCAAAATGTTTGAGAAATATGAAGCAGGAAGCGCAAAGAAATTAGAAGAGTTTTTGGCGCAATCTGCCTACAAATATAAGGTTGGCGTAAATGATTTGGTGTACCGTCCTAGCCGTTCTTTGTTGGAGTTTGCAAGTGTTGGTTTACTTATAGATATGCTCAAAATGGATATTTTTCAGTCGTTTTATAAGCATATTCGTAAGTATTTTAAGCACGAAAAACTGCTTAAACTGATGGAATTTCCTGTACTTTTTTTGGGTGCAGTACCACAAAATACGCCTGCTTTGTATAGTCTGATGAATTATGCTGATATTTCGTTGGGTACGTGGTATCCAGAAGGCGGAATGCACAAAATCATTGAAGGAATGGTAAAACTTGCAGAAGAAAAAGGTGTTAAATTCCTTTATAATGAGGAAGTTATGAGTATGGATATTGCCAATAAAACTGTTCAGAAAGTTGTTACTCAAAATGCTACTTATGTGGCTGATGCCGTTGTTGCAAGTGCAGATTATCACCACGTTGATAGTAAGATTTTAGCACCAGAATATAGAAATTACACAGAGAAATATTGGGATAAACGTGTTATGGCACCTTCCAGCCTAATATTTTATTTGGGTGTGAGCAAAAAACTCAATAATTTGCAACACCATAATTTATTTTTTGATGAAGATTTTGCACAACATTCTCACGAAATCTATACAGACCCAAAATGGCCTTCTAAGCCACTTTTTTACGCCTCTTGTCCTTCCAAAACTGATGCTACAGTTGCGCCAGAAGGCTCTGAAAACTTGTTTTTACTTGTTCCTGTTGCACCTAATTTGCCTGATACAGAAGAGATTAGAGAAAAATATTATAATATGATAATGGACAGGCTAGAAAAACTCACAGGTCAGGAAATACGCCCTTATGTAGTGTATAAACGTGGTTATGCGCACAAAGATTTTATGTCTGATTATCACGCCTTCAAAGGAAATGCCTACGGACTTGCCAATACGCTATTCCAAACGGCTATTTTGAAGCCGTCTTTGAAAAATAAACACGTAAAAAATCTATTTTATACAGGACAACTTACCGTTCCTGGTCCTGGTGTTCCTCCTTCCCTTATTTCTGGGCAAGTAGTGGCTGTGGAAGTGATGAAAGATGTTTTTGGGAAATAAATAAAAACAAATAAATAAGAATGCCCTAAAAATATTTTAGGGCATCTTTCTTGTGAAGTCAGGTGGAAACACCTGACTTCAAGAAGTAGCTTTTAAGACTTTGGTAGAAAAGAAATTTTGCACCTCGGTTTCTAAAAATCAATATTTAACGGTATTTTTGAAGTCAGGTGGAAACACCTGACTTCACCAAAATGCCCTAAAATATTTTAGGGCATTCTTATTTGTAATTAAAAAATGCTTTTATTCCCCCCTTTGGGGGCTAGGGGCATTTTAATGCACGTCAGAACCCGTCAATTCTCTTTCAAGATTGTCGGCAGTATGCCCAATTTCATTGACAATATCCTTCAAAATGTCTTCTGTGGCGTGTTCTACCACAACGGAAGCGGCAAGTTGCAAAAATCCTTCAAAAATAACCACTTTTGAGTAAACAAGTTCTTGATTAACTTCCAAAACGTGGCGAAAATTCAGGTTAGGAATATCTGCATCACACACACGAGAGGCAAACTCAATGACGTGAACACCAGCACGGTCGCTTAGGTACGTAGTAACGCCTTGAAAACGTCCATCTGCAATAGGAACAGTCAGGATTAGGTTGTTTTGAGAGTATTCTGTGAAACTACCGCCAAGTTCTTCAGCAATTTTTTCTATAGCTTTTGTAAGGTTCATAAATATAACGAGTTTTAGGTTTGGTAAATTTGATGTTGAGTAGAAATTTTCATAAAAATATATAATATAACTTAGAAAACAAATTTTTTTAGTAGATTTTATTCAAAAACTTTTACATTTTTTCTAAATCAGAAAAATTACAGAAAAAAGTGAAAAAAAATTTGCTTTTATCTAAAATATCCACTAAACTTACGAAAGTTTTAGAAACATCAATGTAAGCTAAAACTTTCCTACAATATTATCCATTCCTAACCTCAAACCGCATTACTATTATGGGTTATTACCGCACAATTGATGGCGTCAAATATGACGGAGAATTGCTTAAAGCTGCAGAAGATGCAGTAGCAAAAGATGGTAGCATCAACATGGCTGAAGCTGAAAAACTTTTGGAAGAAGTAAAAGATGGCAACAACTACACAGACATAGAAAAAGGAACTATGGCTTACATCAGAGAAAATTTTAAGTGGGATGAAGACGCAGACGAGTGGTTTCGTGCAGCAATCCGCAAATGGGCTGCTAACAAATAATTGTGAAATATAATTATCAATAGTTCTCATTAAGCAAAAAAGTCAAGATTTTATCTTGGCTTTTTTGCTTTTTAAACTGATGTTGTTTCGTTTGTCGTTAGATAAGGCAGTGCCTTTATCTCTACAAAAAACACACTTTTTAAAACATTCTTTGTTTTCGCTTGTTATTTTATGTGTATCTCATTCATAATTCATAATTCATAATTCATAACTCACAACTCAAAATTCACAACTCAAAATGTATCTTTATCAATTACAACGTAAACAGGTTTTGCCAATTTCATTGGAAGAGGCTTGGGATTTTTTTTCTTCTCCAAGTAATTTGGAAAAAATAACGCCAAAAGATATGGCTTTTGATGTAAAACGCATTCCAGAGGGCAAAATGTATGCAGGAATGATAATAGAATACGTTGTACGCCCTATTTTGGGTATTCCTGTTAGTTGGGTAACGGAGATTACACATGTGGAAGAGCCTAAATACTTTGTTGATGAGCAGCGTTTTGGTCCGTATGCGTTGTGGCATCACCAGCACCATTTTAAGGCAGTAGAAGGTGGCGTTGAAATGATAGATTTGGTACATTACAAAAATCCGCTAGGTTTTTTGGGTGGCATTGCCAACTGGATTTTTGTAGAAAAACGCCTTAATCAGATTTTTGATTATAGATACGAGATTTTGGAAAAATATTTTGCTAAAAAATAAAAGTAAAAGTAAAAAAACTTCACGAATAGTTGAAAATTTTCGTGAAGTTACTGCTGAATAATACTTGTATTTACTCCCCTTTGGGGCTGGGGGCATCTTCTTCTTTTTTCTTCTGGTTTCTCATCTGAAAATACGCCTTAACCATTGTGAGCGTAGTTATCCCAAAGAAAAACAAAATAATATAATGCACATAATTGATAATTTCAGGGAATTTTTGCCCTAAAAAATATCCTCCCAAAGTTAGAAAACCTACCCACAAAGCACCACCAACCACATTGTAAATGGCAAAAAGTGGGAAATTCATACGTGCAATACCTGCAAACAAAGGCGCAAATGTACGTATAACAGGCAAAAAACGCCCAATAATTAAGGCTTTTCCGCCATATTTCTCAAAAAAATCTTGCGTATTGGTTACATATTTCTTCTTAAAATACCAAGTATCTGGTTTGTCTAAAAAAGCACCACCCACAGAACGACCAAAAATATAACCCGTAAAATTGCCCAAAATAGCCGCAGAAAGAATACAAGTGAACAAAAACCAAATATTTACTTGCAAATAAGCCACGCAAAAAAGCCCAGCTAAAAACAATAAATAATCTCCTGGCAAAAAGAAACAGAAAAACCAACCAGTTTCTAAGTAAACAATCAGCGTAATAATCCAAACGCCACCTTCTTTTACAAGTTGTTTGGCATCTAAAAGCAGTTTGAAAAAATCCCAAATATCTGACATAAATTAGTTGTGAGTTGTGAATTGTGAATTGTGAGTTAATACAAAACACATAAATTATCTTTGGATACAGTTACTATTTTGTAATTAAAGATTTAATGTCTTCATAATCAATGCCGTTGTGCGTTTGCGACAATATACATTCACCATTTTTAATAAGTAATATTTGTGGCGACTGATGCACTAAATCAAAAACACTTGCAATAGCGTTAGAAATAGGACGAAAAGCAAGCAAATCAAGGTAAAAAGTAGCCACATCTTTCATTTCTGCCTCTTTCCATTGGCGTTCTAGCCTTGCGAGTGCGCTTTTGCTGATAGAGCAAGTTGTACTATGCTTAAAAAGCAGTACAGGTTGCTCAAAAGACTGCTTTTTTATTTCTTCTAATTGTGCAATATCTTGCAGGCTTATCCAATTCATTTTTTATTTGATTTTTAATTCCCCTCCTTTTGAAGGAGGGGTTAGGGGTGGTTTTATTTTGAACTCATCAAATCTTCAATTTCCTCTGCTTCTAGCGGGATATTTTTCATTAAATCTTTGTTTCCTTTTTTAGTAATTAAGATGTCGTTTTCCAGACGAATTCCCAAATTTTCTTGTCTAATATAAATACCTGGTTCACAAGTAAAGACCATTCCAGCCTCAAATTTGCGGTTTCTGTTGCCAACATCGTGGACATCTAATCCCAAATGATGGGACGTTCCGTGCATAAAATATTTTTTGTACGCAGGCATTCTTTTATCTTCATTTTCTACTTCCACAAGTTTCAAAAGTTTGAGGTCAATGAGTTCTTTTGTCATCATCTCGCCCACTTCTTTATGATAATCAGCAATAACATTTCCTACTTTTAGTAATGCTGTTGCGCCTTTCATTACACGCAAAACGGCATTATAAACATCTTTTTGACGTTTAGAAAATTTGCCACTCACAGGCAAACATCTAGTCAAATCAGAGGCATAATTAGCATATTCTGCTGCCACGTCAAGCAAAATAACATCACCTTTTTTGCATTGTTGGTTATTAGCAATATAATGCAATACGCAAGCATTCGCACCAGAGGCAATAATTGGCGTATAAGCAAAGCCACGAGAACGGTTACGCAAAAACTCGTGAGAAAGTTCTGCCTCAATTTCGTATTCCCAAACATCAGGCTTAACAAAATCTAAAAGCCTTCTAAAACCTTTCTCCGTAATGTCGCAAGCGGTTTGAATTTGCTCCACTTCTAAAGCAGATTTTGTGGCACGCAAATACGTCATCACAGGCGCAAGGCGTTTGTAGGTATGTAGGGGGTATTTTTCTTTGCAGAATTTCAAAAAACGTGCTTCACGAGTTTCTACTTCAATAGTTGCTCTAAGATGCTCATTTGTAGGCAAATACACATTTTCAGCATCAGCCATCAACATATTAAAAACTCTAGGAAAATCAGTCAGCCAATAAACTGTTTTGATGCCAGAGGCTTCTGTAGCCTGCGTTTTTGAGTATTTGTGTCCTTCCCAAATAGCAATTTCTTCACTTGTTTCTTTGACAAAAAGCACTTCTCTATTTTCTTTTTCTTTCGCATCAGGGAAAACCAGCAAAATAGTTTCTTCTTGGTCTATTCCGCAGAGATAAAAAAGGTGGTTATTTTGCCTGAATGGCATAGTTCCATCTGCATTAGTAGGCATTATGTCGTTAGAATTGAAAACGGCAATGGAATTATTATGTAATTCTTTGGCTAATTTTTTGCGGTTTTCTACAAAAAGGTCGGCACTAATTGGCAAATATTTAGTATTCATAAGATAAGGATGTGAACTGTCAGTATTGAATAACGCTAAATTAAGTATTTTTATTGTAGAATACCAATAATAGTAGAAAATATTTTAATGATATTTTTCAAAAAACATTTTGTATTTTTTTTTGTCAGTTGTTTTATGTAAGTTTGCACAAGTTTAAAAATAAAAAAATGTTAATAGAAACTGAAAAAATAATAACTAAAAAACTTGTAAATCCAAATAAATTACCATTTTTACAATTTCAAATATTAAAAGTATTGTTACTGTAAAAGTTCCGTTGCAAAAAAGTGTAGGGTGCGACCCTTGTGGTCGCCCAAACTTGCGAAAGCAACACAGCGAGCAAAAAACAGCTTTTAAGCACAATTCAAGCAGGGCGACCACAATGGTCGCACCCTACAAAAAATACATATAAAATTTATTTTTTAATTTATATTATTGATAATCAAGTGATTATATTATCCAAAATAATTTCTATAAATCTGC
>JAYVGJ010000127.1:0-8333 GCA_043772375.1 Raineyaceae bacterium | reverse complement strand
TTAGGTGGGGTTTCTTCTATTATGATAAATTTATTATAATAAATAACTAAACCCCTATCCCTAAATCCCTTTCCCCTGCTGGGAAAGGGACTTTAATACAAAAACTGAAAATTATTAGCCTGACGGCTATGGGGTACGCCCCTACATTTTTTTAAACTTATTTTACAATTTTATCATTATCTTCTTAATTTTCTTCAATAGCTTCATCTTTACGCAGTTCTGCGGTGTGGTGGTCTTCAGTTAGTGGCTCAAAATCTTCGTTATTGATAAGTTTTTTGCCTTCTCCCATTTTAGCAAAGATATAATACAATCCAGGAATGACAATTACCCCAAAAACAGTCCCAAAAATCATTCCTCCCATTGCAGATGCGCCAATAGTGCGGTTTCCAATAGCACCAGGACCAGAAGCAACAATAAGCGGAATTAAACCCGCAATAAACGCAAATGAAGTCATCAAGATAGGACGGAAACGTGCTCTAGCGCCTTCTATAGCTGCATCAAAAATAGACGCTCCTTGTTCATTTTTTTGGACAGCAAACTCCACAATAAGTACAGCGTTCTTGCCCAGAAGTCCAACAAGCATCACCAGAGCTACTTGCGCATAGACATCATTAGAAACGCCCATCATTTTGATAAACAAAAACGACCCAAAAACACCAGCAGGAAGTGAAAAAATCACCGCAAAAGGTAAAACAAAGCTTTCATATTGCGCAGCAAGCACTAAATACACAAAAATCAACACAATAAGAAAGATATAAACGGCTTCATTGCCACGAGAAACCTCATCTTTGGAAAGCCCAGCCCAATCAATGTCGTACCCTTTGGGAAGCGTCTTTTTTGCGACCTCTTGTATGGCTTCAATGGCTTGTCCGCTACTGTAGCCAGCTGCAGGCGCACACCTAATAGGCGCAGTCGTATAGAGATTATACCTATTTACCTCGTAAATCCCTTGTGTTTTTTTGAGGCTCATAAAGGCAGAATAAGGCACCATTTCGTTGCGGTCATTTTTCACATATAATTTCAGAATATCTGAGGGTAATCTCCTAAAAGCGGGGTCAGCCTGCACAAAAACCTTGAAAAAACGCCCAAATTTAATAAACCCAATATCATAAGTACTCCCAACTAAGACAGACAAATTGTCCATTGCACGCCCAATAGACACACCTTTTTGCATAGCGAGCTTATTGTCAATTTCTAATTCATATTGCGGATAATCCGTTCTGTAAAACGAAAACAACGAAGTTAGTTCTTTCCTTTTTTCAAGGTCTTTCATAAACTTAGTCGTAACATCATTTAGGCGGTCATAATTGATGTCTGTGTTTTTATCTAAAAGTTGCAGGGCAATACCTCCAGCCGCACCATAACCAGGTACTGCGGGTGGGTCAAAAAACTCAATTTTCGCACCAGGAATGCTTTTTACTTTCTCTTCTAATTCTAATACAATCTCTTGGGCTGTGTGGTGGCGTTCGTGCCAAGGTTTTAGGTTGATAAGACAAGTACCAGAGTTAGAACCACGCCCTTGCGTAAGGATTTCGTAGCCTGCAAGGGAAGAAACGGACTTTACGCCATCAACTTTCATAGCAACATCTTGCAACTCACGACTAATAGCGTAGGTTCTTTCTAGCGTAGAACCAGGTGGCGTTTGAAGTACCGCATAAATAAGTCCTTGGTCTTCTGATGGCACAAAACCCGCAGGAAGATAACGCACAAGTCCAAAAGCTCCCAAACTAAAGCCCACCAGCACCAACACAGTCACTATTCTTTGCTTGACTATCAGTTTCAATAAAGCCACATAAACATTTGTAAGTTTCTCAAAACCTCTATTAAAACCGCCAATAAACTTGTCAAACCACGTTTTTTTCTTTGTTTTTCCGTGAGAATTTTTAAGTATCATAGCGCACAAGACAGGCGTAAGCGTAAGGGCGACAATGCCCGAGATAACAATAGACGAAGCCATTGTAATAGCAAATTGTCTATAGAAAACGCCCACAGGACCAGACATAAACGCCACAGGCACAAACACAGAGGTCATCAAAAGGGTGATAGCAATAATAGCTCCACTGATTTCGCCCAGCACTTTTTTGACGGCACTAAACGGCGTTAGATGTACTTCTTCCTCCATTTTAGCATGTACCGCCTCCACAAACACAATGGCATCATCAACCACAATACCAATGGCAAGCACGAGCGCAAACAAAGTAATCAAATTGATATTCAGTCCAAAAGCCTGCATTACAAAGAACGCCCCAATCAAAGACACAGGCACTGCCAGCGTAGGAATGAGGGTAGAACGCCAATCTCCCAGAAAAATAAACACCACCAACGACACCAATATAAAAGCATCACGCAAAGTGTGGATGACTTCTTCAATAGAGGCATCAAGGAAAGTAGAAACGTCATAACTAATCTCGTATTCCACGCCAGGCGGGAAAGATTTTTTGAGTTCTTCTAACTTTACTTTCAAACGGTTGATTACGTCCGTTACATTACTTCCAGGCGTTTGGTTGAGCAAAATAGCCGCAGATGGAAACTCATCTTTATTAGAATAAATATCATAATACTCACTTCCTAGCTCTACTTCTGCCACATCTTTGAGGCGCAAAATTTCTCCGTTAGGACTTGCTTTGATGATAACATCTCTGTACTGACTTTCATCACTATACCGCCCTTGATAAGTGAGTACATATTCTATAGACTCCGACCGCTTACTATCCGCTCTGCCTATCCTACCAGGTGAGCCAATAATACTTTGCTCGTCTAATGCTTTCATTACGTCAGCAGAGGAGATATTATAGGCACGCATACGGTCAGGATTGAGCCAAACACGCATAGCATATTGTCGGCTACCCAGAATAGTCGCTTGTCCTACGCCTTCTATCCTCTGCAATTCTGGGAGCATATTGATATAAGCGTAATTAAAGATAAATTTCATATCTGTATTTTTCTTATCTTTCCCATAAAGATTGACATACATCAGCATATTGGGCTGCAAAAGCTGAATACGTATGCCTTCCAGTTGGACAAGTGATGGCAGTCGGCTTTTCATTTGTTCAATACGGTTATTGATATTTACAACTGCTTGGTTGGGGTCTGTGCCTTTATTGAAGACAATTTGTATGTTTGCCTCTCCTGAGCTTGCGGCAGTAGAAAATATGTACCTGATGCCTGGAACGCCGTTTATTACTTGTTCTAACGGGATAAGTACAGAATTAGTCAAGACAGTTGCGCTTGCACCTGGGTAAGAGAGATAGACAATCACGAGAGTTGGCGCAATGTCAGGGAATTGTGATTTTGGGAGCGTACTCATAGAAAGCATACCCGTAAATACGAACACAATAGAAATCACAATGGCAAGGACTGGTTTTCTTATAAATTGCTGAAACATTTTATTTTTGTTTTGATTTTCTTATTTAATTTTGGGATTCCGTAAGTACGACTTACGGCTATTATTGTTAAACCCTTTCAGGGTTTCAATACAATAAATTCACAATTCACAATTATTTATTCTTTTTGTGTTGTCAGGTGTTTCCACCTGACAACAAGTGCGCTTTTAGATACTATTTATTGTTATTTATTGAAGTCGGGTGGAAACACCCCACTTCACAGAAATTCAATTAAAAGCCACCCCAACCCCTCCTTGAAAAGGAGGGGTTTTTTTGTCCCCCTCCTTTTCAAGGAGGGGTTAGGGGTGGTTTAGTAAGTCCTAAATTCACCATTATTCTGCGTGTATTTTTAGGCGAGAGAAAACCGTTTTTGGGTCAACGAATTTGTAGCTTATTTTGTCGTTTTCGTTCACAATACGCAAACCTTCCAAAAGTATCTTGTCTGTTTCTGTGATACCACTTGAAATTACATACAAATCTGGCATTTCAGCAAGAATGGTAATCTTTCTTGATTTGACTATGTTATTTTTATCTACTACATACACGTATTTTTTGTCTAACACTTCAAATGTGGCTTTTTGAGGAATGATAAGGGCATTTTTTAGTGGCACATTAACAATTATATTCCCCGTTTCTCCGTGCCTTAGCAAGCCTTCAGGGTTGGCAAATGTTGCTCTAAAAGCAATATTACCTGTTTCATTATCAAAATCAGCCTCAATAGCTTTCACTTGTCCTGGATGTTTGAACATTACGTTATTAGCCATTTTTAGCTGCACTGCCATTACACTATCTTTTTTTACATTTGTTTTGTAGTCAAGATATTCCGCTTCTGGCACATTGAAATACACCCATATTTGGGTAATGTCGGAAAGAGTTGTAAGCAAATTTCCTTCTTCCAAAAGACTACCAAGTCGTACCTGAAACCTATCCATAATACCCGTAAAAGGTGCTCTAATGGTTGCAAAACCCAAGTGTACTTGTGCAAGTGATAATTCTGCTTGTGCTTTTTGGAGTTTTGCCCTTGTGAGTGCCAATTGGTTGGGTGATACTACGTTACTGTCGGCAAGAAATTTAGTATTTTTGTATTCAATTTGTGCATAGTCTGCTTCTGCTTGTGCTTTTTGCATTTCTGCTTGGTATTGCAAAGGCAAAAGTTGGAACATTAGTTGCCCTTGTTGCACCAGTTGCCCTTCATCTACAAAAATATGTTGCAAATAGCCTCTGTCTAGCACTCGTAGTTCAATATGTTGAATGGCACGAATTTGCGCTACGTATTCTTTTGTAACTAAAGTGTCTTTTCGTAACGGGCTAGTAACGAGGTAGCTTACCTCTTCTTTTTTTTCCTCTGTGTGTGTTTTACAACTTGTGTAGCACAAGAAAATAATCAGGCAAATGAAAACGGTTTTGATATTCATATTCTTTATAATTTATTGAGTTGGTTGATAGTAAACGTATTAAAATTTTGTGAAATGCAATTAAATACCATACGACATACAACATCAGCAAGACTACTTTTTTGAAAAGTATAATTGTAGATTTAGTGTAATATTTTTGTGAATAAAAAATTTGCCTCAAAAATGTGGTTAAAAACGTCATTTTTGAGTTGAAAACATAAAGGTTAGGAGAGAATTACAGTCTAAAACGGTGGAGCGAAAGCGTGATGCTGCTACTGATTTTAGATTTGAGATTGGGGAAACGGCAGGTTAGCCATTCCGTTATTTGGGAGTGAAAAAGGTTTTTTTGGAATTTGAGAGAAGAATACAGCAAGGAAAAGTGGCTACTACTAATAAATAGTTTTGCATTTTCATTGTCTTCTTGTTCTGTTTTTTCCTCAATTTTTTCTATCTCACTTGCTAATGAACTTACAAACTTAGCCCAAAAACTACTTTCTTGTTTTTGTGTATAAGAATTTTCTTGAGATGTTTCTTGAGATGTTTTTGTGGAAGGGGTATAGAAGTTTGCTAATGTGATGTTTGAGATAAACATCATTATCATAAATATTGAACAATATTGCAAAAAACTACGTTTCATTAGCTTGGCACTATTTTTGGATACTTTTTGAAGTATTTGTAAGAACTACAAGGTGCAAATGTAATAGAAAAAAATTAAAAAATGAGTTTTTAGTTAAAAATGCTTGAAATATTTTTGTAATTTATAATCATTATAAATTAAGATTAGTGTTTTGAGGTGATATAGAATATTTTCTATAATAATATATCTGAAGAGTAGGTAAAAATATAAGTATAAATTGTATCTTTGTTGATTGATAATCTTAAACAACCTCAACGTAAAAACTTCAATAACTTATGGAATACATACAAGTAGAATCTTCTATGATAGACTTAGTGGGCTATGATATAGAAAAAAAAGTGTTAGAAGTACGTTATTTGGCATCTCAAACCAAATATAAATACCTCAATGTTCCTCAAAAAATCTATGATGATTTATTGTTGGCAACCTCAAAAGGCACTTATATGAATGCCCACGTAATAGATAAATACACTTTTGAGAAAATAAACTAAAAAATCAAAAAAAATCCTACAATTCTGAAATCCTAAAAATCTTAGTTTACTTTTTTTGCAGGGTTTCCAAAAACGGTTGTGGCTTTCTCTACATCAGCGACAACCACACTACCAACGCCTATACGAGCATTTGCGCCTATTTTTACGCCTGCAACCACGACTGCGCCAGTACCTATGAATGCGTTTGCACCTATTTCTACATCTGCACCAATGACTGCACCTGCACCAATTTGGACAAAATCAGCTATTTTAGCGTTATAATCTATGCAAGCATTGGCACTTATAATGCAATGATTGCCAATAATGGCATTTGTATTGATGCTTGCGCCTAACGCAATAAGGTTTCCATGACCAATAACGGCATTTTCAGCAATATTAGCCAGTTTATGAATGGCATTGACAGGCATCATTTTACGCTTTTCAAGCAACATTCCAACTAGATTTTTGCGCAATTTTGCATCATCAGTAGCCACAAAAGCCTCACATTTTTTGCCAATAAGTTTCAGAAAACCATCATCATCAGTATCTCCAAGCACCGACACAAGATTTATTTCCGTATGATGAAGTTTTTTATCATCATCTAAAAAGCCATAAACAACTACATTATGACTTGTGAAAATATCTAAGGCAACTGCACCAAGCCCATTTGCACCAAAAATAATAACAGGATTTTCCATTTAGATAATTGTAAATTGTAAATTGTGAATTGTGAATTGTGAATTAAAATACAATTGACAACAAATAATTGTATTTATTCGTGCATTTGTGGCAATTATGCTTTATTTTTTAGTAAATTGATTATCAATACATTGTATTCATTCACAATTTAAAATTCACAATTACTAAAATATTTGTTCATCTTCAAAATACTCCATAATATTGATTTTGAGCAGTTTTTCTTGCTCCAAAAGGTCAAAATGAGGAAGTTCTTTGGCAAGTGTCCAATGAGGCCAACCATCTTTATCCAGTCCGTCAAGGGTATAAAAGCCTGTTTTACTAAGCACTCTACAAACGGCAATATGCATCAAATCTTGCTTTTCTTCCTTAGAAAAATTCCTAAAACCTTGCCCAAGTTCTTGCACACCAACCAACAAAAGTACACCATTTACATCTTTTGGACGTGCATTAAGTGCTTTTTGAATACGGTTGAGCAGTTGCCCCCAACGAAATTCTAATTCAAAATCTTCTATTTCAGTTTTTTTATTGTTATGATTATTCATTATTAATTTCTATTGTTTCCAACGCCTCAATTATTTCTACTTTTATGCCTTGTTGCACTTGTAAGAAGAGTTTTAGGGTTTTTTCTGATAACTTTTCTGTTTGTATCTCTACTTGTTTCAAAATCTCTACCAAACTATTTACTTTGCCTTCTGTGGTAAAATATTTGTTGATAATGACTATTCTTTTTTCTTTCAAAATGCAGTAGCCCGACTTAAAATTGCCTTTTTCGTAGCGCAAAAAGTAGTCAGATTCAGCAAAAATATCTTCTAATTTCGTCAGAAAGGCAGGTGTATATTTGAGTTCCATAAATGATTGTGAGTTGTGAGTTATGAGTTATGAGTCGTGAGTTAAAATACATCATACGTTGTATTTACTTCACACTTCACATTTCATACCTCACACTTTATAAAACCTTGTCTAAAATATGAATAAAACCGTTTGTTGCTTCAATATCTGAAGTATTGACGTTGGCATTTCCAACTTTGGTTTTATCTCCGTCTTTTTTGATAGTCAGCGTGTTGCCTTGAATAGTCGTAAGAATTTGCCCATCTTTTAAGTCCGAAATTTTATATTTCCCTTTGACAATATGCGTTTTTGCAATTTTGGTCATTAGTCCTTGATTAGCAACAAGTTGCTCTAGTTTTGCCTCTCCAAGTGCCATAAAAGCCGCTTTATTGGGTGCAAAAACAGTGTAATTATCTTTGGTGAGTTCATTGGCAATGTTGGCGGCTTGCACAAAAGAAAAGAAAAAAGCAAGTTCACTATCTTCCCCGCCATTGAGCATATCAAAAACAGGTGCTAATTGTTTTTTAGTTTCTTTTTGAGTGGTTTGAGGTACATTTTGAGTATTGGTTGCAGTTTTTTCTGCTGTTTTTTCGCCACAAGCAAATAGCATTGTTGCTACGCTGATGACTATTATTGATAATTTGATGTTCATATTATTTAGTTGAAATTTAATTTTGATGTTTCTATTGGCAGCACAAATATAAATAATAATTTAATCAAAAAAAATCTTTTTGTGCTAATATTACTTATAAACAAGGAATGAGAATGATTTTATTTTCTATTACTACACATTGCTTGTCCGTTTCCCCACGTTCCACGTGGGGTTATGATAGTTCAACCCCGTTGGGGTTGTTTCTACAAGGAAAACTGTATTAAAAACCCTGAAACTAGCAGTTGCTAGCGTTTAACAATCATAACCCCA
>JAYVGJ010000126.1:0-18489 GCA_043772375.1 Raineyaceae bacterium | reverse complement strand
ATAGCCGTAGGTCGTACCTACGGAACATAGAGCAATGTATTATTTCCACTTGGAGAACAATATTAATCAGAAATTAACATTACTGGGGCTTGCCCCTGCCCAATATGCGAAAGCAACACGGCAAACAAAAAATAAGCTAAAACCTGCTCCACGAGGGCAGGGGCAAGCCCAGCCCCTACAAAATACAACCTAAACAGTTACAATTTTTTTAAAGCTATAATGTTTGATGTGCGCAGGGTATAAAACCCTGCGCTATTGATAATAACCATAAAATATTGATAATCAGTAATGTATGGTGTTATACTCTGTAGATAAAAACAGCTTTTGGTAAATTATCTACAACTGTTCATAGTATTGAACTCACAACCTACAACTTACAACTACGCATAATGGCAAAAAATAAAGCATCTTTTTTTAATACAACCACTATCAAAGGGCGTTTGAGGGTAGGTTTTGGATTGGCGGCACTTTTGCTTACGCTTTCTGTGGCACTTGCTATCTGGCAAATCAACGCTTTTAGCACACAAGCAGGGCTGCTAATGAAAGTCAGCAAACCCACACAAACCAATCTTTTGAACCTCAAAAATGCCCTGATGCAGACTAATAACGCTTTGCAAAGTTTTATTATCTACAAAGACCCGCTAATGAAAGGTGATAGAGAAAGCCTTTGGAATGGGTTTGTCAATCAAACGGCTGATTCTCTCAAAATATATGAACAAGAATGGATTTCTCTTGACGACAGAGTGCTTTTTACTGAAATTGTAGGAGATTTGGACAGGCTTAGACGCACACAGGCAAGTGTAGAACGTGTTTTTGATGATAATAAAGAGGTAGTTTCTGCAGAGGAAATAGAAAAAAAACAAATCATCACCAAAGAAATAGACGACAAACTCAAAAATACAAAAAAAGATTCTATCAACAAGGAACAAGTAGAAGCCGTTTTTTCTGGGCAAAATGCTAGTAATCAGACAGATACAGAAACTTCACTTGAAGGTATGGAAAATGTACAATTAGGCATTTCTAATAATTCTGGTAATAACTCCCAAGTAGCAGGAAATTTGCCAGATTTTGAAACTATTTTGCCGCAAAATGTCAAAGCAGAATATCAAAAACGTATTGTTGATTTTACGGCACTTGTAATGTCTAAAATTGACCGTTTGTACAAAAGCCAACAAGTACAAATTAGTACGCAAGAAAACCGCTTGAATACAAGCAAAACACTGATTTTGATTATTTTGGGTAGTATTTTTGTAATAGGAATTACAATGCTTTTCCTTTTTGCAAAAACGGCAACTATGCGCCTAACTGAAGGTTTGCAAACTATTCAAGACCACGCAAAAGAGTTTGGGAAAGGTAATATTCCACAAATTTCTACCAAAATACAAGATGAAACATCTGCCATTTTATCAGAATTTAATGTTTTGGGCAAAAATATGGCAAGCATCAAAGCATTTGCTCTGCAAGTTGGGCAAGGGCAATATGAAACGGAAATTTCTGTTTTTAATAATGAGGGAGAGATTGGAACATCTTTGAGTGCTATGAAATTGGGACTTCTCAATGTGGCGCAAGAAGACAAACTGCGCAACTGGCAAAATGAAGGCTTTACAATGTTTTCAGAGATTTTACGAGATACAACAGACGTGCAAAAACTCTATGATGCACTAGCAGGAAATCTTGTAAAATATGTATCTGCTAATCAAGGAGGCATTTTTATTGCTACTCGTGAAGTTGAAGAAGAACCTTTTTTGGAGCTGAAATCTTGCTACGCTTATGGTAAGAAAAAATTTATTAAAACGAAAACACAATTAGGAGAGGGGCTTGTTGGGCAATGTTGGCAAGAAGGGCAAACTATTTATATGACAAAAGTGCCAAAAGATTATGTGGCTATTTCGTCTGGTCTTGGGAGTGATGCTCCCCGTTCTGTACTTATTGTGCCTATAAAGCTCGGAATGGCAGTTTATGGAGTGATAGAACTCGCCTCTTTTAATGTTTTTACACAAAAAGAAAAACAATTTGTAGAAGAATTAGGAGAAGATATTGCAGCTACTATTTCTAACTTGACGACTGCGGAACAAACCCAAAAACTTCTTGATGAATCTCGTAGTCTTACAGATCAAATGAGCATACACGAGGCAGAAATTTTGGATAGTATGCAAAATCTCAAATCCACAAAAAAAGAATTAGAAAAGCGTACAAGTGAAATGGAGGCTATGATGACGGCTATTGACAAAGCAACAGTCGTAATGGAACTTGATAAAGCAGGCAATTTTACTTATGTCAATGAGAAATTTTGTGAGATTTCGCAGTACAAAAAAGAAGAAATTTTAGGAAAACATAGGAGTTTTTATGCGCCCCGTGATATAGACCCAGCAGATTTTAACCTGCTTTGGGCGCAACTTTCTAATGGTGTTTATTTAGAATCAACTATTAAAAGAGTACGAAAAGATGGTACTGTTTTTTGGTTGATGGCATACTTTTTCCCTGTTGTGAACAAAGATGGCGCACTTTTAAAAGTAACTTGTATTGCTTCTGATATCACCAACCGTATAGCCTTAGAAGACAAGGCATTAGAAGACCAAAAAACAATCAATTTCAAAAATAATGCTTTTGAAAGTAGCTTTATTATTATGGAAACGGATAGTAATTTTATGGTCAAAACCATCAACCGTTTTGGTTGTGATACGCTTGGAATACATAAAGAAATGGTTGTAGGCAAACATATTGATAATGCCATTATTGGTAGGCTAGATTTTAGAGCAATACGTAGGACACTGCAAAATGATGGCATAGAAGGTGGTATGCTGATGCTCAAAGCAGGAGATAAATCTTACAAATTTGTCAATATGCGTGTGGCAGGCGTGAAAGATGCCAATTTGGGTACGTTGGAAAGTATCTTTTTTATGGGAACAGACATCACGCCCGAACAAACAGAAACTAATAATCTTTTGGAAAAAATAACACAACTGGAAAAAGCTAAAAAGACAGAGTAGGATTTTAAAGATTAATTTAATTGCTACAGATGCATAGATAAAATACATTTTGTATTCATCTGTGCATCTGTGGCAAGAAAAAAATGAAAAATGTTTGAAAAATTAAAAGTAATTGAACTTGCAAGCGTACTTGCTGCACCAAGCGTTGGGCAGTTTTTTGCGGAACTAGGTGCAGAAGTCATCAAAATAGAAAATCCTAAAACCAACGGAGATGTTACTCGCTCGTGGAAACTCCCTAATGAGAATGTAGAAAGTAACTTTTCTGCTTATTTTTCTGCCGTTAATTGGGGCAAAAAATCCCTTTTTATGGATATTTCTGAAAATGAAAATCTCCAAAATCTCTACCAACTTATACAAACTGCTGATATTGTGCTGGTTAGCTACAAATTTGGAGATGCAGAAAAACTAAAAGTGGATTACAAAACCCTCCAAAAAATCAACCCCAATATCATTTACGGACACATCACAGGCTACGGAACAGACAATCCAAAAGTTGGTTATGATGCCATTATTCAAGCAGAAACAGGCTTTTTGTATATGAACGGACACGCTGACGGCTTGCCACACAAAATGCCCGTTGCACTTGTTGATGTACTTGCTGCCCACCAACTCAAAGAGGGCATTTTAATTGCTTTGCTCAAACGTATGTACACGCCTGCAAGGTCCACAGGTGCGCCCATAAGTGTACATACAGGCGCATACGTGAGTGTTTCGTTGTTTGATGCCGCAGTTTCTGCGCTAACCAATCAAGCTACTAATTGGCTCAATGCAGGGCATTCGCCGCAAAGAATGGGCAACGAACACCCAAATATTGTGCCTTATGGCACTATTTTTACTACAAAAGATGATAAAATGCTTATTTTGGCGGTAGGCACAGACAAACAATTTATTTCTCTTTGTAATATCCTTAATATCAATGAAATACCAAAAAATGAAAATTTTAGTACTAACGCCCAGCGTGTCAGAAATAGACTAATTTTAGTTCCTATTTTGGAACAAGAAATTAAAAAATATGAAAAAAAGCATCTTTTAGAAAAATTTGAAGAGAAAAATGTGCCTGCTGGCGGCGTAAATGATGTTTCTGAAGTTTTTGAGATGCCACAAGCACAAGAATTATTATTGAATTACCCAAAAAATGAAAATGATAACAATGACGGTAGTAATTTTGTAGGTTTGAGGCAATTTATAGGAAAAATTATCTAGAAAACTAAAAACCATCTTTTAAAAATGACCATTCATTACACACTCACGCAACTCCCAGAAGTAGCGCAAAAAATTATTCAATTTCAACAACAAATTCAAAAAGAAAATAGTATATTGGCTAATATTTGGACTTTTGAAGGACAAATGGGCGCAGGAAAAACAACACTTATCAAAGAAATTTGTAAGCAATTAGGCGTTACTGCAAACGTGCAAAGTCCTACGTATTCTATTGTAAATCAATATGATATAATGAATAATCAACAAAATACAAATCAAAAAGATAGTCTAATAAATAAAATTTTTCATTTTGATTTTTACCGTTTGAAAGACATCACTGAAGCCTACGACATTGGATATGAAGATTATTTTTATCCTCAAAAAGCAAATGGAAATACTTATTTGAGCATTTGTTTGGTAGAATGGGCTTCTCGTGTGCAAGAACTTATACCAGAAAATAGCCTAAATATCACTATAAACATCATTAGTGAAGACAAAAGAGAAATTGTAGTCAATTACAAGTGACAAATTACGAATTACAAATTACGAAAAGTGAAAAATTAATAAATTTCAAATAGAATGAGCAAACAAATCACCCCTAGTGCCTTTGAATCATTAGCAAAAGAACAACTTTTGTACCCACAAGAGCAATTAGCAATGATACAAAAAGACAATATAACGCTTAGTATTGGCATTCCAAAAGAAACTGTTGCCTTTGAAAACCGTGTTGCTCTCACTCCTGACGGGGTGGCGGTGCTTGTTGCCAACGGACACGAAGTCATTGTGGAAACTGGTGCAGGTGATGTTTCTAATTTTTTTGATAAAGAATATAGTGAAGCAGGTGCGGAGATTTCGTATGAACGTACAAAAGTTTATGGGGCGGATATTGTCCTCAAAGTTGAGCCTCCAACAGAAGAAGAACTTGGTATGATAAAACAAGGTAAAACCCTTATTTCTGCCTTACCAATGGCAAAACTTACCAAAGAATTTATTTTACAAGTCAATAAAAAACGCCTTACTTGCATTGCCTACGAATATATGGAAGACAAAGCAGGCGGAATGCCCGTTATCAGAGCTATGAGCGAGATTGCAGGAAGTACTGTAATGCTGATTGCAGGTGAATATTTGAATACTATGAACAATGGTCGTGGGGTGATTTTGGGCGGAATTACGGGCGTGCCACCTACACGTGTAGTGATTTTGGGCGCAGGAACAGTAGCTGAATATGCCGCCAGAACGGCTTTTGGGCTGGGTGCAGAAGTCAAAATTTTTGATAATAATATCTATAAACTGCGCAGAGTGCGTTATGCCATTGGGCAACAAGTATTCACCTCAACGCTTGATACCGTAACACTTAGTGAGGCAATTGCACGTGCAGACGTGGTTATTGGCGCAATGCGTGCAGAAGATGGCATAAGTCCGTGTGTGGTTACGGAGGAAATGGTGGCACGTATGAAGCCAAATTCTGTAATTATTGATGTAAGTATGGATCAAGGCGGTTGTTTTGAAACCTCTGAAATCCGTAGTCATCATAATCCTACTTTCAAAAAATATGATGTTATTCATTATTGCGTGCCAAATATTCCCTCACGAGTGGCGCATACGTCTAGTATGGCACTAAGCAATATTTTTACGCCGCTTTTGCTCAAAACGGCAGAAAATGCAGGGGTAAATAATATGATTATGAACTACAAATGGTTTAATAAGGGTATTTATGCTTTTCGTGGCAAACTTACCAACGCTGGAATTGCTAGGAAACTGGAAATTCCATATAGTGATATTGGCTTGCTGATGGCTGGAATGTAGATAATTAGAAATTTTTAATAAAAAATACATGATTGTTGCACCTTTGTTAGGATTTTAGCATACACTAACAACTCACTAATTTTTTTATCTTTTTATGCTTACACAAATAAAGAGTTATTTAAAGAAAGTTTTTTATATTGGTTATGGCTTTTTTTTGAAAGGACTAATATTACTATCAGCTTATTCCTGCACAAAAGTTTCTGAGTTAGAAAATTCTGTGGCAAGGAAAAATATTTATTGGAATATTCAAATAGTTTCAAATAAGGAATATATGGAAAATTCCTTAAGCAACATACAATTTTATATATACAAATATAGAGTTAATTATTTTGGTATTTCAGATAATGATAATAAAATAAGTTATAATATAACTTGTGGAGAACCTGAAAATCAGATAAACGAATGGAGTTATGATGAAAAAAATAACACATTAAGAATATATAAAATTGTTTATAAAGTAAAATATATTTCAAAAGATACCATTGTCATACAAAATATAAATGACACCAATAATGTAGAAGCATTAATAAAGCGAGATAGTCCTAAGAAATGGGAAAGGGACTAAATTTTATCCTCCAGTCGTAAGGTCTTTGTACCTTAGTTGGTGTGCTTTTTTTTGCCACTGTTGGTACGCCTTTTCGCCGTTATTGCGTGTTTTAGCATTAGTGACACCAACAACGCACTAACAAAGTTTATGGCAAGGCGTAGGGCTTGCTATTCAAACAGGTTTTATGCTATGTTTGGATTATTTTGCAGAAAGTAGAGGTAAAGTTTATTTGACTTTTTTGCAGGCATTATAAATAAATAATCTCTCAAAAATTCCTAATTTTTGAGAGATTATTTTTATGTTTAGATGAATAAATTCACTAATTTTTTACAAAAACTTGGTTTACAATCACTTTATTATCAATGCTTTGCAGATAATAAATTCCTTTTGGAAGGTTTTGTATATTGATTGTTTGCTGATTATTAGCTGAATTACCAACTGCGTTATTGGGAGTAAAATCTCCTCTCAAAACTTCTCTACCCAACACATCAATAATACTATATTTTTGTGCATTTATGGTTAGATTTTCTATAAAAATGTACTCTTGTGCAGGATTTGGATAGATTTTTATTGCTGAAGAAAAGCTATTATTTAGACTAGTAACGGCATCTCTTACCACCACGGTTCCAAAAACAAGTTTTGAAATACAACCCAGCGTATTTGTACTTGTCAAAATTACTGTAAAAGTGCTAGAATAGCTAAAATTAAGTGTAATACTGCGTCCTACAAGCGTTCTACCATCACTTATGCGCCAGCTAGAAATATTAGCATTGGGCGTAGTATCTGTAAACGTAACACTAGAATTACTTAAAATCACTTCTTGGGTACTTTGCGTAAAAGTTGCATTTGATGCAGGTAAAAGCGTTATTGTAACCATTTTTGGCACACTTGCGAAAGGATTTGCATCTCTCGCCACAACATAATACGTTTGATTAACAGTTTGATTATTAAGTGTATAACTCAAACCAGAAAAAACAGGTAAGTTAGTAGGAGAGGGCAGACCAACATAAAAATCATAAATCAAAGCAGGATTTGGCACAATTGGAGGCGTAGGTGTAAGCGTTACACTTCCACCAGTACAGACATCAAAATTACTAGCAATAACAGGATTTGCTGTTGTGCAGTTTAAAATATTGATTGTCAAGGTAGTAGGTGCAGATGCAAAAAGATTATTATCTCTTGCCACAACATAATAAGTTTGATTAGTTAGCTGATTAGTAAGTGGATAGCTCAAACCAGAAAAAACAGGCGTAGTAAGTGGCAAAGAAGTATAAAAATCATAAATCAAAGCAGGATTTGGCACGCTTGGGGGCGTGGGTGTGAGTGTTACGTTTCCGCCCGTACAAACATTGAAATTAGGTGCAATAACGGTACTTGCAGTAGTATTTTGCGCATTAAATTGCGTTTGTGCCTGCACCGCTTGCGCTTGCAAATCAGCTAAATTATCTCCAAAAAGCAAGGCAAAAGCCACCATTTGAGAACCATTGCTATTTAGCGTATTGATTTTAGTAGAAAGCATCACAGAAACATCATTTCCGAGCGTTCCGCCTGCTTGCAAGCGTGTGCCTGTGAGGGCTTGAAATTTCTCCGCTTTTGTAAAGCCGTCATATAAGTTAATACTGCCTCCAGTTGCTGTATTGCCATCTATTGCAAAGGAATTAGCGGTTTGAGTTGTCAAGATTTTCACGCCTGCATACGTGTTAGGCGTGCCAGCCGCAAAAATATAGCTCATTTTATTAACTGCATCATAATCAGCTTTATCCAACGCCCCTGATTTTATATCAAAATCAGTAAAAAGTCCTACATAAATATCATTTAAAGTAGTTGCATTGGTGTTTTTTACCAAATATTCAGAAATAAGGAACTTGTTATTGGGTGAATTTTTGAAAGCGTAAGATTTTTGTGCAATATCAACACCAATATCATTTACATTAGCATTATTATCATTAAAACCAACTTTTACCTCTTGATAACTTGCTGAATTAGTTTCAACAAAATTACTTTGATTTACAAAGTCTGCATCTTTAAGTCCGTTGTATCTAGGAATAGTATTAGATACTTTTGTGGCACTTGTAGCCACCACAAAACCAATATTATTGGCAAGTGGTGTAAACTGCTTTTCTGGGCAATCAAGCGACTTTGCAAAGGGATAATTATACTCAAATGCTCCTTTTTTATTGATAGGAATAGAAATTCTGGTTGAATTGACAAGATAAAAATCAGGATTTACGAGCAACGTAAAATAGTCAAAATCTGTGTATGTGCCATCTGTGTAGGCTATTTTGAATACACAAACAAGGTTAGTAGGAGCAGTTGGGCTTACTTGTATGCTGAAATTATCCAAAATATTGCTTTTTGAGGTATTTGTAGCCATTGCACCCAATACAGAATTTCCATCAGTAATAGTGATATTGCTATCAAAACACGTTAGCGTGGCTTGTAGGGCGGTTGTGGGCGTGAGGTAGTTTTTAAAATCAGCCGTAATGGTGGTGCTTGTACCTGCAAGAATATAACCGTTATTTTGTGTCTGGTGATTGCTAGAACGCACATTTTTTACGTTTACATCAGTCAAAGCACGTTCAATATTAAGCCTTCCGTAGCCCATTTTTCCTTGATATTTGGTAACGTTTGCTGGCGTATAACCCAAAATCACGTTATCAGCGGTACTTTCTAGTCTTGCACGCACCTGAAAAGCCGTTAAAGTTGGAAATTGCGCCCTTACAAGTGCAGCACCAGCCGCCACAATAGGAGAGGAGAAAGAAGTACCATTTAGCACGCTAGAAGAGGAGTAAGAACTTAAAAAAACAGTATAAAAGCCGTTGAACGGTGCTAAAATATCAAGTCCACGCCCATAAGTGCTAAGAACATTGTCATCTGTAGCTGTACCACCCACGGAAACCACATTTTTGTAAGTGGCAGGATACCAATCTTCTTCTATACCTGAATTTCCTGCTGCTGCCACAAGTACCACATCTCTGTTGATAACGCAGTAATTATAAAAATCTTCTTCGTACTGGGACGCACCGCCAGAACTTGAACCTTGTCGTCCCCACGACATATTGATAATCTTTGCACCGTTGTTCATAGCATATTCTATTGATTCTTCAGGTTTTTGAGTGTTCAAATCATCAGAAACGAACTTTATAGGCAAATAACGACAATTAAAACCAACGCCTGCCACGCCAATAGCATTATCAGGAGTGGCAGCTGCAAGCCCTGAAACCGTACCTCCGTGATAGCCGTAAGGGTGCGCCAGAGTGAGTTCTGTGTCATTATTACCAAAATCATACATTGCAGGGTGCAAATTTGCCTGCATATCTGGGTGTGTAGTTGTAAAACCAAAATCAACAATACCTATAATCATAGCCGCACTGCCTTTTTGAGTGTCCCACGCCTGATAAGCACGCACTTTGTTGAGGTGTTCCGTTGGAGTAGCAGGGGTTATACTTGGGTCGTTGGGTACATAAAGTGGCTGATGAAAACGAATTTTTTCTGCATATTCTACTGCTGGGTCTTGTAGAAGTGCTTTTACGGCATTATCCAAAGAAATATTTGGATAAATTTCTAACTCAAAAATGCGTGTAAGGTCAATGAGCGGTTGCCCGTCTTTGCTACGAGCCTCACCTGCAGTTGCAGGCGCAACACTTTTAGGAAAGCGTTTTTGTGGAGCTTTTAGGGCAAAGTTTCTAATAGTTTTTTCGTTTAATGACGCATATCCACTACCATTTTTCTTGAGTTTGAAAATGATTTTACCTTCCTCAAAAGTCTTTATATTAAGTTTTGGAAGACTATTAGTATTATTTTTTTGCGAAAAAACGGATTGCGTTATTCCTAAAAAAAGACAGAAAAAAAGAAATTTTTTCATTGTTTTGAGAATTTTAATTTTTCTTGTTTTGG
Organism: Raineyaceae bacterium; assembly: GCA_043772375.1. Taxonomy (GTDB): domain Bacteria; phylum Bacteroidota; class Bacteroidia; order Cytophagales; family Thermonemataceae; genus JANYGM01. Next base: position 8,049 of record JAYVGJ010000126.1, on the reverse strand, counting down.
ATTTTAGGTGCTTCTACCTAATTTCACTTAAAATCTGGAATAGTTTTAATGAGAATAAACATTTTGTTATTGCTAGGAATGAGTATGAACCCATATTTTTGATAAAAACCAATAGCATTTTCATCAAGTGGCTCTACAATAACGGCTAATATTCCAAGTGTTTCCGAAATATCAACACACTTTTTCAGTGCGTCCAACAACAGAATTTCTCCAAAACCTTTACCTTTTTCAGTTTTATCAACGGCTAATCTACCCAATAAAATTGTAGGCAAATTAGTGTAAGAAGGGGGCATTTTCTGTATCAGCTCAAGCGGAAAATCATTTCTATCAATGGAGTTCCCAGACAGCGTATAATAACCTAAAACTATCCTATTTTCAATAGCATTCAACACATAGCAAGCAGATAAATCTCTATTTACATCTTGTTTTGCCTGTTTTTGGATATAATTATTCAAGAGTACGTTATCACAGTCAAAATCACTTTTTTGGTGGTTTTTATTTAGTTTTTCTATTATCAGGCTCATTCACTTCAATAAACTTTTTATAATTTGATTGCGCTTTTTTAAGGCTACTATTTGCATTAGGAGGATTTAGGAGTGCTTCTAAAAATATTTTCTTATCTTCAATTGTGTTTAATATTTTACTATTTTCACCAATAATTTTAGTAGCTTCAGTATTTGCACAATGAATTACGAATTCAGACACACTTTTAAAACCCTTAAGTTCAGATGCGTACTTAATTAACTCTTTTTGCGAAGAATTGATACGAATATCAATTCTATTATTTGATATTATTGCCATTTTTTTGAAATTTTGCGTTTGAAGTCTTACATTACCTTACAAATGTACGTATTATTTCCGTACAAAAAAATAATTTATCAAAAATAACTTAAGTAGTATTTAAAACACATAAAAAGCCTTTACAAAGCATTATAAAGGCTTTTTTGACGAATAAAATTGCTATAATTTATCTAATTGAAATTCCTAATTGATGTTACGCAAGATTTTTTCAATTTGATAGACCATTCAAAAATCAAACTGCATAACCTTAGTTTCTAACTTAACCTACACACTTACCGCAACTTTCATCACAAAGTCGTCCATATCAAGTGGTACACTTTCAATAATGGCATTTTTTAGCTCAAAACTTACGGCTTGTACTTCTGTCGCAATATACGCTTGATGCGTCAGAATGGCATTATCAACAGTTTCATTGAGCTTTTCAACCATTACATTTATCTTATCAGTAACTTCCAAATTCATTTCTTTTCTAAGATTTTGAATGCGGTTTACAAAATCACGAGCAATGCCTTCCGCCTTTAATTCTGTGCTTACTGCAATATCCAGCGCAACTGTAATGCCATTTTCAGTAATCACAGACCAACCTGCAATCTCTTTTGCCTCCAAAAGCACTTCTTCCAAAGTCAAAGTAACAAAACCATCACTCACAGCCACCTCAAAAAGCCCTTCACGCTCTAATTTGGCAATATCTTCCTTAGAAAAATTTTGAATAATAGTAGAAAGTTCTTTTATTTTGGTTTTATAAACCTCTCCCAAACGCTTGAAATTAGGTTTTATGCTTTTTACCAAAACATTAGAAGTGTCATCAATATACTCTATTTTTTTGATATTTGTTTCATTTAAAATCAAATCTTCAATGGCAGTAACTTGCTTTTTCATCTTTTCAGACAAAATTGGAAGCAAAATACGGCTCAAAGGCTGACGCACTTTTAGCTTCTCTTTCTTACGCAAAGCGTGTGTAAGTGAAGAAATAAGTTGTGCAAGTTCCATTCTTTCCTCCAAATCATTGTCTATCAAGGATTTATTAGCCTCTTTCCAAAGCGTAAGATGCACAGAAATTTCTTTGGTCTTATTATCAGAAACCACCCCCAGCCCCTCCTTTGGAAGGAGGGGAGTTTGTTCCCCTCCTTTGAAGGAGGGGTTAGGGGTGGTTGCTAGTGCGGTGTGATACAAATTTTTATACAGAAAATCAGCATAAAAAGGCGCAATAGGCGACATCAGTTGAGAAACCGTAGAAAGACATTCAAAAAGCGTTTCATAAGCTGCTTTTTTGTCTTCATTCATTTTGCCCATCCAAAAACGCTTACGACAAAGGCGCACATACCAATTTGACAAATGGTCGCACACAAACGCCTGAATGTTGCGTGCAGCACGTGTAGGCTCATATTCGTCATACGCCTGACCCGCTTCCACTATCAAAGATTGCAGTTTTGAGATAATCCAACGGTCAATTTCTGGGCGTTTTTCCATTGGAACAAGGTTGTTTTCGTCCACCTCAAAACTGTCCACATTGGCATACAAGGCATAAAAATTATAGGTATTTTGCAAAGTACCAAAGAATTTGCGTTGCACCTCCAAAATCCCAGCAGAAGTTTCTTCTACAACGTTCATATTTTCATAAAACTCTTTTGGAGTTTTAACGTTGAAAATATGTTTTGTGCCTTTTTCGTCCTGATATATTTTCTCCCAACTAAACTTCAAATTATCCCAAGGATTGGTGTTTTCTATCATATACCAACGTGTAGCATCTGCACCATACTTACCCAACACAAGAAATGGATTAATTGCATTACCATTAGTTTTTGACATTTTTTCACCATTTCCATCAAGCACAAGCCCAGTAGAAACGACATTTTTATATGCTACACTATCAAAAAGCATCACAGAAAGAGCGTGAAGCGTGAAAAACCAACCACGAGTTTGGTCAACGCCTTCAGAAATAAAATCAGCAGGGAAATCACGCAAAGTACCGTTCTCGTTCTTTTGCGCTAATTGTTCGCCCAAAAGCCCCCATTGTGCATAAGGCATAGCTCCGCTATCAAACCAAACATCTATCAAATCTGTTTCACGAGTGAGTTTTTCACCTTTATCAGACACTAAAAACACGTTATCCACGTAAGGGCGGTGCAAATCTGGTAGTTCTGTGGGCTGATTTAGTCCCAAAACTTTATTAGCTTTTTCTATCTCCGTTTTCAGCTCTGTGAGCGTTCCTATACACTTTTCAGCTGTTCCATCTTCATTTCTCCAAATAGGCAAAGGCGTTCCCCAGTAGCGTGAGCGTGATAAATTCCAATCTACCAAATTTTCTAACCAATTTCCAAAACGCCCAGAACCCGTACTTTCAGGTTTCCAGTTGATGGTTTTGTTAAGTTCTGCCATTCTAGCTTTGTAGGCGGTTGTTTTGATAAACCAACTATCCAGCGGATAATACAAAATTGGTTTATTTGTGCGCCAACAATGTGGATAACTGTGGACATATTTCTCCACCTTAAATGCCTTATTTTCAAGTTTTAAGATGATAGAAATCATCTCATCAGTTGTTTTATAATTCTCTTGTTTTTCATCTTCTGAGAGATAATTTTTGACATAAAAATCATTTTCTCCAAAAGTTTTATGTGTTTTAATGGCAAAATGAAGCACTTTTTCCGCAAGTCCTGCACCTGCTTGCGCTACGAACTTACCTTGTTTATCCACAATAGGCACTTCTTTACCATTTTCATCTTCTATCATCACAGAAGGCACATTGTTTTGCTGACAAACCCTAAAATCATCAGCACCAAAAACAGAAGCCGTATGAACAATTCCTGTGCCGTCAGAAGTAGTGACAAAATCCCCTGCAATCACTCTAAACGCATTTTTTTGTAGATTTTCGTTAGTGATAAAAGGCAAAAGTTGCTCATAACGAATATTAAGTAAATCTTTTCCTTTCATTTCTGCCAAAACGGCATAAGGAATGAGTTTATCCCCATTTTTGTAGTCTGCAAAGCTAATTTCTTTTGCTTTTTCTGAAAAATATTTACCCATTAACTCCTTTGCAAGCACCACATACGCAGGGACAAAAGTGTAAGGGTTAAACGTCTTTACAAGCACGTAATTGATGTTTTCACCAACTGCAAGGGCGCAATTTGATGGCAAAGTCCAGGGTGTGGTTGTCCACGCCAAGATACGTACATCTGGCGTTTCTGATGCAGTTTCTGATGAATTATTAGCAATTTTACTAAATAAAACGTCAGATTGCGCATTTTTGATAACCTTAAATTGTGCCACTATTGATGTATCTGATACATCTTGGTACGTTCCTTGATAGTTTAGCTCGTGGGAACTAAGTCCCGTTCCTGCGGCAGGTGAATAAGGCTGAACGGTATAGCCTTTGTATAAAAGCCCTTTTTTGTATAATTCTTTCAATAAAAACCAAAGTGTTTCTATATATTTTTTCTCATAAGTAATATACGGATTATCCAAATCAACCCAATAACCCATTTTTTCTGTAAGGTCATTCCATTGGTCTGTGTACATCATTACGGTTTCTTGGCACTTTTTGTTATACTCTTCCACAGAGATTTTGATACCAATATCATCTTTTTTGATGCCTAAAAGTTTCTCTACTTGCAGTTCTACGGGCAGTCCGTGTGTGTCCCAACCGCCTTTGCGGTGTACCTGAAAGCCTTTTAGTGTTTTGTAGCGACAAAAAATATCTTTAATAGCACGAGCCATTACGTGGTGAATACCAGGCGTACCATTGGCAGAAGGCGGACCTTCGTAAAATGTATAGGCAGGTGCGCCTTCACGAGAGGTAATTGATTTGTCAAAAATGGCGTTATCGTGCCAAAATTGCAGTATTTCATCAGCTATTTGTGGATAACTAACGTTTTTATTTTCAGGATATTTCATATTGAAGTGTGAGATATGAAGTGTGAGGTGTGAGATATTGTTCACAACAAACTAATTTTATATTTTTAGCAAAAATAGTTATCTGATAATTTTTGTGGAGTGTCCTCCCCAACAAAAGCTATTTAATTTACACCCTTAGGGTAGACTGCGCAAAACAAGCCTAAGAGGCAGTTTTGTGCAGTCTACCCTAAGGGTGTAAATTACGCAAGCACAAAAATTATCATATAGCCGTAAAAATAACATAAATAATTGAATATTTTAAATAAAAGTAAGCCATTCTTTGTGTACCAATGCGCCAAAGCGTAATACTACATAAAAAATGGCTTTTTGGGATTTATAAAGTTAATGAAAAACTTCCTAAGTTTTCATTTATATTTACATAAATTCACTTATATTTCATTGATTTTGTCCATCATTGCTTGCATTTGTTGGCTTTGCAGTTTGGTAAATTCAATGAATAAATTTTTCGTTTTTTGTTGCTGGATTATTTTTTCTTGCTCGCTAATTTCTTGATTATCAATCTTTTGATTTTGAGCAGTAAAAAAATCTAGTGTCATTTTATACATTCCCATTTGTTGTTTTAGACGTGTTTCTGCCATTTCTTTTTGCTCCAAAAGAAATGTGTTGAGTTGCTCCAAATGTGCTATTTTTAGTAAAAGTTCATTGGTGTCAGGTTGATTTTCCATATTTTGAGGTTTTAATTTTGATAAAGATTATTTTGCTAGTGCATCTTCCAGGTTATCAACATATTGAATATCAAAATCAGCAAAACTGAAACTAGCATCCATAAGTTGAAGGTGTTTTTTACCAATTTCTACACTCAAACGAAAATCAGCATCATTAGGCAAGAGTTTGCGGTATGTAACCATTCCATTTTTGGCTTTTACGGCTACTTTCCAGATAATATGATACCAAACCATAGAAGGTTGGTCAAAAATTTTCAGCGTTCGTTTATCAAAAATGACTTTTTTGATGTTTTTTTTATCAATTTCCTGCGCCACTCGCTCAAAAATGAGCCTAAAATCCTCTTCAGGCACAAAATCAATGTTGGTAATACAAAAAAGAACTTCATTTTTGCTATCAAAAAAAATATTCATATATTTATTTGTAAACAATAATTCAGCATCATTGAGAATATCAAGGTCGTTTTTCATCATTTTATTAGAATTTTTAAGAGATTAAAAAATACGGCTTCCCAAAAGTGTTTAACTTTTGGGAAGTTAGAAATATACCACACATTAGAAAATGTTCCTTTCAGTATCAAAGGCTTCCAAATAATCAGCCACACGCCTAACGAACATACCGCCAAGCGCACCATCTACAACTCTATGGTCGTAGGAGTGCGACAAAAACATCATATGTCTGATACCCAGCGTATCACCAAAAGGCGTTTCTATAACGGCTGGCTTCTTTTTGATAGCTCCAATAGCCAAAATACCTACTTGCGGCTGCATAATAATAGGCGTTCCAAAAACATTTCCAAACGAGCCAACATTAGAAATAGTGTAAGTTCCGCCACCCAAATCATCTGGTTTGAGTTTGTTTTCTCTTGCACGCACCGCCAAATCATTGATACGTTTGGTAAGTCCCATTAGGTTTAGTTGGTCTGCATTTTTGATGACAGGCACAATCAAATTTCCGCTAGGAAGTGCCACTGCCATACCAATATTGATATCTTTGCGCTTGATTATTCTGTCTCCATCAACAGAAATATTTATCATAGGAAAATCTTTGATAGCTTTTGCAATAGCTTCTGTGAAGATAGGCATAAACGTAAGTGCTTCACCTTCACGCTTATACACTTCTTGTTTCATTTTGTTTCTCCAAAAAACAATATTAGTAACATCAACTTCCACAAAAGAAGTAACGTGTGGAGAAATACGCTTAGAATCTACCATTCTTTGGGCAATCATTTTACGCATTCTGTCCATTTCAATAATCTCATCTCCACCGCTCACAGAAATAGCTGGGCTACTCACAGGCGCAGTGATAGGTGCAATAACGGCAGCCGTAATTACGTTTTGTTCTACTTTTTCAACTGCTTGTTCAGCAACAACTTCTGCAGGTTTTTGTGTTACCACAGTTGCTACATTAGCAGTTACGGCAGGCGTTGGGTTAGCTTTTTTATGCGCTACATAAGCGAGAATATCATTTTTGGTAACTCTATTGTCTTGCCCAGTTCCTTTGATTATGTCCAATTCGCTAGAAGAAATGCTTTCTTGTTTAGCAATATTGAGAACAAGGGGCGAGTAAAATCTTCCCAAAATAATATCTGCCGTTGTAGGGTTTGGCACGCTATTCAAGGCACTTGCGCTGGTGAGTATTTCAGTAATATGATTAGTTATTACTGTATTGATAGCTTGTTGTTCTGTGCTAGGCACTTTTGGCTTGTCGTCATCTCCACCTGTACTAATAATAGCAATAGCTTTTCCTACGGCTACTACTTCCCCTTCTTTTGCAAGAATTTCTTTGAGTATGCCAGCGTGAGTTGCGGGTACTTCTGTATCCACTTTGTCGGTAGCTACTTCTAGCACTGATTCATCTTGTGCAATATTGTCGCCTACTTTTTTGAGCCAGTTGAGGATAGTTCCTTCCATAATGCTTTCACCCATTTTGGGCATTACCATTTCTATAAGAGCCATAAGGTTGTTAGTAAATTAGTAGCCACTTGCTACTGGTAAAAGTTTAGCTGATTATTATCTGATTTATATACTTGCAAAAATAACTATTTCAATGAAAATATCAAATATTTAGTTAAAATAAAAGTTGTGTGTTTGGGATATAGTTTTTTATTTGATGTTGTTTGGGATTGAGAAATATTTTATATGCTAAAATATAAAATTATAGTAAACATGCTTATAGCTATATTTTTTACGGTAAAGGGTGCTTTTGTAAGATTATCTTGTAGTTTCAATTTTTCTGATAGTCAGATATTTATACTATTTTAGTCTAATCCTCAACAGTCTTATCATAAACCAATAAAATCAAATATAATCATACTTCATTCCGTAACGAATGTATCAAAAGTAATAAATCATTTTCCAAAAGATGCAAAACAAGTATTTTTATTTTTGGATAACGACAAAGCAGGACAAACTGCCACAGACGAACTAACACAGCATTTTAATAATTTTGCATTAGTCAAAGACAAAAGAAATATTTTTGCAGGCTACAAAGATTTTGGAGATTATGTAGCAAAATCAGAATAGGCAAAAAAAAGTATCAAAAACGTGTACTTTTTTGGTGATTTTCTGTAGATTTTGGCAAAAAAGTATCATTTTTGAAAATGAAAAAGTGCCTTTAAACGTGTTTAAAGGCACTTTATTTTGTAAAAGGTGATCCCGACAGGATTCGAAC
>JAYVGJ010000125.1:0-6410 GCA_043772375.1 Raineyaceae bacterium | reverse complement strand
AATAAGGAAGAAATTATCATTGACCTTTTGCAAAAATATGCCGCTTAAAATAACTGATAATCAAGTAGTTATACTAATAATAAATATCAACAATTTAATGCACGTTTCTGCGCTATCAAGATAAACATAAATAATTGAAATATTGTAGTTATTTTCTTTTGCTTTTTTGATGATATTGAGCAAAGATTTTCCAGACAAAGTGCTTTCCACAATAAAACTAACTTCATCTTTGATAAGTTCATAAATCTTATCAAAAAACATTCTACCAGCTTTTACAGAAGCTGCATTTGTTTTTGGCTCGTCTAATTCTTTCTCAATTTCATCAGCGTTTAAGAAAAAATAGTTGGTTTGTTCTATCAAATCAACTGCAAAAGTTGATTTTCCAGAGCCATTTGCACCACCAAGAATAAAAATTTCTTTCATTATTTTTTATTGATAAGATTTCATAAAATAGTTTTTCCAAATCTTCCTATGTTGTCAGGTGGAAACACCTGACAATAAAATGTGCTTTTAGATATTGGATTGGGTGAAAATCTCCAAAAATCAACATTTAAAAGCGCATTTGAAGTCAGGTGGAAACACCTGACTTCACAAAAAAAGGCACTAAAATTTCTAATTTTTCTTCACCAAAATACTAAGTTCTTTTAGTTGTTCATCAGAGATAATAGAAGGAGAATCTATCATTACATCACGTCCAGCGTTGTTTTTAGGGAATGCAATAAAATCTCTGATACTATCCGCACCGCCAAAAAGAGAACATAATCTATCAAAACCAAAGGCAATACCACCGTGAGGAGGCGCACCATATTTAAAAGCATTCATCAAAAATCCAAACTGACTTTCTGCATCTTCTTTGCTAAAACCCAATAAAGCAAACATTCTTGCCTGCAAATCTTTGTCAAAAATACGAATAGAACCGCCACCAACCTCAACACCATTGATGACCAAATCATAGGCGTTTGCACGCACCAGAGCAGGATTTGTTTGCAAAAGTGCCATATCTTCTGGTTTTGGAGAGGTAAAAGGGTGGTGCATTGCGTGAAAACGCTTGCTTTCCTCGTCCCAGTCAAGCAGAGGAAAATCTAGCACCCAAAGCGTTGAAAACGTGTTTTTATCTCTAAGTCCTAGCTGATTACCCATTTCTAAACGCAACTCGCTTAATTGTTTGCGCACTTTATTTGCCTCACCTGACAAAATAAGCACCAAATCACCTTTTTGAGCGTTCATTTTTTCTGCCCAAGTCTTCAAAATCTCTTCTGAAAAGAATTTATCAACAGAAGATTTAAGTGTTCCATCTTCATTATAACGCACATAAACCAGCCCTTTTGCGCCTATTTGCGGTTTTTTGACAAATTCCGTGAGTTCGTCTAATTGTTTTCTTGTATAATTTGCTGCCCCTTTTGCACAAATCCCAACAACCATTTCAGCATCATTAAAAACAGGAAAAGTATCACCCACAAGGCTCAAAACAGCATTTTCAGCATTATTTTCATTAGATTTTAGTTCTACAAATTTCATTTCAAAACGTGTATCTGGCTTGTCGTTTCCGTAGGTACGCATAGCGTTTGCGTAGGTCATACGAGGGAAATCAGTCAAATCAATGTCTTTAATTTGTTTGAAAAGATGCTTTGTAAGCCCTTCAAAGGTATTTAAAATATCTTCTTGCTCAATAAACGACATTTCACAGTCTATTTGCGTAAACTCGGGCTGGCGGTCTGCACGCAAATCTTCATCACGAAAACACTTGACAATTTGGTAATATTTATCAAAACCTGCCACCATCAAAAGTTGCTTAAAAGTCTGCGGAGATTGCGGCAGGGCATAAAATTGCCCTTCATTCATACGGCTAGGCACTACGAAATCTCTTGCACCTTCAGGCGTGGATTTTATCAAAACAGGCGTTTCTACCTCAATAAAATCCAGATTATCCAAATAATTGCGAGTAAAACGTGCCATTTTGTGGCGTAATTCTAGGTTTTTGCGAACAATATTCCTGCGCAAATCTAAGTAACGATATTTCATACGTATTTCATCACCACCGTCAGTTTCATCTTCAATTTTGAAAGGTGGCACTTCTGAAGCGTTAAGAATTTGCAGACTAGCAACCCTTATTTCAATGTCGCCAGTAGGCATTTTGTCGTTTTTTGCGCTACGTTCAGCAATATTTCCCATTGCTTTTACGACAAATTCACGCCCTAATTGTCGTGCTATTTGCAAACTTTTTTCATCTGTTTTTCCTTCTTCTAAAATAAGTTGCGTAACGCCATATCTATCACGCAAATCTATCCAAATAATGCCACCTTTGTCCCTGATTGTCTGTACCCAGCCACAAAGTGTTGCTTGTGCGCCTATATGCGCCATTCTTAATTCACCGCAGTTGTTAGTTCTTAACATTTTTTATTTTATTTTTATTTTAACTATATTTTAATTTATTGATAAGTCTTTCAAAATCAGTAAAATCCTTTTCTAATTGTGTTGCACCTAGCAAGTTTTCGCCAAACCCAAGTTAAACATATTTTTTTTTTCGTATATACTGCCAATCATATTTAGTACAAAGTCCAATACCTTTGTGTAATACCTCTCCACTATTATCTGGGAGTTCCTCAAATATACTTGGAATCTGTCCAATTATTTCTATTAAACAATGAGAATGATGACCTCTCCACAAGTCGGTATGAAAAATAACTCTATAATTAAATGCAAATCTTACTATTGTTTTTTGCTCCCAAAATATTGTCGTATCCCTTGTATCAAATATTATATCATATGTTTTGGGCAAATTTATGTTTGCATAACTGTAACTAATGCCAAGTGATAAAAGATTTTTATTATCTTTTTCCTGTAAAAGTGAATTAAATTCTTGTATTACGTTGTCAAATTTAGTTTCAGAAAGGTTTTTATATCTGTCACGAGTGATAAAATTCTTATCTGATGGGAAACTGAAAGAGATTTTATCCTGAATTCTCAAATATCTTTCAACTGGTTCAATGTCTAATTCATTATCCCAACTTATTTTGTTTTTGTGGAGTTTTTCAAATGTTGAACCAAATATTTGATTTAAAAGTATTTGAAAATCACTTGATTTGTCAGTAAATATCTTGTATAAAAATTCTATTTTTCTAATAGCGTTGAAATCTTGCTCTAAAATATTGAAATATATTGGTAAAAATTGTGTTAAAAATTCACTTTTCAAAAGAGTCATTTCTAAATGAGTTGTTGAATATTTTAAGTCTATAAATTCGTTTATAAAAAGCCCAACAAACTTTTTTTTAATTGCGGGATTGCAATAAATTAAACCATCAAAATGTTCTTGTAATGTTGTCATATGATTTTATAAAGTCTTTAATCTTTTTTAGTTTTTTTTTCTAATAATTTGGTAAAACCTTGATTTAAGTCGCCGTTTGAGCTATTTGTCTCTCCTTCTATAAACAAAATAACTTTCTTAGCTGCCATAACGTAGCCCTCCAAAATCCCCATCTCGCCACATTTTTCCTAAAAAAAACACTTCATACCAAGCACTAAACTGCTCTTTTTTATATGAAATAATATCTGTAGCATTATCTTCATCTTTTTCAAAAACTCGCAAATTTTCAATCTCAAAATAATTCAATAAATTTTCAGAATGAGTGGAGATAATCATAGTAGTATTTTCTGATGCGTCTTTGATAGCATTTGCAATATTAAGTAGCATATCTGGGTGTAAACCCACTTCTGGCTCATCTATACAAATAAAATTACCACGTTCTGGATTATACAAAATAGCAAGCAAACACAAATAACGCAACGTTCCATCAGAAATATTAGATACGTGAATAGCACTTTCAAGCCCTTTTTCTTCCAACATTAGTTCAATATTTCCACCTATCATATTAAAATCAAAACCTGTAAAATTGGCGTTTACATCATTTAATTTTTCAATAATCTTGCGGTATTCTGTTTTATGGTTAATTTTGATAGTATTTAGGATTTGTGGTAAGTTTGTGCCATCAGAAAACAATCTTTTTTCTGAAGTAGGAAGCACAGGCTTACGAATTGGACTTTTTGGCGTAGTATCAAAGTAATCATAAACCACAATATCTTTAATTACTTTTTTGATATTTATAAGTGCAGGAAAAGGGCTAATATCTGATATTCCTCTCAAAATAAGTTCTTGTGAATCCAAATTTTCAAAAACTATAAGATTAGGATTACTAACTTCTATTTCTGTTTTTACGTTAATTACTCCTTTTCCATTAGAAAAATCAAGATAAATAAGACCTTTATTACTAGTTATTTTTTCTTGAATATAGAAATTTGAAAGACTTGGAGATTTCGTAATAGTAATTTGGTAAATTACGTCATCAGTAAACCTAAAACCATAATTTTTATTAGTTATTTTTTTGCTATCAAATGTGTATTCAATGATAATAGAGGTGTTTTTTGTTGAATTATCAGCTATATTTCCTTTAAAAAAAATGTTATCAAAACCACCCAAATTTTCTAAAATATGCTTTTTTAGTCCAACACCCGCCACTCCTTCTTTTAATAGTTTGATAGCTTTCAAAAAATTAGATTTACCTGCTCCATTGATGCCAATAAGCACATTTGTATCAGTATGCAATGATGCAAGCGTGTCTTTGAAGCTATAAAAATTCGTTATTTTGATTTCTTTGATCATCTTATTTTAGTCAATTTTATATAAACTCAATCCTTCTATATAGTCAAAATCTTTAATATTATAAGTCAGTAATTTAACCTTATACACTAGTGCAAAAGAGGCTATAATTGCATCTGGAATGGCTATTTTCTTTTTTAGTTGATATTTTTTAATAAGTTCAAACGCTTGTATAGATATTTCTTCTGTAATATGCAACACGTAAAAAGCACGAATAAAACTGACTGTTTTGTCCAATTCTGATTTAATTTTATCTTTTCTGCATAATTCCATTGCAACGAGTTCCGGCATATAGAGATTTTCAAAACCTATTTTTTGAAAAATGGTCTTGGTGACTTCATCTTGTGTCAAATATTTGGAAAACATATTTGTATCTACAATTATCATCAATTTAATAATTAGGTTTTATTTGTTAAATTCTATTATTCCACGCATCAGAACGCAATTTTTTTGTATCAATCTCCTGTCCTTGCCACAATCCAAAAAAGTCTAGAGGATTTATGTTATCATCTTTTTGGGTGATAATTTTGGCTTTACTATTGAGATGCAAAGCAAGCAAAAAATGCTGTTGTTCGTCATTAGGCAAATTATCAAAAGCCTCTAAAAGCTCATTTGCTGTTTCTAAGATTACTTTCATAGTATTATTACATTAAAAATTTCAATAATTCACAAAACTAACTAAACTTTTTTGATTTTTTAGAAAATCTAACTTTTTTATTCTTATTTTTGAGCTTAATTGACATAAAAATCACTCAAAAATCAGAAAAAATATATCAAAATGAGAAAAAAAATAGTCGTTGGCAACTGGAAAATGAACAAAAACTACACAGATGCGCTTTGGCTCGTGTCCGAAATAGCTACAATGGTACGAGATGAGGTACTTTCTGACGTGGAAGTAGTCATTGCACCACCTTTTATTCATTCGTATAGTATTCAAAAATTGATAGAAAGCTACAAAAACATTTCTTTGGGTGCGCAAAATTGCTCACAACACGCAGCAGGCGCATATACAGGTGAGATTTCAGCGGAAATGTTGGCAAGTATCAAAACAAAATACGTCATTATTGGGCATAGTGAAAGACGTGAATATTTTGAGGAAAACAGCGAAATTATTGCGCAAAAAGTGAGTATTTGCCTAGAAAATGGACTTATTCCTATTTTTTGTTGTGGCGAAAACCTTGATTTGAGAGAAGATGACGCATATTTTGATTTTATCAAAAGACAAATTGGAGAAAGCCTTTTTCACCTTTCAAAAGAGCAGTTTTCTAGCGTTGTGATAGCTTACGAGCCTATTTGGGCAATAGGAACAGGCAAAACTGCTACAAGCGCACAAGCACAAGAAGTGCATCAATTTATCAGAAAAGTGGTTTTTGATAAATATGGCGCAGAAATAGCAGAAAATTTGTCTATTTTATATGGTGGAAGTTGCAAACCTGACAATGCAAAAGAACTTTTTGCCTGCCCAGACGTAGATGGCGGACTTATTGGCGGTGCATCTTTAAAATCTCGTGATTTTACAGACGTAATAAAAGCTATTTTTTAGTGTGTAGTGAGTAGTAAAATAGTGTGCAGTGAAATACAATATGCTGATAATGAACTTTTTGTATTTCTTAGTGCCTTCTTGTGTGTATTTCGGGTGTAGGACAAGTTTGTATTTTGTAGGGTGCGACCCCAACGCCATTAAGTTAAGAAATTATGCCTATTAGGCTCTTTATATTCATTTTTATTTAATTGATTTTTGTTAAAAAAGATATAA
>JAYVGJ010000124.1:0-12860 GCA_043772375.1 Raineyaceae bacterium | reverse complement strand
AGCTATGGAAAATAGAAAATAACATCTCTAATGAGGATATAAGCGAGTTTATGGCAAAATTTAAAAATCAAAACTGACTTCTCGGGAGTTTATAGTATTATCACCTAAAAAACAAAACTCTAATTAGTTGGGATAGCCCAAATACGATACCACAACCCCAAAAAACCATTATAATCTTCATCCACCAGACTGTTTTCACCTTAGGTTTGTGCAACTCTTGGATTACACGAAAAGCCTCATTATTTTTTGGATTTATGTTAAGACAATCACAGGCAAATTCTTCAGCTTTTTGCTTATGTATTTTCTTGTATGTGAAAAGAAACTTTATTTGATATGCTGTCGCAAGTAATGTCAATGTTTTTTCATCATCACTCCGCAAAGAGTAGGCTCGTAGAAGTGCTGTTATAGCCTCATCAATTTGTTGGTGGATAAGATAGCCAGTTCCAAGTTCTAATGCTTTTTTAAATTCTATGTCAATGGCAATCATATCTTCCCTAGAAAAACCCATATTTTTTAGAATATCAGCATAATCAAGTTTTAAAATATCTTTTTCACGTTTGTTTTTGATGTTTATAACTTGTTTTATATAGGCATCAAATTGCTCTTGTTCATTCAAAATTAAATCCCTTTAAGCAACATTTCACCTATCAAAACCTCCCGTTCTGCCAGCGGGATTTTATTTAATTCTATGATAGCATTACCAAAAGAGCCATCTTTTTTGACTTCTTGCAAATCTTTACCATTTTGAGAAATCTTGAATTTATCCTCTTTTTTCTTAATTTCATAGGCATTTTTGCCGTCTTCATTATCCGAAATTCTGATTTTATCATCAGAAATTTTCACTTTCCAAAGCAATTTATCCCCTTCTGTACGCATTTTGAAACCGTCATCTTTGTATTTTACTTCATAGATAACTTTTCCAGATGCATCATTATATTTGCGTTTTTCACTATTTTTCGCTTTGCTTTTGAGTTTACTTTTTTGTGTAACGACTTCATTATCAACAATTTTGATGGTCGTAGCATCACCTTTTGAACTTACAAAAACGCCAAAAGTATTTTTTCTGTCTTCATTAGGCGTATCTGGCGTATTGGGAACAGGCGTAACAATTTCGGTATTATCACGTTTTTTATCTTGCTTAGGAGATTTGACCAAAGAATATCCACCAAAACCAATTCCGCCTACAATAGCCCCAATAATAGCAATTTTGCCCCATTGCGTTTGGCTTTGAGGTGTTTCACGCAAAGACTGGATTATTTGGAAACTAGCTTGATTTTTTGGGTTGATAGCCAAACAAGCACGAGCAAATTCTTCTGAATTTTTCTTATAAGTTTCGTTATTTGTTTGGATATATTTTATTCCGTAGGCTTCAGAAAGCAATTGCAGCGTGATTTCGTCATCTGGGCGCAGGGCATAAGCACGAGAAAGTGCCTCAATAGCATCATCAGCCTGCTGATGTGCCACATAACCACGTCCAAGCTCTTTAGCTTTCCTAAACTCTGTATCAATAGCAGCCAAATCTTCCTGCGAAAACCCCATATCTTTGACAATATCCGCATAATCTAGCTTTACTTGGTCATTTTCACGTTTGTTTTTGATGTTTAATACTTGCTTCATATAAGCATCAAGTCGTTGTTGTTCGTCCATTGTAGTAAGTTTTGAGGAGTTTTCAGTTGTGAGTTAAATAGAGTTTTTATAGTTTGATTATCAAGTATTTAGCAATAAATAATCACTAAAAACCGCCCCCAGCCCCTCCTTAGGAAGGCGGGGAGCTTTGTTCCCCTCCTTTTCAAGGAGGGGTTAGGGGTGGTTTTGAAGTATTTATAACATAACTTATTCATTATCAAGATATAAAAACTCTAATGTATTCAAAGTAACCCTCTACTTTTGGGCTTCTTTCAAAACATAAATCAAACTAGAATAATTATCATTTCCAGCTTTAATATTTGACACCAAACCCCGCCAAAATGCCTTTATTTTATTCAGAAAGCTACTTTTATTGTTGTTTTTATATTCCATACTTAGCATACTTATATAAAAAGTATCATATCTCATTGGTAAAATCTTTTCCAAAGTAATGTTATGTCTTTCAAAAAGCTGTGTAAGCGTTTTTTTGGAGAAATGGTACAAATGTCGTGGTACATCATAAGCCGCCCAAAAACGTCCAAAAAACTGCGCATCATCACTTTCTAGATTGGGAACGGCAATAATAAGTTTTCCGTTGGGTTTTAGCAGACTTTTTAGGTGCGTAATGGTTTTGTCTAGCTCGTGGATATGCTCCAAAACGTGCCAAAGCGTGATAATATCATATTTTTTTTCTGTTTTTATCTCAAAAACGTCAGCAAAGATAGTAATTTCTCGCTTACTATTTTCTAGTTTTTTTTGATTATTAGAAAGCGTTTTTATGGCAATATTTCTAGCTTCTGTGTCTGTTTCTACGCCTTCAATATTCCAATTATTCTGGGCGCAAATCTCCAAAAAAGCACCTACACCACAACCCATATCTAGCAGATTTTTTTCATTTTTTTGCTGATTATTTTGCGTTGAAAATTCGTTGATAATATTCAATTTTCGTGCTAATGCACGCTCACGAACATAATAATAAATTTTGCTAATAATGCCTTTCTGCTCGTTTGAGTGAGAAATATAATTACCAGACTGATAATATTTGACAATCCCCTCCGCAGTTGGGCGTGGACTTGTGAAGACAAAACTACACGCATCACAACGCAAAAGATTAAATTTTGCTGCTGTGTTTGCCGTATTGTCTTCACACACCAAAAACGGACTAAATTTTGTCCCTTTGCAAACAGGACAATTTGAAACTTCCTCTAACATTTATTTAATACTGATTTTAATACTCATTTTGATGTTTTATTTTTTGCCCAAAAGCTCGTCTTTATAAAAAAATCCGTGTTGCATATAGTAGGCGCAGGCATTAGCATTAGCTGGTTTGTTCTTAAATTTATCCTCTACTGATGCCACACAAGTCTTTTCACTACCTTTATAGGTGGGCGCATCAACTTTGAATTTTACTTCCTGTGCATTTTCTGTCTTTTTTATTTGCAAAAAGTTGCCACCAACGGCATAACCATACCGTTTTAAAAGTAAAGAATCATTGCTAATATTGTCTTCTGGTGTGTCATCTTCGTGATATTTTCCATATATTTCCATATATTTTTTGGCTCTACCCCAAATTTCACCTACTTTTTGTTTATCCAAAGCACTTTTATTTGGAACAACTATCTCTAATGGCTGATAGGTATAAACATATTTGAATTTATCCATTAGATTTTTTTCTTCTATCCAATAAATCTTGTCTTTGACGGAGAAAGCATAATAGTAATCTCCTGAAATCCTACCACCTTTTTGATAACTAGCAGTAGGAGTTAGTGTATCTTTTTGGCTGAAAATCAATGATTTAATAGGTTTTCCTATATAATTTGGCTTGCCTATGTCTTCATAAATGGCGGTATCAGAAAGTAAAACCATTTTAGTAAGATAGGATAAATTGTCTGAATATTCATTTGTATTTGTTTTTTCAAGCAGAAAAAGTGCAAAAACAATAGTCCACAAAATGCTGAAAAAAGGCGTTAAAATAATTGTAGCAAAGATTACTTTCACACTTTTAAAGGCGGAAAGAAAGGTTTTAGTTTTGCCAGAAATAAAGAAACGAGCCGTTGCGAGCAAGCAAAAAACAATCCCTAAAATGATAAAAAATGTTAAATCAAAATGTATTAAGTCCATATTATTGCTACTTGTTGAGAATAATTTATAAAAAATAAATGTCAAAAAACGTATCTTTCCCCCACAAACCTACTCAAACTAATTGTCTTCACACCAAAAACGGCTAAATGTTGTCCCTTTGCAAACAGGACAATTTGAAACTTCTTCTAACATTTATTTTTATTTTTTTACCACTAAGAAAATACAAAGTAGGCACAAGTAGGCACTAAGAAATACAAATCCTAATAGCCTATTTCTCACCACAAACCTACTCAAACTAAACGTACTATCAAAATAAATCAGTATGAATAATACAGACTAATATCATAAAATATTGATTGTCAATATTTTATGATATTGATTTAAACTATATTTCTGCGTCACTTATTTTATTTTTTTGAATAGCTGTTTTTTAGTATTATATTTGTGTTAAGAAATGATGCCAAATAACCCAACAAATAAAATGAAACAAAATGAAGACCTAAAAATTAGAGAGGTAGAATTTGATTTACCAAATAATAATAAAGGAAAAATAGCTGTTTTTCTTTATTCTGGAGAACTTGACCCTACAAAAGTGCTGAATTGGGCTGTTAGCAAATATGTTGGGAATAATAGTTACAATGAGTTAATTGACGCTGGTTTGGATAATCCGTGGATGCGAATTGTTTTAAGTGATATGAATGAGGTAAAACCAGAAGCATTTGACCCAACTAAACACCAATTAGTTCAACCAATCTTAGTTGATCTCCAATAATTTAAAATCTAAAAAGTACTTTCAAGCAATAGTAGAGGCTATTTCCTATTGGTTAGGTTATCAGTCTAAAATAGGGCGTGAGCAAATTATACACGAGGCAAGTCTTAGATACCCAATAATAGACACCATCACGGCAAATGGAGTAGAAATTAACAGAATAGTGCTGGAAAAATCACATCCTATTTTTAAAAGCAAAATAATTGATTTAGTAATTTATGCTGAAAATATGGAAACCATTTTTGAGTTCAAATTAGCCAAAAAAATAACTGGTGATGAATATGGAAATGAACATCAAAGAGTTTTTAATGATATGATAAGACTCGCTTATCATAATAAATTGCATAAGAAAGACTGCTATTTCCTTATGTGTGGCACATACATTGATTTTAATACTTACTTTTTGGGACAACAAAGTAAGAAACTTAAAAAACAAGATAAGATAGTTACAAAAAAGCATAAACCAGAAAAGATAGCAGATTATGAATCTGTGGAATTATACAGTAATTTGCCTGACTTAGAAGAAACAAAAGGCTGGAAATCATCAGGATTATATAGTGATTGGTTTGGCTTCGCACCAGGCAGAGAAACAATTAAAGAGTTTAGGGTGACGGACAATGATAAATGGGGATTAAAAAAATTTAATGCCAAATACATAGTTCGGAAAGGAGTTGATTGTTCCCTCCTAGATATAATTAAACTTAAAACTACATGTGTAGCAATAATACCTTATGAAATTGGAAAAGAAAGAACTCACGTAGCAGGAATATGGAAAATTGAATTTGAAGAGTAATTTTACGTTTTCCTCAGAATTTTTTTCTTTAATCATAAATTTCTATCATTTTTTTCTTACATTTGCGCATTAAAATACAAAAGCGTTTATTTTATAGATAACTATACAAAATATGGCAAATATTGGTAAAATTACCCAAGTAATTGGTCCTGTGGTAGATGTGAGTTTTTCTGCGGAAGGCTCAACACTCCCAAAAATCCTTGATGCTCTTGAAATTACGAAAGAGAACGGGCAAAAAGTAATCCTAGAATGTCAGCAACATCTTGGTCAAGACCGTGTGCGTGCTATTTCTATGGATAGTACAGACGGTTTGCAACGTGGAATGGCTGTTTTAGATTTGGGACGTTCTATTCAAATGCCTGTGGGAGATGCCGTAAAAGGTCGTCTTTTCAATGTGGTAGGTGATGCCATTGATGGTATTGAGCAACCAAGCAAAGAAAATGGTCGTTCTATTCACGC
Organism: Raineyaceae bacterium; assembly: GCA_043772375.1. Taxonomy (GTDB): domain Bacteria; phylum Bacteroidota; class Bacteroidia; order Cytophagales; family Thermonemataceae; genus JANYGM01. Next base: position 7,131 of record JAYVGJ010000124.1, on the reverse strand, counting down.
TCCCGCTCCTTTATTTAAGGATTTGGCAACTTCTGCAGAAATTCTTTATACTGGTATCAAAGTAATTGACTTGCTTGCACCTTATGTAAAAGGTGGTAAAATTGGTCTTTTTGGTGGTGCTGGTGTAGGTAAAACCGTTCTTATCCAAGAACTTATCAATAATATTGCTAAGGCTTATGCAGGTTTATCTGTGTTTGCAGGCGTGGGTGAGCGTACACGTGAAGGAAATGACCTTTTGCGTGAATTTATTGAGTCAGACATTATCAAATACGGTGAGGCTTTCAAACACTCAATGGAAGCGGGTGGCTGGGATTTGACAAAAGTAGATAAAGAAGAACTCGCTAAATCACAGGCTACACTTGTATTTGGACAGATGAACGAACCTCCAGGCGCACGTGCAAGAGTAGCACTTTCTGGGCTTGCAATGGCTGAATATTTCCGTGATGGAGATGGCACAGGCAAAGGTAACGACATTCTTTTCTTTATTGATAATATTTTCCGCTTTACGCAAGCGGGTTCTGAAGTGTCTGCCCTACTTGGTCGTATGCCTTCTGCGGTGGGTTACCAGCCTACACTTGCCTCTGAAATGGGTGCAATGCAAGAACGTATTACTTCTACAAAAAGAGGCTCTATTACTTCTGTACAAGCCGTTTATGTGCCCGCAGATGATTTGACTGACCCTGCGCCAGCTACAACTTTTGCCCATTTGGACGCAACTACGGTACTTTCTCGTAAAATTGCAGAACTTGGCATTTACCCTGCCGTTGACCCACTAGATTCTACTTCTCGTATTTTGAGCGCAAAAATCTTAGGTGATGAGCATTACAACACAGCGCAAAGAGTGAAAGAAACGCTACAAAGATACAAAGAATTGCAAGATATTATTGCTATTTTGGGTATGGACGAGCTTTCTGACGAAGACAAAGAAGTCGTAAACAGGGCTAGACGTGTACAGCGTTTCTTGTCGCAGCCTTTCTTTGTTGCAGAGCAGTTTACGGGTCTTAAAGGTGAGTTTGTAGAACTTAAAGACACTATTAGAGGTTTTAATATGATTTTGGACGGTAAATATGATCACCTTCCAGAGGCTGCATTTAACCTTGTAGGAACTATTGAACAAGCAGTCGCAAAAGGGGAAAGACTCATTGCAGAAGCAAAAAAATAATTCTTTTTAGTGAGAAGTGTGTAGTGAAGTAGTGTGTAGTGAAATACATTATACTACGACTTTTCACTACTCACTATTTCACTACTTCACTACTCACTAAAAAAAGATGCACTTAGAGATAATCACACCAGACAAATTGATATTTTCAGGAGAAGTAGTTTCTGCTACTTTCCCTGGCAAAAGAGGTTCTTTTCAGGTACTAAAAGACCACGCCGCCCTTATTTCTACGCTCAACACAGGCGAGATGAAATACACGACACAAGACAACAAAGAAACTGTTATGGTGGTGGAAGGTGGCGTTGTGGAGATTTTGAATAATACTATCAAACTTCTTGCAGAAGGTATCCAAAAATAATTTTTTTAAGAAAATCAATTAAAAATAAAATCCTGCTTTAAATAAATTTAAAGCAGGATTTCTAATTATTTATCAATTTGCTCTTAATCTTTTTATTTTTTTATATAAAAATAAAAACTTACCTTTGCACAAGATTTGAAATAAATACAAGAAATCTCACAAACTTCATTCTAAAACTCATACCAAAATGAACAAAAAATTACTTTTACTGCTTTGTATATTTTTGCAAGGAGTGCAAATTTTCGCCCAAAAAGTTGATTTAGATGGCAAAAAAGTGCCATACTCTTACTTTAGACTGCCAGAAGAGCCAATAAACCCTGAAAGTGAACGCACTTTTACGGTAGAAGCCATTGTTGGTGCTACTATTGGAGGAGCAATTACAACCCAATATCTCAAACAAGCATCTATTATTGATGGTTTTACACGCCTCAATGAGGGTGGACGTGTATTGATAAAAATTGAGTTAAAAAGTTTTCAAATAACGAAAAGTGTCGTAGAAACAGCACAAGTCAATAACGCTACAGTATACACCCCTGTTACTGAATATATTTATAACTTATCATCAAATGTAACAGACAGTAAAAATGCAAAACTAATCAATACCTATAGTCGCTACAAGTATGGCGTAGACAAAGATGTTGTTAGGGGAGCTAACTATAATAATGCAAGGGACGCAAACGGCGCACTAGCAGCAGTTTCACCAGCGACTTTAATAGGTGGGTTAGTGGAAGGGCTAATTAGTCGTACTAACTCAATGGTTTCTCAAAAAATAGGCTACACATCTGTTCTGGCACAGCCTACTTTTTACTATATGGACTCCAAGAAGCACCCAGAAAATGATGTTTTAAATGCCAAATTTGCACAATTAGAAAAATTAGTACCTCTTTGTGTGGCTGAAAATCCCTCACTTGTTGCACCTAAACAAGAAGCAAAAGCAGTTTTAGAATATTTTGAAGGCTTGCCTGGAAAATATGCTACCGACGACAAACAACACCGTAAAATGCGTTATGCAGGCTTTTATAATGCTGCTTTGTTGCATTTTGTATTAGAAGACTTTGATGCCGCCACTAGGTTTGCCCAAAAAGTAATAGACAATGATTATGATGGGAAAGATGGAAAAAGACTTCTCAAAGAAATTGAAGAAGCTAAAAAGCAACTAACTACTAATGATTTCAAATCTAGGCATTTTCCGCTTACTTGGAAAAAACAAGATGAAATGCCAGAATCTGTTGCATTAGAATTTGCTAAAAGTAACGCTAAACAAGCAGAAACAAAGAAAACAGAGCTAGAAAGTGTTGATTTTAATTTCAAAACAAGCAAAATTTCTATTATTAGCAAAAAAGAGGGTTCTTTGGAAGGTACTGTGGACATGAATATGTTTAGCTACATCAATATTGGAAATAACTTGAAAAACGTAGTAGTGAATGGTGAAAAAGATAAAACTATCAAACCAGAAAATTACCAAACCATTATTTTCGCTGATGACGCACACGAAGGATTTGCAGGAAAGACTTTTGAAAGCATTAAATTTCTGAAAATTGCCTCTGAAAATAATAAAAATAGCTTGCCTATTCCCCAAAAATATTTTGCAGAAAAATTTGTAAGTGGCAAAATTGAAATATATAAGTTTTATGATATTGATGGTGGGCTTGCCTTCATAGGAAAATCTACAGAGCAAATTATTGCTACCGCAAAGACAGATGAGCAAAAAATCAAATTGGATAAAATGGTTAAAAACGGACTTTCTAATCCACAATATCTGGTTAGAAAAGGTGATGGTAATGCCAAATATTTGATTAATACTGAATTAGATAAATTGTTTGAGGATAACAAACCATTTTTAGAAGCCTACAAAAAAGGAAATACAGGAAAGAAAAAAGGCTTTTTTGAAAGAATGTCGCAGACAAGATACGAAAGAGTTGCCACCAATGATGGTACTATTGCTGATATTGCTAAAAAAGTAGAAGCAATTATGGAATATAACGAAGCAAAATAAAATTTGGCAAACATTTGTTAGTTCCAAATATAATTCGTACATTTGCGGCGTTATCAGTCACTTAATCTCACCAAAACCCTAGAAAACTATGAAAACTCCATTTGGAAACCCTTTTGGAATGCCCTTTGGCAAACCATTTGGTACAAAGTAATCTTCAAAAGATTATCAAAATCAACAGAAATCAAAGAAAATTAAAAATCCAACTTAGCAATAAGTTGGATTTTTTTGTGTTCCTTTGCACTTTGTTTTACTACTCTCTGATGATAAAAAATTTATGAAAATCATTGCAAACAATGCGAAAATTATAGAAAAACCTGCCAAAGAACGCATACAAAACATTGTTTGGGTGATTTTCGTCATACTAGCATTTATTTGGGGAACTTCTTTTATACTTATGAAGCAAGCCTTACGTGTGTATTCGTCTGAACAAGTGGCGGCTTTGCGTATGGCTTCTGCGTGGGTGGTCGTGATAGGAATGGCAGTTTTTCATATTCAGAAAGTGCCAAAAAGCAAACTCAAATACTTCTTTCTTTCTGGAATGTTGGGGAGTTTTATTCCAGCATTTTTGTTTACGGCAGCGCAAATGCACATAGATAGCTCAAGTTCTGGTATCCTAAATTCTCTTACCCCTTGTTTTACTTTCGTGGTTGGGGCGTTGTTTTTTCAGCAAAAAACATCACTGATGAAGTTTTTAGGGCTTTTATTGGGGTTTCTTGGTTGCGTAATTTTAATTAGTATCAACCAAAAAGGAGAGGTTTCTCTTAATGCTTATGCTTTATTAGTTGTTTTAGCTACGGTTTTATATGGTTTTAATATCAATATCACCAAAAAATACCTTTCAGAAATCAATCCTGTGCATATTGCGACTGTTTCTATTGCTATGATTGGGAGTTTGGCTATTATTTATCTTTTTGGTTTTACTGATTTTATTACAAGGCTTACAACTGTTGAGGGCGCAGATGAGAGTTTGGGTTATGCGGTTATTTTGGGCGTTTTTGGGACGGGTGTGTCGTCTATCTTGTTTTATAAGATGCTCCAAATGTCCTCTCCTATTTTTGCAAGTTCTGTTACTTATTTTGTGCCTATTGTGGCGGTTTGCTGGGGAATGTATGCAGGAGAAATGCTGCATTTGGCACATTTTGTAGGAATGAGCGTGATTATTTTAGGTGTCGTGATTGTCAATAAAGCCAAATAAACTCTAATAAACCGTTCAACATCTTGAAGATATTGAACGGTTTATTAGAGTTTACACCTTGCACACATCAAATATTTGATTATTTTTTATTGAGCATCATTTTTTCTAGGTTGTTGGCACGTTCCAACGAAATATTAAAACGAGTTCTACGTCTTTCTAAGACTTTTCTTACATCATCAGAAATGCTGCCATCTTGGTAGGCGTGCTGCAGCATCTCATAAAAGTAGCGTTCTTCTTGCGAAAGTCCTTCTGGGTCTGTACTAATTTCTTTCACAACTATCTCTGATTCAATGGGTTGCGCTTTCTCTTCTGTTTTTTCCTCATTTTTGACTTCCAATTTGACCTCCAAAGGCTTTTTTTCTGGCTCACTTTTGGGGACACTTTTGGGGTCATTCTCACGCATTTCTTCACGTATTTCTGCCAAAAGTTCTTTCCTATCCACCTCGTCCCAACCCTCTTTAACGAGTTCTAAAGGGGTTTTTTCTAAAATTGGTTTCTCTTTTGTACCCTTTTGAAAGTCTTTTTTTAGCTCTTCCGCTTTCGTTTCTGGCTTGATTTCTGGTTTGACCTCCAAAACTTTTTCTATCAAATCATTGATTTTAACGACTTCCTTAACCTCTTCACGAGTATTCAGAGTATGCTTTTCTTCTTTGATTATGGATTTTTCAAGTTTTTTTTCAGACTGATTTTCTATTGCTTTTTCTTCTGATTTCTTTTCTGATTTCTCTTCTGATTTTTCCAGTTTCTCCTCTTTTACTTCTTGTATTTCTTCTTTGGCAAGTTCTCTTGAAAAATTGCGTGCTTCTTGTACTACAAAGGTTTTTTCTAGCGGAATACTCTCCAAAAGTTCAGAAATATCAGCAAAATCAACAAAAATCTTACACGTTTTCAAGCCTTCTTTTGGTGCAATAAGGCTCAAACGGGCAGGCTCATTTTTGCCTTTACGTGTGCGCTTGCGTGCAGGAGCATTTTTTGTACGGTAACCAAAACTCACCAAATCCTGAAACTCCTCGTCCATTTCCTGCAACTCAAAACTTTCTAGCAAGTGAATATCTTTTGCAGAAAGTGAAATTTCGGCACTTAAAATGCCTGCTGCACGCTTAGAAACGAGTTGTTTCCAATTATTAAACTGACTATACCACATCAAATTGGGTGGCAAATAAGGTTTTAAGACTGGAGAAAACTCTTGCAAAATAGTAGCATTTTCTCCATTTTTTTCATCATTTTCAAAAGTCACTTTAATACTTTTTGCTCCCAAACACTCCAAAATATGCAAGATTTCTTGATATTGTGCCTCAAAAAGTGTGTTTTCAGCATTTTGATAAGGCAAATAAGAAAGTTTTTTGAGCGGGTGCGCCACATATAAAATGCCTTTTTGAACTGCTGCGCCACAAAAATCATAAATTCCCATTTTGTTTTGCACAAGTGGCTGAATAAAAATTGGCTCAAAAGTGGGCAATTCATCTTCCACAAAAACCAATTTTTTCTTATAACTTCTATCATAACCATTCACCAAACGCTCATAAATCTTCTCCACAAAGAGTTTAAACTCATATTTCTGTTCTGGTTCTTGGCTCAAATGATAGGCTTCATTATACAACCAAAGAGATTTTTGAAGGTTATTTTTATTGATTTCCGCCAGATGTGAGATTATTTTCAGGTACAAATGGCTTGTATCTTTGCTCCAGTTTTTGGCATTTTCAATATTTCCGTAGGATTCCTCAAAAATATGCTGCGTAATATTCATTACTTTTGTTGCCTCTTCTTTTTTCCCAAGCGCAAAAAGTGCCTCTGCTTTCTTAAAATAAAGAAAAGGTCTTAGCGTACTATCAATTCCTTTGAGTTCGTCACAAAAAGCAATAATTGTTTCATACTCACGCACTTGCAAACTTTTTTCAGTAATTGGATTAGCTGAATTATTGGCAGTATTGGAGTTATTAGCGGTATTTTTATTTTCAGAAGATTTCTCCGTACTTTTTTCTATTTTATTTTCAGAAGAAACATTTTTGTTATTGCTATTATTATTTTCTTTCAAAATAACGGCACTAGGGTCTCCTGTGAGGGTGGCGGTACGCTCTTGATGCTCCGAAATTTCTACAAAACTAGGGTGATGAATTTTTATGAGTATTTCCGCATCTTCATTTTTATGTTCTATGGCGTAATCTAGGGCAGTTTTTCCATTGATGTCTTGGGCGTAGATGTTAGCACCATTTTCTAACAACATTTTGACAACATAATCATTATGAAGGTTGATACACGCCAGCATCAGGGCAGTTTTGCCATCTTTATCCATTGTATTTGGACTAATTCCTTCCTCCAAAAAGTCATCAATAAGGTCAATATTTCCCTCACGGCAAGCGTCTAAAAAGCGTTGTTTGATGTCTAGCATAAGTTTTTATTCGTAAAATGAAGTCAAATAGATG
>JAYVGJ010000123.1:0-4373 GCA_043772375.1 Raineyaceae bacterium | reverse complement strand
TTATAAATATTTTTCAAGTGATTTCACTTAATATGATGTTCAATTATCAAAATAAAATATTACAATATCTTGATAATCAATGAATTTACTTAATTATTTACTTTCGCAGGAAGTCTAATTACGAATTACAAATTATCAATTACGAAAAATACGTAACACTTTGATTAAAAGTATTTTGTATTTAACTCATAACTCACAATTCAATATGAAACGCTGTCAAATTCAAAAAGGTTTTTTTGTTCTCAAAAATTGTGGTGATATAGCAGAAGCACAATGTAAAAATTGTCAGAAAAATATTTGCAAAAACCACAACCAAACTTATCTCCAAAAACTCAAAGATAAGAAAGAAAATCTTGCCCAAAACCTCACGCAAAGCACAGAAATAGACCCAAAAGAGCCACAATTATGCGTGAGTTGTTATGCAATAGAAAACAAGGAACGCCTAGAAAGGGAAAACCAAAATAACACTATTATTTATCAAAACGACCCTTTGAGTGATGCTTTGTGGTATTTTTCTATGCGAGATAGTTTTTATCACCACAACCATTATACACCTTTCAACGACTACGAAACCAATGATTTTGATGTTGTTAGAGATAACGACATCAGCAATAATGACGACAATACCACGTTTTTTGATAGCTAGGAAAGAAATACGAGGTACGAAGTACGAATGTAAAAACACCTAGATAATGACATTGATAAATTGTATGTATAAATTTGATTATTTGTATTAAGAATCCTGAAAGGATTTAACAATAGTAGCCGTAAGTCGTACTTACGGAATGAGGTAACAATGTATTAAAAAACCAATTAGCAATGTCGTTATCTAATTACAAAGCTATTTTAACGTAATTCGTAATTCGTAATTGATAATTCGTAATTATAGCTTTATTTTTTGCTGATTTCTCTTTTCAAAGCTTCTACTTTTTTGCGGTAAGCGGCTATTTCACTTTCCTGCGTTTCATTGACAACATTAGAAGTGTCTTGTATGCGCTGAAACAAATCAATGGGTTTGGAATAATTTTTTTCCGTCGTTTTTATTTGCTTACTAATATCCCTTGCAAGTATGGAAACGCCAATTATTTGGTTATCCAAATCAAAGATAGGGTTCAGCGTCATATCAAAAAAACTGTTATTGACTTTGTCTATTGTCGTTACAGATTCTCCCTGCATAGCTTTGTCGCAAGCGGCTTTCCAATAAGGGATTTGCTCTGGTAAAATGAGCGTAAACACATTATAACCCACTTCTACCATCACGCCAAACTCCGCATAACGCTCTTTCATAGAACGGTTAATCACAATAATATTGTAATTAGTGTCAATAGCAAGCACGCCTTCCACCAAATTATCCAAAACAGACGACATCAAAAGTTGGCTATTCCCTAGTTCTGAATTGGTTTGAGTGAGTTTTTCGTGAATAGATTGTAGTTCTGTGACGCTTATTTGCAGATGCTCCTCTTTTTCTTGTAAACACTGCGTTTGATCCTCTAATTGTGCAATAAATTTTTGCCTTTCAATATCTCTCAAACGCCTAAGCGTGATATTTTTGGAAAAAAATGCCACCCCAATGATAATTCCCTCATCATTTTCCATAGGATTAAAGGTGGTTTCATAGTACTCTGTTTGTTCAAAATAATTCTTAAACTCCTCAATAACAGTAAATCTGTTACCTTCCAACGCTTTATCAAGGTTTTTTTTCAGGTTTTCAACTTCATTGCTTGGCACAGTTTTTAGTAAATTTAAGCTTTTCTTTACAACAATTTCACGTCTTCTATAAGTTTCTCTAAATGCCTTATTCATACTCAAAACCTTATATTTGAAGTCCACAGACACAATAATATCCTCCAAATTGTCTATCATTGCGCTAAGATTAGCCTCTTTGTCTTTGAGTTCTTCTTGCAGTTGCATAAACATATCTTGCGTTTGGTGCAGTTGGCGCACACTTTCAGAAAGTTCTTTGTTGCGGGCTTGCAGTTCTGGCAAAAAATGCTGTTGGTTGGCTAATGGGTGCATTTTTTTGCAGACAACCAAGGTGCTATCTTCTTTCTTGGAGAAAATAACACTCTCAAAATCAAAAGTTTTGGCGTGGCTCTCTCCTATTTGTGTTTTTGGTTCTATCTGAAGGGTTTGAAGGGCATTTTGCCACTCTGAAAGCCAGCTTGTAGGGATAATTTCTAAGATATTTTTGCCGTCTTCTGGGTAGCGTGGTGCACACAAAGCCGCAAACAAACTATTATGACCAATAATTTCATTTTTGGCATTCAACGCAACTACGGCATCTTCTGAACAACTTAAAACATCTACCATAAGCATTATGGCACGTTTTTTGGTCTTTTTCTGATAATCTAAAAAATAAAAAAAGAAACCAATCATCAAAATAAATACAGTAACTTCCAAAAAAATAGCTATATTCGTAGGCAAAACCGTTACCGTTGGCGTATAATGCGCATACATAAGGGCTACATCTAACGAGAAAAGTAGCGCAAAAAATACCAAAAAACGGTTTGTATTACTGATAATACTCATTTTTGAGTGGTGAATTTTGAGTGGTGAATGGTGAGTTAATACAGAAACATTAACCATTTCTTATTGTCATTGTTTATGTTTTTCACAAACAACAGCACTTTTAAACAAAAAATTAAAGATAATTTTAACAAATTAATAACACTAATGCAAATGTACCAAAAAACTATGACAAATTTTTTATTTTATTTAATTCTTTTTAGCGTATTTTTTCAAAAAAATAACACGCTTCTTGCGCAGAACAAAGATGCTTTTCAGAAAAAATTTTCTGATTCTACGCAAAACACTGCAAATATCTTACCAAAACCAGCATCTACGCTGGATAGTTCTAACTTTTATATTATTGAAGAAATAAATTTTAAGGGAAATAAGAAAACAAAACTCTCTATTCTTACCCGTGAACTTGCCATAAAAGTAGGTGATACCCTTTCCAAGCACAAAATTGATGCTATTTTGGAAAGAGAACGCAACAAACTCTTCAATACTAATCTTTTTGTAGTGGTAAAACCCTCCATAAAGATAAGTAAAAGGGAAGCTTTGCCCATTTTTGATGCCAATAAGACACTTATTCATACAAATCATATAGAAAAAGTGACTATTTTGTTTACGTTGCAAGAGCGTTGGTACTGGTTTCCTATGGTTATTTTTGAACTTGCTGACCGTAATTTTAATGAGTGGTGGAATGATAGAGGAAGAGATTTGGGACGCACTAACTTTGGGGGAAGGCTTACTCGTAATAATGTACGTGGCAGAAATGAAAGCCTTTCTATGCTTTTACAGTTTGGTTTTACCCCAAAAATTTCGTTTAGTTATCAAATTCCTTATATTGACAAGTACCAAAAATATGGGATGGTCTTTGATGTTGTATATGCACGCAATAAACAAATTGCTTATCAAACGGAAAACAACAAACTTACCTTTCTCCAAAGTGAAAAAATCCTGCGTCAACGCTTCCAAATCAGTGTGGGCATCAATAGAAGAGCAAGTTTTTATACAACACATAGCGCAGGACTTAAATACAACCGTTTTAGTGTTAATGATACCATTCTTCAACTTAATCCTAACTATTATTTAGAGGGAAGCACGCAACAAAACTACTTGCAACTTGGCTATAATTTTGTCTGCGACAAGCGAGATGTGCAATATTATCCTCTAAAAGGCTACCGTTTTGAGGGAAATGTGTCTAAGTGGGGGCTTTCTAGTTTAGATGATATTAATTTAACGGCTGTTTATGCTAATCTTGCTTATTTCAAGCCTCTTTCTAAACGTTTTTATGCTGATTTTGCTGTTAGTGGGCGGATTTTTTATGGAAATAAGCAACCTTATGCGCAAGCGCAAGGGCTCGGTTATGGAACGGATTTGCTGCGTGGCTATCAGTTATATGTTATTGACGGACAAAGCTATGCCCTGCTCAAACCAACAGTAAAATATGAACTCTTTAAGGTAGAAAAGTATATTAAATGGATACCTATCCAGCAATTCAGGACGTTTCCTGTGAGTGCTTATGCAAGAATTTATACGGATATAGGCTATATCAGAGATAAAAATTCCGCTAAGACTAATAATCAACTAGCTAATCAGTTTCTTTATACCACCGGCGTGGGAATTGATATAGTTTCTTTTTATAATTTAGTCTTACAGTTTGATTATTCCATCAATAAACAAAGAGAAACAGGCTTTTTCTTTGGTATAAATGGGGCATTTTAACACTTTATAACAAAAAACACCAATTAGTCTTGCTATGCTACAAATCAATATGGGTGACATTTTTGAAAAATCATAATTTTAAGATTTGTTCTAAAATAAAATTTTTAAATTTATCTTTAAAAGTATAAATTATTTGTTTT